>WJLL01000001.1 GCA_014728535.1 Candidatus Portnoyibacteriota bacterium
CTTGACCTGAGATATGTCTTTAATATTACAACCAAGTTTTTTTAGTATGTTTTTTTCAGATGCAAAAATAAAAAAACACTCCCTTTTATTAATGGAAACATAAAGAGAGCCAGTATTTGTTGCTAAAATCAAATAAGGACTGTCTTTAAATAACAATGCAAGAGAAGCAGATCCCTTGATATTATAGAAGGTTTTTTGAATCGCTCTAACAAGAGAATTCTCTTTTTCACTAAACTTTTTTATTAATCCTAATATTATTTCTGTATCAACATCATATTCTCTTTTTATTGAGAATTTTTTAAAAAGATCTTTTGTGTTTGTAATAATGCCATTGTGAGCTCCGACAATGCCACTTTTAATAACCGGTTGATTATTTTCATTAGAGCTTTCTATTCCGTCCGTTACTAGTCTTGAATGTCCAATAATAGCAATAGGAGGATCACTTAGAGCTTTTTTAATCAGCTTCTTATATTCTTTTTGTTTAATTATTTTACTTGGTGAAATTGGCTCTTTATATACATGAATTGTTTTTTTACTATGTATTGCAATTCCTCCTGCCTCTTTCCCTCTTGACTTTGATAATTTAAAAAGATCATTTATTTTTTTTTGAATTAATGACTTTTTAAGATCAGAATCTTTTTGTATTGTTATTCCAAATATGCCACACATGTATCTATTTATTAATTTCTTTCCTTATTGCTGAAACTTGATCAGCTATTAAGCCAAAAAAGAAAACTAGCAAAGAGGATATGAAAAACAATATAGTTATATCGGTAATATTAAAGGATTGAAAGAAAATATTGTATGTTATAGAAATCAGACCTCCAAGAAATAATAAAAAACTTACTGGCAAAAAAACTCTAAGAGGAGAAGAAAGAATAATAATTCTAAGAATAAGCATAAAACTATCAATTGCATGCTTTGGTTTTACGCTGCTCTTGCCTTGATTCCTTTTGTTTATAGTTATAGGGACATACTTTATTGGAAGATCTTCTGTTATAAATATTAAAGTGCTTGTTGTTGAAAAAGAAAGCCCATCACATAAAAGATGGGTGAATTTTTTAATTCTATTCTTTTTAACAATTCTAAATCCACAATTTAAATCAGGTATCTTTTGTTGGCTTAAATAATTAGCCAACCACATCAACATCCTTTTTCCTGGTTGTCGAATAAAAGGTCCCTTGTATCCTTTTCTTGATCCGACAATCATAGTAAATTCTTTTATATGTTTCATCATGTCTGAAATATATTTAGCTTTATGCTGCCCATCTGCATCAAAAAATAGCAAATTTTCATATTCAGCATTATTAATTCCTGTTTTTAAAGCAGCTCCATATCCTTTATTATATGGATGATTTATTAATTTTATACCATCAATTCTCTTTAAAATATCCCCAGTTTTATCAGTAGAAGCATCATTAATAACAATAATTTCATATTCTAAATTAAGAGAATCTAATTCTTTTTTCAATTCTTCTATGACATTGCTTATAGTCCTTTCCTCATTATATGCCGGTATTATAACAGATAATTTTTCCATATTTTTATCTACCTCCTCCACGGAGTACAATATTAATTGTTTTAAGAATTATGCCCAGATCAAGCAAAAATGATCTGTTTTTAATATAGTAAAGGTCGTATTGAACTCTTTCAAAATCATCTTCTAAAGAAGAAATATATCCATGCTTTATTTGGGCCCATCCAGTCAATCCTGGCTTTATTAAATATCTTTCTTGGAAAAAAGGAACCTCTTCCTGAAGTTTTTCATGAAATTCTCCTCTTTCAGCTCTAGGCCCAACAAGACTCATTTTTCCTTTAATAACATTTAAAAACTGAGGCAATTCATCAAGCCTGCTTCTTCTTAAAAATCTTCCAACTCCTGTAATTCTTTTATCTTTTTTTTCAGCGCGAACAGCTCCATTAGCTTCAGCGTTTTTAATCATTGAACGGAATTTAATAATACTAATTTCTTCTCCTCCTTTACCAATTCTTTTTTGAGTATAAAATACAGGCCCAGGAGAATCTATTTTAATCAAAATAGCAATAATAAGCCAAACAGGAATAGTAACAACAAGAAAAATCAGACCCAAGACAAAATCAAAAAATCTTTTAAATTTTTCATAACTAAATTTGGGCCTTTGAGATATATTCTCCAAAAACCAAACCCTGTTGATTGTAGAAATAGGAATTTTTTTAATAAACTTCTCATAAAAAACAGGCAAATTAACAACATCTATTTTATGCCTTATACATTCAAATAATGTTTCAATCAATTCAATAGACCTATTTATTTCAGGAGCAATAACAGCAATCTCTATTTTTTCTTCAATTAAAATTTCTTTTAAATTTTTAAATCCATTTTTAATTTTAACTCCCTCTAATCCCTCAATCTGATCAGGACCTACATTTTTAAAAAACACCTTCAACCTATATCCTTTTTGTGGATTTTTAAATATTTCTTTAGCTAATTCAACAGCCTGTGGATTGTATCCAACAATAGCTACATTGATTTTTTTAGAAGATCCAACTAAAAAATTAAACAAAGATCTCCAGGCATAAAACAAGATTACAAAAACTATAATATCCAAAAACAAATTTGTTTTTGGAGTAATATCACTAACAACAAAGCCTGGTACTAAATAAAAGAAGGCAAGAGAAATTAAAGCACTAACAAGAATAGCCCGAATCAAAGCAGAAGAAAAATCTATATTATTCTTAGCCAAATCAATGTCATAAAGATTATGAATATAGAAAACAATAATCCAGATTAAATAAATAATAGAAAAAGGAACAATATGATTCTCAAATATGCCAAAATCAAACCCTTTATAGCGTAAGGCCAAAGCCAATCCTAAAGCCAAATACATCATCACTATATCTCCCAATATTAAAATAAGCTTCTTAACTTTCATAATTTGCTAATTAATTATCAAATATCATTCTACCTTAAATTTATCTTGTTGACAATAGTAATTTAAATAGATTATACTTAAAAAATTGAGGTAAATTAATATTTATTTCCTTATTTTTTTTATGAAAAAATCAAAGCCAAAAAAAATATTAGTAACAGGAGGAGGCGGCTTTATAGGAAAACGCCTTATTAGAGCCCTAGAAAAAGAAGGCCATAAAGTAGAAAACTTCGATTTTATTAATGGCAAAGACATCAGAAACTATGAACAAGTAGAAAAAGCAATTGCAGGCAAAGATGTAGTTTTTCATCTTGCAGCAGCAGCAGATCTGAATTGGTCAAGAGAATATCCAATAGAAACAATGGATATTAATGTAACAGGAACAACAAACATTGCTGTAGCTTGTGCAAAGCACAACACATTTCTTCAATATGCATCTACATGTTGCGTGTATGGAAATCAAGAAACTCATCCAATAGATGAAAAATCACATCCAAATCCAACAGAAATATATGCCTGCTCAAAGCTAGCAGGGGAATATGCTGTATTAGGATATCACAAACTTTATGGGTTAAAACATAATATGCTAAGATTTGCAACAATTTATGGAGTAGAAATGAGACCA
>WJLL01000015.1 GCA_014728535.1 Candidatus Portnoyibacteriota bacterium
ACTCCCGCTACTGCAGCAGGCTTCTGTTTACAGATCCTGCTTAGGGTGGGATTGAATCCCGCCCTCTGGACCCGTGGTGTAGCGGTTTAACACGCCTCCCTGTCACGGAGGAGATCGCCGGTTCAAATCCGGTCGGGTCCGAAAATCGTATATTTACTATTGACAATATATCATTGCTGTGATATATTGTTTTTAGTTTGAAAAAAATAAAAGGAGGTATTCAGATGAAAAAATTTAAATTTTGTGATTTGTGTAAAATTGTTGATATTGGAAGAAGAGATGGCTTTTTCAAAAACAGAAACATTGTTATCGGAAAAGTGGTGAGATATATGGGTCCATTCAATGTGGCTGGCGAACAAGAAGAGGGTTTTATGAGCTGTCAGGTCCAATGTTGGGAAGAATTCACAATTGGTTCTGACCATTATAAAAAGGGATTTATTTTTCCTTTTGCCAGTGTCAAGCTTAAAAAAGCCTGAAAAATCTACGCTTTTTCTTGAGGGCTTCCTCGTCAAAATTGACTTGGGGCTCTCTTTTTTTATCTCTTAACTCATCGTCTGTAATTTAAATCTTGATAAAATTGGCTTTAAACAATCAATTTCTTTTTTAATCTCATACCAATCAATAGTTCTAAAATCATCAAGTAATCCCCGCATAAAAAGCTGGTAAAATTGCCAGTTTTTTAATTTGCACTGCCTTTTATTTTTTGATAAAATTAATATATAGACTCATATATTAAAGAATATGAAGCAAAGTTTTTTTATTAAATTAAACCTACTTATTTTAGCTGTTTTTTTGGTGCTGTTTTTTGTTTTTTTGTTTACTGTTGATCCTTTTGAAGCCAGCACACTTACAATAATATTCTTTTACATAATTGTTTTTGTTGTTCTAATTACATTTTTTAATTCACTTTATAAGCAATTAAAAATTCCTTATTGGTTAACAATCCTTATTTCAATATCTATCGTTTTTCTTTTAATATTGCAAAGTTTTAAATTTTGAATATGAATATAAATGAAATTAAAAAAAGAGCTATTAAAGAAATAAAAGAGGCTGAGAGCCTTGATGATTTAGAAAACCTTAGAATTAAAATTTTAGGGAGAAAAGGGGAGCTTACCCAAGTTTTAAGGTCCTTAAAAGACTTATCTCTTGAAAAGAGAAAAAAACTAGGATCTGAAGCCAATAAAGCAAAAAAAGAAATAAGCTCTATTTTAAATGAGCAGAAGACTAGAATTGAAAGCAAAGAGATGGGTTCTGGGGAAAGAATAGACGTTACTGCGCCTGGAAAAAAGAAGCTAAGGGGAAATCTGCATCCTATTAGCCATATTTTGAAAAAAACAGAAGATTTTTTTACATCAATGAGTTTTGAAATAGTAAGAGGCCCTGACGTTGAGACGGATTACTATAATTTTGATGCTCTAAATATCCCAAAAGATCATCCTGCTAGAGATATGTGGGATACGTTTTGGTTAAAGGGATTTGCTAATAAATTATTGCGTACTCATACCAGCCCTATGCAGGTTAGATATATGGAAAGAAAAACTCCTCCCTTTAAGATTATTGTTCCTGGCAGGACATTTAGATATGAGGCTACAGATGCATCTCATTCTCATACATTTTATCAAGTTGAGGGGCTTGTTGTCGACAGAAGCATAAATATTGCTAATTTTAAAGCAGTAATTAAAGATTTTTTGAAGAGTATTTTTGGAGAGAATGTAGAAATGAGAATAAGGCCTGGATATTTTCCTTTTACAGAACCTAGTTTTGAAATTGATATGAGACAAGAGGGAGGTGATTGGTTGGAAATATTAGGCGCAGGTATGGTTCATCCAAACGTTTTTAAGGCGGCAGGATATATTCCTAGAGAGTGGCAAGGATTTGCTTTTGGCGTGGGGATTGATAGAATTGTTAAGCTTAAGTATAAGATAGATGATATAAGGTTGTTGTATTCTGGAGATTTAAGGTTTTTAAATCAATTTTAATAATTAATTATTAATTTTCATCTTTAGGAGAGGTGAATGAAAGCATGAAAGAATCAATTGAAAAAAATATGGAGGAAAAAAAGAACACAATGACAAGACTGGAGGAAATAAAGAAAAAAGAGATTGAGAAAAGTAAAAAAGAGCCCTTTTTAGGAGGGACTCCTTGGGGCGGTATTGAGCCAAAACATCTTACTGAAGAATGTAAGGATATTTTTTCTAAATATATATCTTACATAGACGATGGAAAAGATGATCTTGATTCTGCTCAGGCTCAATTAGAAAGCGCTAGGAAAAAGATTGAAGAAATGAAGGAAGAAGAGAAAAAAAGATCCAATGAGCAATTTATTAATTGGATTGATGATATGATTGGAAGTGAAATAGACAAGAAAAGAAATCAGGAAAATATGGATAAAGACAATGCCAGATAAAAACTATGAATATATCATATAATTGGTTAAAAGAATATGTCGGATCCTTGCCTAAGCCAGAAAAATTGGCTGATTTATTGACTATGCATTCTTTTGAAGTTGAAGACGTTAAGAAAAAAGGATCTGATTATATTTTAAGCATCGACATACTTCCTAATAGAGCGCATGATTGCTTGTCATATATTGGCATTGCAAGAGAAGTTGCTGCTTTGACTGATAAAAAATTACAAATACCAAGGATTAAGTTAAGAGAATCAAGCATGCCAACAAAAGACTTTGTAAGGGTTGATATTAAAGAAAAATCATTGTGTCTAAGATACAGTGCTAGGGTAATAACTGATATAAAAGTAAAAGATTCTCCTAAGTGGCTAAAAGACAAACTACAAACAATGGGGCAGAAATCTATTAATAATATAGTTGATGCAACCAACTATATTATGTTTGAGATGGGACAGCCATTGCATGCATTTGATTTTGACAAAGTTTCTGGCAAGAAAATAATTGTTAGAAAAGGCAAGAAAGGAGAAAAAATGACTACTTTAGACAATGAAGTTTGCAGGCTTGATAATGATATTTTAGTTATTGCTGATGAAAAAAATCCATTAGCTTTGGCCGGAGTAAAAGGAGGCAAGAAAGCGGAAATAGGACATAATACAAAAACCATTGTTTTAGAAGCAGCTAATTTTGATATTTCAGCAATAAGAAAAACAAACAGAAAAACAAACATAGAAACAGAATCTTCTTTTCGTTTTGGGTATGGCCTAGATCCTGATTTGACTAAGGAAGCAATAAATAGAGTAGCGGGGCTAATTCAAGAAATATCAGGAGGAAAAGTTATGAAAGGAACTGTTGATGTTTATGCAGATAAGCCCAGAGTTAAGAAAATTAAGCTTAATTTGGAAAAGATTAATAATATATTGGGAGTTAAAATTACAAAAAGAGAAGTTGCAAGACGTTTAAAATCTTTAGGCTTTTTAATTGACTCTTCTTTGGTTGTTACAGTTCCTAGCTTTAGGATAGATGTAGAAATTGAAGAAGATTTAATTGAAGAAATAGCAAGGATGATAGGTTATGAGTCTATGCCCGCCAATTATCCTCTGGGCTTAGTTAGTGGTGTCAAAAAAGATGAAGAAATTATTTTAGAGAGTAAAATAAAGAACATTATGGAAGGATTTGGTTTTACTGAACTATATAATTTTTCTTTTATTGGTGAAAAAGACATTGATAATTTTAATCTTAATGAAAATAATCATTTAGAGCTAGAAAATCCTTTAAGTTTAGAACTTAAGTATTTGAGAAGAAATCTTTTAGTTGGTTTGATTAATAAAATTAAATATAACTTGAATCTTATAGGAGAAGAAGAGATAAGGATTTTTGAGGTTGGGAAGGTTTATAGAAAAGAAAGGAAAGGAATAATTGAGCATATGCTTTTTGATGGATTGATATATATGCCCTCTAAAAAACAAAAAGAAAGCTTCTATGAATTAAAAGGAACTATTGATGGGCTATTGGATAAGATAGGAATATCAGAACACTGGTATGATGATTTTGAAGCAACCCCCGAATGGAGTGATAATGTTTTTTGGCAAAAAAATGGCACTGCTGAGATAAAAATGGGAGATAATGAAAAAATTGGTTTTTTAGGAAACATAAATCCTGTTATTTTAAAAAAACTAGGAATAGAAGGAAGCTTAGTTGGATTTAATATTGATTTTGAAAAATTATTAAATTTATCTGAAGAAGAGCTTATTTATCAAAAACCTTCTCCTTATCCTTCTGTTGTTAGAGACTTATCTTTAATTATTAATACAGAAGATAGGGCTGCCCATGTTTTAAATGAAATAAACAGAGCGGGTGGAGAATTGGTGGTTGATGTTGATTTGTTTGATATTTATGAAGGAGATAATGTTCCTGAAGGTAAAAAAAGTTTAGCTTTTCATATAATATACCAATCTTATAAAAAAACTCTTAATGACAAAGAAGTTGATAA
>WJLL01000002.1 GCA_014728535.1 Candidatus Portnoyibacteriota bacterium
AAGGAAGAGATATTACAAAAGTAAAAAACAAAACTAAGCTAAAACAAACAATACCTTTAACATTAGGCCAAACGGCCTTAAAAATAAAGGAGGAAAATGAATTTTCTTCCATGCTAAAAAGAGCAACAAAAATAATACAAAATAAATAACATGGAAAATTTCTATTTAGAACCAGAAGAAGAGCTTTTTTCAATAATTGATAGAATAAAAAGAAGCAGAGATAAAAAGATAAATTTAATTGTTCCTAATGGACTATCATCTCTGCGCAGTATAATAAATCTTAGAATTTTACAAGAAGAAGCTTTATCTTTAGATAAAAGCATATCTTTAATTACATCTGATGAAACAATAAAGAAAATGGCAGAAGAATCAGATATGGATGTTTTAGATAAAAAAGAAGCTCCAGAAAAAGAAAAAACAGACAGCTGGCCTGCCCAATTAATGACAGGAGGCAGAATAAGCCCAAAAAGAATAACAGAAAACAATTCAGAAAAAGTATTAATGAGAGACATAGTGCCTCCTCATCAGGAACCACTAAGGCCAATACAAGAACCAGTACAAAAAAAAGAAATAGAATTTGAAGAACCTGAGCCTGAACCAGAACCTGAGCCAGAGCCAAAAGAAGAACCAGAAATAAAGGAAGAGCCAGAAAAATTTACCCAAGAAAAACCATATGCTCCCTCTTTTAAATTTTTTACAGCAAAAAAAATAATTGCTACATTAATAGTTTTAGCAGTAGCAATAGGAGCATTTGTCCTTTATTTTATACTTCCTAATGCAAAAATAATCATCAATCCAAAAAAGGAAACAATTAAATTTGAAACAGCAATTGCAGCAGACAAATCTATTGATGAAATAAATGAAGAAAATAGTGTAATTCCTGGCCAGCTCTTTCAAATAGAGCTGGAAGATACAAAAGAATTCCCCTCAACAGGAGAAAAAGAAGTAGAAAGGAAAGCAACAGGAGAAATAACAGTATATAATCAATATAGCTCAGAACCACAAACGCTAGTAAAAACAACCAGATTTATATCAAAAGAAGGAAAACTCTTCAGATCACAAGAAACAGTAGTAATACCAGGAGCAAAAATAGAAGAAGGAAAAATAATAGCAAGCAAAAAAACAATAAAAGTAATAGCAGATCAAGCAGGAGAAGAATATAATATACCTCCATCTGAATTTACTATCCCAGGATTTGAAGGAACAGCAAAATATGAAGGATTCTATGGAGAATCAGAAAAACAAATGGAAGGAGGAGTAAAAGGAAAAGTAAAAGTAGCCACCCAAGAAGACATTGAAGGAGCAACAGAAGTATTGTCCCTAGAACTAAAACAAAAGGCACAAGAAGAGTTTAAAAACAAAGTACCAGAAGAATTAGTTCTCTTAGAAGAAAACCAAACAATGAAAATAGTAGAATCAGAATCAAGCGTGCAGCCAGATGATCCAGCAGAAAACTTTAGTATTACTGTAAAAACAAGGGTAATGGGTCTAGCATTTAAAGAAGAGAGCATAAAAAGCCTAATCCAGGAAAACATAGGATCAAAGATATCTGAAAATAAGGAACTTATTCCTTCAACAATAAGTCTAAGCTATAAAAATGTAGAACCAGAACTAGAAAAAGGATTAACAAGATTTGCTTGTGAAGTAGAAGCCCAAGCATCTTGGAAGCTAGACAAAGAAAAAATCAAAAAAGAACTAACAGGGAAAAACGAAGTAGATGTAAGAAGATATCTTTCTTCTATGTCAGAAATAGATACAGCTAAAGTAATTTTCTGGCCATTCTGGGTTAAAAAAATTCCTTCAAACCAAAACAAAATCAAGATTGTAGTTGAGCCAAAGTAAAGAAAACTTGACGTAAAAATTTAAAAAGTATATACTCTTAGTAAATATAAAAATGAAACAAGAAGCTATTAAAAAAGAAGGCGTAGTCTTAGAAGGGTTGCCAAACGCTACTTTTAAGGTAAAATTAGAAGATGGGTCAGAAATACTAGCCCATATTTCAGGAAAGATGAGAATAAACTATATTAAAATCCTTCCTGGAGATAAGGTAACTGTAGAATTAAGCCCCTATGACAAAACAAAGGGCAGAATAACCTACAGAACAAAATAACCAGAATATAAATAATTAACTGGGCGAATAAAAATAGTATTTTTATTCGTTTTAATTAATCTGTGAAAGTCAGAACTTCAGTTAAAAAAATTTGTAATAATTGTAAAATAATCCGACGCAAGGGCCGGGTTTATGTTGTTTGCTCAAATCCAAAACATAAACAAAGACAAGGATAATTATGATACGTATAGCAGGGACAAATATCCCAGAACAAAAAAGAATAATAATTGCTTTAACCTACATAAAAGGAGTAGGCAAATCTTTAAGTGGCAGAATATTAAAAAAAGCAGGCATAGACCCAGATACAAAAACCAAAGACCTAAAAGAAAATGAAGTGAACAGACTAAGACAAGAAGTAGAGGGCGGAAACTATAAAATAGAAGGCGATCTAAGAAGAGAAATAAAAACAAACATAAAAAGACTAAAAGAAATAGGCACATACAGAGGCCAAAGACATGCCAGAGGTCTTCCTGTAAGAGGGCAACAAACCCAAACAAACTCAAGAACAGTAAGAGGAAATGTAAGAAGAACAATGGGAAGTGGCAGAAGATCAATAGATAAAACATAAAAATCATGGGAAAAAAGAAAATAATAAAACAAACAACTGAAGAAATCTTAAAGGAAAAAGAACAAAGAGAAGCAAGCACAAAAAAGAAAGCGAAAGAAGTAAAAGGCAAAAAGCTCAACAGAGCCAATGTCTATATTAAATCAACATATAATAATACAATAGTGAATATAACAAACCCTAAAACAGGTGGAGCAATAGCAATAGAAAGCGCTGGAGCTTTAGGCTTTAAAGGGCCAAAAAAAGCTACTCCTTTTGCTGCAACAAAAGTAGTAGACTCTTTGCTTGAAAAAGTACAAAAACTACAAATAAAAGAGGTAGATGTATTTGTTAAAGGCATTGGCTCAGGAAGAGAAGCCGCTATAAGAGCTTTGGCTGCAAATGGACTTGAAGTAATGTCAATAAAAGACACAACTCCAATTCCACACAATGGCTGTCGTCCACCAAAACCACGAAGAGTATAATATGAGAGATCCACAATGTAAAAAATGTAGAAGGGCAGGAGAAAAACTCTTTTTAAAAGGAGAGCGTTGTTTTACTCCTAAGTGTGCAATAGTAAAGAAACCCTATGCACCAGGCCTACATGGCAAAAAAAGAAGAAGGGGCATGTCTGAATATGGAGCCCAGCTTTTAGAGAAGCAAAAATTAAAAAACATGTATGAAATAAGTGAAAAGCAACTCTTAAACTACTATAAAAAAGCATCAGGGAAAGAGGGTGTTTTAACAGAAGAATTAATAAAAAGTCTAGAAACAAGATTAGACAGTATAGTATTTAGATTAGGATGGACTGATTCAAGAAGAAAGGCAAGACAAATTGTCAGTCATGGCCATATTCTTTTAAATAATAGAAAAACAGACATTCCTTCTGTTAAGGTCAGAAAAGACGATATTGTCTCAATAAAAGAAAAAAGCCTAAAGAGCCCAATGCTAAAAAATCTAGAAGAAAAATTAAAAAAGCATGAAACTCCAGAATGGCTTTCTTTAAACAAAGAAAAAACAGAAGGCAAGATGCTAAGAGAGCCAAAGAAAGATGAAATAGAAATACCAGTTGATTTATCAATGATTGTTGAATTTTATTCAAGGTAATAATTTAAATAAAACAAGCTTAAACACTTTTATTCCTTAAAGAATTAAAGAAATGGGTTTGTTAAATAAAATGGAAAAAAACAAAATTCCTTTACCACAAAAACCAAAAATAACGAAAAAGGAAGAAAATAGAGCCATTATTAAAATAGATGGCTGCTATCCAGGATATGGATTAACTTTAGCAAATGCATTAAGAAGAGTGCTTTTATCTTCTCTTCCTGGGGTTGCTATAACAGCAATAAAAATAAAGGGAGTCAGCCATGAATTTGCTGGTATTCCTAATGTTTTAGAAAATGTTATTAAGGTAATTTTAAATCTGAAAAATGTAAGATTTAAAATAAATTCTTTAGAAGCGCTTCCAATGAAGCTAGAATTAAAAGCAAAAGGAAAAGGAGAAGTAAAAGCAAAAGAAATAAAAACTCCTTCAGAAGTAGAAGTAGTAAACAAAGATGCATATATTGCTACAATCACAGACTCAAAAGGAAAACTAGAAATAGAAATAGAAATTGATAGTGGCTTAGGGCATATCTCTGCAGAAGCAAGAAAAAAGAAAAAATTAGAAATAGGAGCTATAGCAACAGATGCGATATTCACTCCTATAAAGAAAATAAATTATGAAGTAGAAAACATGCGTGTAGGGGACAGAACAGATTTTAATAGAGTAGTCTTAGACGTAGAAACAGACGGAAGCATTACTCCAGAAGAAGCATTTAACAAATCAGTAGGAACTATACTTGAACAATTTGGAATCCTGCAAACAGAAAAAAAAGAAACAAAAACAAAGAAACCAACTAAAAAATCCACAACAAAGAAAAAATCTACAAAAAAGAAATCAACATCTAAGAAGAAAAAATGAGACACAGAAAAAAGAAAATAAAACTAACAAAGACAAGAGAACAAAGAAGAGCCCTGCTAAGCATGCTAGCATCTTCTTTGATTATGCATGAAAAGATAAAAACAACGGAAGGAAAAGCAAAAAAACTAAAACCTTTTATTGAAAAAACAATTACAAAGTCAAAAAATGACACACTAAGCAATAGAAGGATCTTATTAAAAACACTGCCCTCAAAAACAGTAGATAAATTATTTAAGGAAATTGGTCCAAGATATAAAGAAAGACCAGGAGGCTATTGTAGAATTGTTAAACTTAATCCAAGAAAAACTGATAGTGCTAAAATGGCAATAATAGAATTAGTAAAATGAAAACACACAAAATAGATGCAAAAAATAAAACATTAGGGAGACTGGCTGCAGAAATAGCAGCTATACTTAGAGGAAAAAACAGTCCAAACTTTGCGCCAAACAAGGTGTCTGAGGACAAGGTTGTTGTTTTTAATGCAAAAGACATAGTTGTTACTGGAAAAAAATTCAAAGATAAAAAATACTATAAACACTCAGGATATTTGGGAAGCTTAAGAGAAAGAACATTTGAAGAAATATTTGAAAAAGACGAAAGAGAGCCATTAAGGATTGCTGTTTATGGAATGCTTCCTAAAAATAAACTAAGAGATAAAATGATAAAAAATTTAAAAATCTATGCTGGAGAAGAAAAATAAAGAAAAAAAGAAAAAAGAAATAGATCCTGAAAAAGGATATTATGAAGCAGTAGGAAGAAGAAAAAGATCTGTAGCCAGAGTAAGAATATATACCTCTGGAAAATCAGATTCTGCAAAAGAAGGAAATTTAATAATAAATGACAAGCCATACAAAGAATATTTTCCTACTATAGATCTTCAAAAGAAAGTAGAAGCTCCTCTAGCCAGACTTAAATCCCTGGGAAGATTTAGAGGAACAATAAAAGTAAAAGGCGGGGGAGTAAAAGGACAAGCAGAAGCAATAAGGCATGGTATTGCCAGGGCCCTTATTTTATTTGATTCTAATTTTAGAAAAAAACTAAAAAAAGCAGGATATTTAACAAGAGATCCAAGAAGAAAAGAAAGAAAGAAATTTGGTTTAAAGAAAGCAAGAAAAAGACCTCAATGGTCTAAAAGATAAACAAAAAGTCCCTGATGAAAATCAGGGATTTTTAAAAATAAAATAAGCCCCTATGGTTTTAACCATAAGGGCTTTTTGTCTGGCTGCATATTTCTATTATAGCATACTGATATAATTTGTCAAGTGTTTGTACAAGATGACCACATAGGTAACACTTTTGATACTTCTATAGGTGTTTCATAATTTAAAGTTTCATGAGGTCTAATAAAATTGTATTCTATCAACCATTCAGTAAGATTTCTATTGAATTTATCAATGTCTGTAGTAAA
>WJLL01000003.1 GCA_014728535.1 Candidatus Portnoyibacteriota bacterium
AAAAACAATTTTTAAAGCATTGAAACCTCAAATCTTGTCTATAGCTTTAGAATTAATTCTTCCAAGGCCTAGTTTTAATAGAGGGGCGGCCAGTCAGGGGAATTTTCTTAAGGATGCCGGAAGGCTGGAGGGGCTTCTTTTTGGTCTAGATATAGAATACACATTGTATAATCCAGTAAATTGGAAAAAGAAATTTAATTTAATCATAACAAAGAAAGAAGTAGTTAGACTTGGGTTAAATAATAATGCCAAAACTAAGTTATCTAAACAAAGATCTATTGAGTGCGCTAGTTCTATTTTAAAAGAGTGGGGATATGAATTTAATAAGATTTTTGATGGTCAAGCTGAGGGGTTTTTGCTGGCTGTTTTAGAAAAAGCTAAATGAATTTTCTGAAGTTCAGAAAATTATAAAGGAGACTAAAATGTTTAAAAAATTTATTACACAGTTCTTTTTAAATTTTATAGAGTTTTGTACGTATGTGTTACATGGATGGATTTTAATCCTATCTGGAATGCATAACTATTTAATTAAATTGAAGAGGGATTTTAAAAGTGGATAAAGATAAAAAAAAGAAAAATTTTGACCCTTCTTTTGGTATAGATGAATCAGACTTTGATATTTTTGTGGACGGCCCGCCTTGCCCTTACTGCGAGTATTGGAGACCTAAAAAAACTAGTATAAATGGTAAATTTGATAAGGTGGATTATGGGGAAATTATTCTTTGCCATATAGAAGAGGAAAATCCTAAAAAAACTATGGAGCCTAGTTTTAAGTGCTTTAGACTAAAAGAAGAACTTTCGAACGACAAAAAAAAGGAAGGAAAAGAGTCTGGGTGAGGAAAGGCATCCAATGCAGTGGGGACTGTATAAAATAATACCATGCTTTCATATAAAAAATTACTCGAACAAGTGCGTAAATTGTTGCCGGTTCAAGAAAAAGAAAGAATAGCGTATGTTCTTACTAAAGAACAACAGAAAAAATTAAAAGAATTAACTGATTTGAAAGAAAGAGCTGTACGTTTACAAGAGAAATTGCGAGAAACTGTAGCTTATGCTGAATCTTCGGAGACAATTTTATGGAAGGAATTAAAAGAAAGCAGTGAACTTCTTTCTACAGCAAAAGAAAGAGGAAAACTTTTATCTATCAGAGTAGATAATAAAAACTGTGTTCCTGTTGTCGCTGAATTAGAAGAAAATGAAGCTCAAACTATGTTTAAAAGAATGTTTGAGAATATGACTGGAGAAGATGCTCCTCCAGACTTTGATGGATTTTAAGAGAGTTTTTTTAGTATTTTGTTTAAGAAAGGATTTAAAAAAATGAAAGTAGTAATTGGAAATAAGGTTTATTCTGGAGAAAAGGAACCGATTATTGTTCAGCTTTTTGATGAAGATAAAGAAAATATAAAATCTATGCCGGATAAAGACGATTTGTATTGTTCTTACCCCGAGTCATTTGATGAAAAATTTATAGAAAAGACCATGAAAAAAGCAGCTGAACTTGTTAGAAAATGAGTTTACCTTGTCCGTTATGTGAGTCTAATAATACTAATATATATCATTATGAGGATATTCAAGAAATATACTGTTCCGACTGTGGTGCATTTATTCAGGGGGATTTAGTTAAAATTGAAGAGCTTTGGAAAAATAGATTTGATAGTAGTCCTGCATATTTGATATTGGCGGAAGATTATAAAATAAAAAAAATAAAGGTTTGTCGCTGCTGTGGTAGTCCACATCATGTGGATTATTATAAAGAAGAATCTGAAAAAATAGCATATAAGTACTTTTTAGTATGCGCGTGTGGTTTTAAGGTTATGAGTTTAAATTATCAAGAATTGTTTAAATTATGGAATAGAGAGTAAAACTATGCATTTAGATATATTTGGAACTTGTGGATGCTCGAGATGTGATGAAGTTAAAAATAAATTAAATGAAGTTGGTATAAATTATGACTATTACGATTTAGAAAATGTTGTAAATGCAGAGAATATGCATCCAAAAAGATATGATGCTCTGGCTATATATCACTTTTATTCTGAAGAATTGCCTTTTGCTATTAATTGTAAAGAGACATATAGCTATCAAGAACTTTTAAATTTATATTCAAAGATTGCTGGGAAATTTGCTAGTAATGTGGCTTGCTCAAGTGGGGCGTGCAAGCTTAATGTGGCTTAATTAAATAATTTAGGGGGAGGGGATCGCTTTTTTAAGGAGAAAAAAATGAATAGTCCTGACACAGCATTAAAGGCAAAAGAGGATATAGAAGATTTAATTTTAATTGAAATTCAAAAATATGAATCTGAAGCTCATTGTACATATTTTCCAATAGAGGAAAAATATAATGTTCAAGATCAATCAGCGAGGAAACCCACTGCTTTAGCTGTGGGAGGAATCGCTGTCCTTTCTTAAAATAAAAATTTAAAAAATATTTGACAAACTCTTCTACATAGTTATACTTAATGTGGTAGATCGACCAAGCTCAGTTTCGAGCGTAGCGAAGTAAACTGGAGCGC
Organism: Candidatus Portnoyibacteriota bacterium; assembly: GCA_014728535.1. Classification (GTDB taxonomy): domain Bacteria; phylum Patescibacteriota; class Minisyncoccia; order RBG-13-40-8-A; family RBG-13-40-8-A; genus WJLL01. Next base: position 2,514 of record WJLL01000003.1, read on the forward strand.
CTTGTTGGGCGTTCCGTAAGCAAAGGAGACTGATGATGGATAAATATGAGCCGCCATGCCCACTGGACAAACTGCCGAAACATCTGCACAGCGACCCGGTGCATCGGTGGAGAGCTGAGACAGGCATCGAGTTGATCCACGAAGAGCCGGATTGGGATGAGTACCAACGCATTCAGCGAAACTGGCAACTGATGACACCGAAACAAAAGGCGATTAGCGATGCGAAAGCCAAGGAACTGTTTGGTATGGACAATATGGCGTATGCGCGAAAAATCCGCCTGCTGATGGTACTGAAGAGGCTTGGTATTGTATAATGCCCAAATTTTGTTACACTCCAATTGGATGAAATTATATCCACACTCCCAATGACTGGAGAATCTGTAGGTATTGATGTCGGTATAAACCGACTGGCCACTCTTTCTAATAAAGAGCATGTACCTAACCCCAGATACACCAATAAACTTGCAAAAAAGCTTGCTCGTTATCAAAAGGCACTCTCTAGGAAAGAAATTAACAGCAACAGGTGGATTAGGCAAAAACACGAGGTTACTAAGATCCAAGCAAAGATTGCTGGGAAATTTGCTAGTAATGTGGCTTGCTCAAGTGGGGCGTGCAAGCTTAATGTGGCTTAATTAAAT
>WJLL01000016.1 GCA_014728535.1 Candidatus Portnoyibacteriota bacterium
AACTTGTCCGTATTGTGTAACTTTAAAAGAATTTTTAAAAGAACATGATATAAAATTCGAAGATATTGATGTAGCAGAAAATGAAATTGCAAGAAAAGAAATGGTAGATAAAACAGGTCAAATGGGAGTTCCTGTTATTGAAATAGATGGCCAGATGGTGGTAGGATTTAATCAAGAAAAAATAAAAGAATTATTAAATATTAAATAATTATGACTTACGATCTAATTATTGTGGGCGGAGGTCCTGCTGGAATCACAGCAGGCATATATGCTGCAAGAAAAAAACTTAAAACCCTCTTAATAACAAAAGAATGGGGAGGACAAATAACAAAAGCAAATGACATAGAAAACTGGCCTGGAATAAAAACCATATCAGGCCCTGATCTAATGGAAAATATGCTAGAACACTTAAAGAAATTTGAAATAGAATTAAAAGATCAAACAGAAGTAATTGACTTAAACAAGGAAAATAATGAATTCGCAATAAGAGATAACCAGGACAATGAATACAAATCAAAAACAGTAATAATCGCTACAGGAAAAGTTCCTCGACTATTAAATATACCAGGAGAAGAAGAGTATAAAGGAAAGGGAGTAAGTCTTTGCTCTACATGTGATGCTCCTATGTTTAAAGACAAAGAAGTGGCAGTAATAGGAGGAGGAAATGCTGGATTTTCAACAGCATATGATTTAACAAAATATGCAACAAAAGTATATATTTTAGAATTCATGGAAGAAATGTGCGGAGATCCCTTAATGAAAGAAAAAATAGAAAAAACAGGAAAAGCCAAATTTATAACAAATGTAGCAGTAAAAGAAATAAAAGGAGATGATTTTGTAAAAAGTCTAATATATGAAAACAGAGATACAGGAGAAGACAAAGAAATAGAAGTGCAAGGAGTCTTTATAGCAATAGGAATGACTCCAAAAGCAGGCTTTGCTGAAAATCTAGTAGAATTTGATGATATTGGAGAAATAAAAATAGACAGAAATAACAAAACAAAAACAGAAGGACTTTTTGCAGCAGGGGACATAACTGATGTAAAATATGAGCAAATAGTAATTGCATGCGGAGAAGGAGCAAAAGCAACCCTGGCAGTAGATGAGTATTTAAGCAAGAAATAAAAATTGACAAAAAATTAAATATCTGCTAAATTATATTAAAACTGGCATTATGCCAGTTTTAATTTTAAAAGGAGGAGTACTTTGAAAGAAGAAAATTGGTTTAAAGAATTTATGTCTTTCTCGGCTATGGCTGGCGTGGGATTCTATCTTTCAGTTTTTCTTTTCTCAGGCACATTCATCTTTCTTTTTCTCATGACATATTCTCCTAACAAAGACATCTTAACGATCTCTCCTGATTCCAGGTTGTATGAGTTCTATGCTTCTATTGGTATTCCGTTCATTATTGCTTCTATTTTTGTTCTTATACTTTTGAACGTTAAATTTATTAGCAATGAATTTTTTGTATCGCACAAAAAGGGCGCTGTAGCAATGGAAATTTCTAGAGCAGAAAAAGTTATTAATATAGGCAAGTCTCTTTATGGAAAAGAAAACATTATTTTTCTAGAAATTGAAAACGATGATTATTTCAGGCTTTATGAAAGCTGTGCAGAAAACAATAATTTCAAGGAAGATGACAGCCACATCAAAGGAGTGATAAAAATAAGACAAAAATATAGCTCTCCTGATCAAAAAAATCCATTACACCCCTCTCTTTTAACCAAACTAATAATGCCAATAGAAATATCCATAAGCGAGATCAGTTGGCAAAACATATATGAGATTGTTGTCCTAGATGCTAAAGAGAGTAACATATTTCTTTTTTTGTACAAGAAAATATCTAATGTTTTAGCTCAGAATAAAAAAAGATTAGCAGATATAGTTACTGAAATTAAAAGGGGCGCTCTGACAGAAAAGGCTCTTGTAAATGAAGTTTCAGAAATAATTCTTTCTTCCGAGGGATACATGGGCAAAATTAAAAAAATGGGGAAAATTAGAATAAAGATAAGCGCACCAATGATACGAGCCTGCGCAGAAGAAACCTGCTGTGATATATAAAAAAATGGGCCAAGATAAATTCTTGGCTCTTTTTAATTTCATCCGTTCATTATTGAACGGGTTTTAAAAAACCAAATTAAAAATGGTATAATAAATATATAAGAATTAAATAAACAAAAATATGCCTATTAAAGTAGTAATAAATGGTTTTGGCCGAATAGGCCGACCAACATTTAAAGAATTGATAAAAAACAAAAACATTGAAGTGGTGGCAATAAACGACCTCACAGACAATCAAACCCTGGCTCATTTATTAAAATATGATTCTCTTTATGGAATCTATGACAAAGAAGTAAAAGCCACAGATGAAGACATACAAATAGATGGAAAAAAATACAAATCTCTATCAGAAAAAGACCCAGCCAATCTACCATGGAAAGAACTAGATGTAGATGTTGTATTAGAATGCACGGGACTGTTTAGAACATATGAAGATGCAGAAAAACACATAAAAGCAGGAGCAAAAAAAGTAATAATATCCGCGCCAGCAAAAAGCGATAATATACCCACATTTGTGCCAGGAGTGAATCAAGACAAATATAATCCAGAAGACAATATTCTATCAATGGCATCCTGCACAACAAACTGCCTAGCTCCTATTACCAAAGTAATAAATGATAATCTAGAAATACAAAGAGCAGCAATAACAACAATACACAGCTACACAAGTAGTCAAAACATAGTAGATGGGCCACACAAAGATCTAAGAAGAGGAAGAGCAGCTGCTATAAACATGCTGCCAACAACAACAGGAGCAGCAACAGCAACAACAAAAGTCTTGCCAGAATTAAAAGGAAAGATATGCGGCATGGCTGTAAGAATACCAACACCAGTTGTTTCTATTACAGATCTGGTAGCTCAAGTAAAAAAAGAAACAACAAAAGAAGAGGTAAACAACCTATTCAAAAAAGCAGAAAAAGAATTAAAGGGAATCCTGGCAACGCAAGACTTACCTCTAGTATCAACAGACTATATTGGAAATACTCATTCTGCAATAATAGATACCCAATCAACCCTAGTTCAAGATAAAACCCTGGTAAAGGTCCTGGGTTGGTACGATAATGAATACGGCTACTCCTGCAGATTAGCAGAATTTGCCGAATTCATAGGAAATAAAATATGATTTACTTAGGCGCCGATCACGGCGGATATAAATTTAAAGAAAAGATAAAAAAACTATTAGACAGCATGAATGTGAAATACAAGGACTTAGGAAATAAAAAGCTGGATCCCAGCGATGATTTTCCCGACTATGCAACTGAAGTAGCAAAGAAGGTAGTAGAAACAGGAGAAAGAGGAATACTAATATGCACAACAGGGATTGGCATGTGCTTAGCAGCGAATAAAACAAAGGGAGCCAGGGCAGTAACAGCAACATCAAAGAAAATAGCCAGACAATCAAGAGAACATCTAAATTCAAACATACTTTGCTTGGGAGCCAACACAATCTCATTTAAAAATGCAAAGAAAATAATAAAGGAATGGCTAAATGCTGAATTTCTCAATGCAAAAGAGAAATACACTAGAAGATTAAAAAAAATAGAAAAAATAGAAAACCAATGGAAATAATACCAACAATACTATCTAAAACATCAGAAGAAGCAGAACAAAAAATAAGGGTGGTAGAAAAACAATCAGAATGGATCCAAATAGATGCAATGGATGGAATTTTCGTAAACAATGAAACTTTCCCATATAATGGAAACTATAAGGAAAATATAAGCAAACTAAAAACTTTAAAAATAAGATCAAACATAGAGGCTCATTTAATGGTAAACAAGCCAGAAGAAATAATAAATGATTGGCTGGAAATAGCAGATAGAATATTTATTCATTTTGAATCTAGAATAACAAACAGAGAATTAGGAATAAATACAATAATAGAAAAAGCTCACAAACAAAAAAAACAAATAGGACTGGCTATAAATCCAGAAACAGATGTAGCAGCAACAATGCCTTTTCTTAAAAATCTAGATGCTGTTTTATGCATGACAGTTCAGCCAGGGTGGGGAGGCCAAGAATTTAAGCCCTGGGTATTAAAGAAAATAAAGTATCTAAAGAAGATATGGCCCAATGGGATAACAGCAGTAGACGGAGGAGTTAATAACAAAAATATAAAAAGAATAAAAAAGGCAGGAACAGACATAGCCTATATAGGAACACATATCTTTAATTCAAAAAACCCAGAAAAAAGACTTAAAAAACTTAAAAGAAAATGAAGACAAAAGAAATAGAAAAGAAAGCAAATCTAATAAGACAAGATATAATAAATATGCTAGCAGAAGCAGGATCAGGACATTCAGCCGGCTCTTTGGGCATGGCTGATATTTTTGCCACCATATATTTCAGTGGAATAGTGAATCACAAACTAAAAGATCCAGACAGAGATAGAATAATTCTTTCAAATGCCCACATATGTCCAGCAATGTATTCAGCCTTGGCCAGATCAGGATACTTCCCAATACAAGAGCTATTAACCCTAAGAAAAATAGATAGCAGACTTCAAGGACACCCACATAAGGGAAGTTTGCCAGGAATAGAAAGCAGCGGAGGACCAGTAGCCCACAATTCTTCAGTAGCAGCAGGAATGGCTTATGTATTAAAGCTAGAAAACAAACCAAGCAAGGTGTACTGTCTTGTGGGAGATGGAGAACAACAAGAAGGACAAACATGGGAAATAGCAATGTTTGCAGCAAAGTACAAGCTCAATAATCTAATATTCATAATGGACAGAAATACCATACAAATAGAAGGAGAAACAGAAGAAATTATGCCTATAGAGCCAATAAGAGACAAATACAGAGCATTTAATTGGAATGTAATAGAAATAGACGGCCATAATATAAAAGACATAATAAAGGCCATTAAAAAAGCAAAAAAATCAAAAAAGCCCATTATGATAATAGCTAAGACAATACCAGGAAAAGGAGTAAGCTTTATTCAGGGAAAGCATGCCTGGCATGGCAGAGCACCAACAAAAGAACAAGCAAAAAAAGCCCTTAAAGAACTACGAAATGAATAATATAAAAAAATCTACAAGAGATGGATACGGACAAGCCCTTGTTAAAATAGGAAAAGAAAACAAGGACATTCTTGTTTTGTGTGCAGATTTAACAAACTCAACAAGAACAGAAGAATTTAAGAAAAAATTCCCAAAAAGATTTATTCAAACAGGAATAGCAGAACAAAACATGATGGGCCTAGCAGCAGGAATGGCTTTAACAGGGAAAATTCCTTTTGTATCCAGCTTTGCTGTCTTTTCTCCAGGAATTAATTGGAGCCAATTAAGAGTAAGCGTGTGTCAAAACAATGCTAATGTTAAAATAGCGAGCACTCACGCAGGATTAACTGTTGGTCCAGACGGAATGAGCCATCAGGCACTAGAAGATATTGCTATGACAAGGCCATTGCCAAATTTGATAATACTTTCTCCTTGTGATGCAATTGAAGCAGAAAAAGCAACAATAACTGCAGTCAACCACAAGGGTCCGGTGTATATCAGACTAACAAGACCAAAGACAAACATTATCACAAAACAAGAAACAGAATTTACAATAGGAAAAGCAAACATATTAAAACAAGGAAAAGATATTACAATTATTGGTCACGGTCCAATATTAAATAACTGTATACAAGCAGCAGAAAATCTAAAAAAACAAAACATTGATGCAGAAATAATAAATAGTCATACAATTAAACCCCTAGACAAAGAAACAATAATTAATAGTGCAAAGAAAACATCAAGAGTAATAACAGTAGAAGACCATCAAAAAATAGGAGGACTAGGCTCGGCAGTAGCTGAACTTTTATCACAAGACTACCCTGTTAAAATAAAGATAATAGGAGTTGATGACAAATTCGGAGAAAGCGGACAACCAGAGGAATTAATGAAAAAATACAATATTGGAACAGAATCTATTATTCAAGCAGTCAATGAAATTTTAAAATGATAACAAACTATAAACAATTAGCCACAACAGAATTAAGAAAGAAGGCCATAGACATTATTGACCATGGCCTTGAATTTTTAAATATAGAAAAAATAGTAAAAGAAAAATTTATTTTAAAAAACAATACTCTAGAAATATATTCAGAAAAAGACGAGCCAAATAAATATAATTTAAATAATTATAAGAATATATATGTAATAAGCATAGGAAAAGGATCATCAAGAGCAGCCAAAGAAATAGAAAGAATATTAAATAAAAGAATTCACAAGGGAATAACTCTAGACACAGAAAAAGCAAAATTAAAGCACTTTAAATCATTTAAAGGAACCCACCCCCTTCCATCAAAAAAGAATCAAAAAGCAGCAAAAGCAATTGTAAAAAATCTAAAGAAAACAAAACCAGAAGATCTTGTCTTATTCCTAGTATTCGGAGGAGCCTCGGCTCTATTAAGCTATCCAGCTAAAATATCAATAAAACAACTAAAACAATACACAGAAGAATTAATAAAATCAGGAAAAGGCATACATCAAATAAACACAATAAGAAAACATATATCAAGAGTAAAAGGCGGCCAACTAACAAAACTAATTTATCCAACAGCAAGCATATCCTGTATTTTTTCAGATGTATTAGGAAATGATCTTGCTTTTGTAGCATCAGGTCCAACCGTAAGAGATCAAACAACAATAGCAGATGCAAAGGAAATAGCAAAAGAATTCAATTGGCCAAAAGACATTTTTATAGAAACACCAAAAGATCAAAAATATTTTAGCAAAAATAAAAATATTCTCATTTTTTCAAATAACCTACCTTTATTAAAAATGAAAAAAAGAGCAGAAAGGCTAGGATATAATACAGAAATATATTCATTTAAAATCAAAGGAGAAGCAAAGGAAACAGCAAAAAAACTATTAGACAGCATAAAATCCAAAAACAAAAAACCCCCCCAGCTAATTCTAGCTGGAGGAGAAACAACAGTAACAGTAAAAGGAAGGGGGAAAGGAGGAAGAAATCAAGAACTTGTTTTAGCTGCTCTAGAGGATATTAAGGAGAATGAATTAATTGCTTCAATAGCATCAGATGGAAGAGACAACACAGAAGCAGCAGGAGCAATAGGAGATACTGCAACCATAAAGAAGGCAAATCAACTAAATCTCAATCCCCACGATTATCTAAATAAAAATGATTCCTTTCATTTCTTTAAAAAAACAGGAGATCTAATATATTCCAAGAAAGGAATCAATGTTGCTGACTTTATTCTATTAATTAAAAACCCTTAGCTAGATCCAAGGCCTTTAAATTTTCTTCAATATAATCTGGCTTAATAGTTTCTTCTAAAGCTTTTTTAACAGAATCTATAGACAAAGGAATCAACTTATTGTGAACAGCATAACCAAGCAGAAAAATCCCTGAATAAAGGGAATTTTTTAATTTCTCTTGAGTAATGCTAAAAGCATTAATTAACTTAACTTCTCCAGGAATTTTCTTAATCCATTTTTCTATTTCTGACTTATCAACCTCTTTCCCTTGAACAGGAATGACTTTTTCATTAATCAAAAAGACAGTCTTTTTCCCAGCAAAACTCTTTGTTCTTAGAGCCTCTTGCGGCTCTAAGCCAATAATTAAATCTGTTTCTCCGGGAATGATTAAAGGAGAAGAAATATTCTCTCCAATTCTGATATGGGTCTTAACACTTCCGCCTCTTTGAGATAGGCCATGAAGTTCGGAACTTTTAAAATCAAGACCTTGCAACAAAGCCGCTCTGCCTATTACTTTCAATAAAGTAATTGTCCCTTGTCCGCCAACGCCAGAAATGATTAAATTAAAATTATTCATGATTTATTTAGCAAATTTACAGCATCTGCGTGATATTATAACAGACACCTCTTCTTTATTAAGAAAATCTTTTATTGTTTCCTTTAACTCTTCTTGATTTATAGGATCTATAACTTTCAAATTCTTTACTCCAATACCAGAAACAATTTTTTCAATATTAGGCTCTTTATCTATCCCAGGTCTGGGCTGATGGCCAGTCATAGCAGTAATACTATTGTCCATAATGATGATCAAAGGATTTGATTTATTCTCAACACAATTAACCAAAGCAGGAATGCCTGCATGGAAAAATGTAGAATCACCAATAAAAGCAATAACCTTTTGATTATTTCCAGATAAGTTTAAGCTCTTTTTAACTCCATGACCAATTCCTATACCAGAACCCATAGAAAACAAATAATCTTGCAATTTAAAGGGGGGAAAATAGGCCATCATATAACAACCAATATCACCACCAAAAACTGTATTTTTAGGAGCAACCTGCTTTACTGTATTAAATAAAAACCAATAAGGACAACCAGGACAAAAGCCAGGAAATCTTTTAGCCAATTCTTTTTCTTCTTCTAAGACCTCTAATTTCTTAGGAGGATAAAAACTTCCAAGAGCTTCAATAACGTTTTCCGGCCTTATCTCACCAGCAGTGGGCAGGTATTCTTTGCCAAGAATCTCAACATCATAATCTTTAGCTAAAATCTTAACTTCTTTTTCAACATAATCTTCCAACTCTTCAACAACCAAGATCTTTTTAAATTTACTTAAGACTTCTTTAATTTTTTTCTCAGGCAAAGGATAAAACCAGCCCAATTTAAGGACAGGAATATTTAATCCCATAAATTTTTGAGCCTCCATTACATGATGAAAAGAAACACCAGAAGCAATAATAGCCATATCATCTCCAGCATCTTCATTATGCATTTTATTAATCTCACTAACCTCAGCCTCTTGTTCACGAATCTTATCTATTTTCTCTAACAACTCTTTGTGTTGAGAAATGGTATAAGGAGGCATAGTACTAAACTGATCAGGCTTGTCTTTGGGAAAGTCAGCCTCTATTTTATTAAATTTTAAATCATCAAGATCAACAGGCATTCTTTGATGAGAAACCCTTGTTGTTAATCTAACAATAACAGGAATATTATACTTTTCAGAAATCTGGTAAGCATATTTAACATAATCCTTGGTTTCTTGAGGGTCAGCAGGCTCAATCATAGGAGCATGAGCCATATATGCGTATGCTCTAGAGTTCTGCTCTGATTGAGCAGAAGAAAAACAGCCAGGATCATCTGATATAGCAAGAACCATGCCATTGGGAACGCCTGTGTAAAAAAGAGGCAAAAGAGAATCAGCAGCAACATTAACACCGAAATGCTTCATTGACATCATTGTTTTTAGGCCAGAAAAATTAGCTCCAATAGCTGATTCCAGGGCTACCTTTTCATTTGTGCCATATTCAAAATGAAAGTTTTCTTTTAATTCCTTATTAGCATTTCTGATTAAATAAAAAGTGTCTCCTATTTCTGAAGCAGGAGTGCCAGGATATGTGGCAGCAAACTGAACTCCAGATTCTAGAGCACCACGGACAACAGCATCATTGCCTAAAAGAATTGTTTTCTTTTTATTATCTAATACTTCGTGCATAAAAATATTTTTTAATGGTAAGAAATTAATTATATCATCTAAAAAAGAAAAATAAAATAAATGAATTAACAAAAAACAAAGGTCTTCTTTTTCTTTTTCCCCAACAAACAATTTAATTTTTAAAAAATTTTTGGTATAATATAGACATGAAGGAATTTTTAGGAGAAGTTCTTGCAGAAGTTTCTGCAAGACACGTACATCTGTCCAAAAAAGATTTAAATGAACTATTTGGACAAAATTATGAATTAAAAGAAAAGAATAGGCTTTCTCAGCCTGGTCTTTTTGCTGCTCAAGAAACAGTAATAATAAGAAACAAAGACAAGGAAATAAAAAATGTAAGAATAGTAGGCCCATGCAGAAAAGAAACTCAAATAGAAATATCAAGGACAGACGCCTATTATCTAGACATAAATCCACCAGTAAAAAAATCGGGAAATCTAGAAAATACACCAGGAATAACAATAATAGGACCAAAAGGAGAAATACAAACAGAAAAAGGAGTAATTATAAGCCAAAGACACATTCATCTAACAGAAGAAAAAGCAAAAGAATGGGATTTAAAAGAAAATGATACAGTATCAGCAGAAATACCAGGAGAAAGAGAAACAGAATACAGAAAGATAGTAGTAAGAATAGATCCAGAATTTGATCTAGCAATACATCTAGATACAGACGAAGGAAATGCAGCAGGGGTAACAAAGAACACAAAAGCAAAAATATATAAATGATATTAGTTTTAAACAGCGGCAGCCAATCAATAAAATGGAAAGTATTTGAACCAGAAACCTTCAAAGAAAAAGCAAGGGGAGATATTAAAGTAAAAAACAAAACAGAATTCAGAAAAAAAACAAAAAAAGAGCTAAGAAAAATAAGGAAAGAATATAATATACTAAAAGTAGGGCATAGAGTAGTGCATGGAGGAGATCAAAGAGATCCAGCAAAAATAACATGGAAGATAAAAAGAAAAATAAAGAAGGCAGAAAAATATGCACCACTTCACAACCCATATAATCTCCTGGGAATAAAAACAGCCCAATCTATTTTCAAAAAAATACCACAAACAGCAGTGTTTGATACAGGATTCTTTAAAGACCTGCCAATAGAATCACAAACATACGCACTTCCAAAAAAAATAGCATCAAAATACAAAAGAATGGGATTCCACGGCATATCGCACCAGTATCTAGCAGAAACAGCAGCAAAGAAAATAAGCAAGCCTTTATCAGAAATAAATTTAATCACATGCCATTTAGGAGGAGGAAGCTCGATAACAGCAATAAAAAAAGGAAAACCAATAGACACATCAATGGGCTTTACCCCCCTAGAAGGATTAACAATGATGACTAGGCCAGGAAATATAGACCCAGGAATAATGCTTGAACTAATAAAAGAATACACACCAAAGACGCTAGAAAAAATGTTAAATGAACAAAGCGGTCTAAAGGCATTGACAGGAGAAGACAGAATGCTAAATATATTAAAGAAAAATACAAAACAAGCAAAGACAGGATTAAATATATTTTGCTATAATATAAAAAAATACATTGGGGCATACCAGGCTATATTAAATAAAACAGATGCTATTGTATTTTCAGGCAAAATAGGATATGGATCAAAAAAAATAAGAAGCATGATTACAAAAGACCTGCCTATAGATAAAAAAACAAAAATATTATCAATTAAAACAAACGAAGAATTAATAATTGCAAAAATAATAAAATGAAATATATTATCCCATTCAAAAACATAGTTCATAAAGACGTATCTAAAGTAGGAGGAAAAAATGCATCATTGGGAGAAATGATATCTCAATTATCAAAAAAAGGAGTAAAAATACCAGATGGCTTTGCTACAACAGCACAAGCCTATTTTTATTTTATAAAAACAGCAAAATTAGATAAGAAAATAAGGGAAATAATAAACAACACAGACATAGACAACATCACCCAACTGAGAAAAGCAGGAAAACAAGTAAGAAATCTTATTCTAAAAGCAGAACTGCCACAAGACCTGCAAGAAGAAATAAAGGAAGCATACAAAACACTATCAAAGCAATACAAGCAAGAATCTACAGATGTAGCAGTAAGAAGCAGTGCAACGGCAGAGGATCTTCCTTCAGCCTCATTTGCGGGGCAGCATGAAACATATTTAAATGTAAAAGGAGAAAAAGAATTATTAGAAACAGTAAAAAAATGTTTTGCTTCTCTATTTACAGATAGAGCAATATCATACAGAGCCCATCATGGCTTTTCTCATTTTGATATAGCCCTGTCTGTAGGAGTGCAAAAAATGGCTAGATCTGACCTAGGAGGATCAGGAGTAATGTTTACCCTAGACACAGAAAGTGGATTTAAGGACATAATATTGATAAATGCCAGCTATGGACTAGGAGAAATGGTAGTCCAGGGAAAAGTAATCCCAGATGAATATAAGGTGTTTAAAACAACACTAAAAGAAGGATTTTCTCCGATAATATCAAAAGAAGTAGGAGAGAAGAAAGAAAAAATGATATATGGGAAAAAAGAAAATACCCTAATAAAACAAGTAGAAGAAAAACAAAGAAGAGAATTTGTATTAACAAATGAAGAAATAGAAAAACTAGCCAAATGGGCATTAATAATTGAAGAGCACTACTCAAAAGAAAAAAACAAATGGGTGCCTCAAGACATTGAATGGGCAAAAGATGGAAAAACAGGAGAGCTATTCATACTCCAAGCAAGGCCAGAAACAGTCCACGCCCAAGAAACAAGAACATACTACACTCAATACTCTCTAAAGGAAAAAGGCAAAATAGTAGCTCAAGGACTGCCGGTAGGGGAAAAGATAGGAGCAGGAAAAGCTAATGTAATTCTTAGTGCAAAAAAAATAGAACAATTTAAACCAGGAGATGTACTAGTAACAGAAATGACAGATCCAGACTGGGAGCCAATAATGAAAAAAGCAGCAGCGATAGTAACAGATAAGGGAGGAAAAACATCTCATGCTGCAATAGTATCAAGAGAATTAGGAATACCAGCAATAGTAGGAGTGGGAGATGCTACAAAAAAAATAAAAACAGGAGATAAAATAACAATAGACTGCTCTTCAGGAACAGGGGATATATACAAAGGAATTCTAGAATGGAAAGAAACAAAACATAATCTAAAGAAAATCCCAAAAACAAAAACAAAAATAATGATGAACTTAGGAATGCCAGATTCAGCATTTTCTCTTTCATTTATGCCCAACCAAGGAGTGGGCCTAGCCAGAGAAGAATTTATTATTGCATCAGAGATACAAATACACCCATTAGCATTATTAAACTACTCAAAACAAGACAAAAAAACAAAAGCACAAATAGACAACACAATAAAAGGATACAAAGACAGAAAACAATACTATACTGAAAAACTAGCCCAAGGAATTGGAAAAATAGGAGCAGCATTTTACCCCAAACCAGTAATAGTAAGATTCTCTGATTTTAAAACAAATGAATACGCATCATTAATAGGAGGAGAAAAGTATGAGCCAGAAGAAGAAAATCCAATGCTTGGATTCAGAGGAGCATCAAGATATTATTCAAAAGAATTTAAACCGGCATTTGAAATGGAGTGTGAGGCAATAAACATAGTCAGAGAAAAATTCGGCTTAAAGAACATAAAACTATTAATTCCATTTTGTAGAACAATAGAGGAAGGAAAGAAAGTATTAGAAATACTTGCAAAACACAATCTAAAACCAAAACAAGACGGACTAGAAATATATGTAATGGCAGAAATTCCTTCAAATATAATTTTAGCGGATGAATTCTTAAAACTATTTGACGGAACTTCAATTGGCTCAAATGATTTAACTCAATTAACTCTGGGAATAGATAGAGATAATTCTAGATTATCAACGGTGGGGAATGAAAATAACGAAGCAGTAAAAGAATTAATAAAAAATCTAGTAAAAAAATGCAACAAGCAAAATAAATACGTCGGAATTTGCGGCCAAGCACCTTCGGATTATCTAGACTTTGCTAGATTCTTAGTAGAAAACAAAATTCAAAGCATATCTCTAAACCCAGATGTGCTAATTAAAACAACGCTAATTATTTCTAAACAAGAGAAAAAATGAAAATAAAGAACATAGAAGCTATTAAAATATTAGATTCAAGAGGAGAAGAAACTGTAAAAATAAAGATTGAATCAAGTCAAGGTACAGCATCAGCTTGTGTGCCCCAAGGAAAAAGCACAGGAAGTCATGAAGTAAAAATAACTTCTCCAGAAAAAGCTCAGGAAATAATAGACAAAGAAATAATGAGCAAGATAAAGGACAAAGAAATAAACACACAGGAAGAAATAGATAAAGCCCTATTAGAAATAGATCATACAAAAGACAAAAGCATGCTAGGAGGAAATATAACATTAGGAATAAGCATTGCCTTTAGCAGAATAGCATCAAGAAGCCAAGATAAAGATTTGCATAAATATTTAGCAGAATTAATAAACGAGACTTCAGAAACAGAAATAAACCTATTAATGAATTTCATTAATGGGGGAGTGCACTCACCATCAGGACCATCAATACAAGAATATCTTTTGATTATTCCATTTAATCAAGGCCAAGGACTAAAAAAAGGAGTAGATCTATACAAAAAACTAGGTCAAAAACTAAAAACAGGGACAGGAGACGAAGGAGGGTATATATTAAAAGAATCAAGCTCAGAAAAGCCACTAGAAATACTAAAAGAATTATTAGAAGAAAATAAGGAAACCAATATAAGACTGGGAATAGACGCAGCAGCATCTAAAATACAGGAAGAAATAAATATGGAAGATTTAATAAAAAAATATAATCTTCTATACATAGAAGATCCACTACCAGAAGATGATTGGGATGGCTTCATAAATCTAAAAAAACAATTAAACGAAAACAACCTAATAATAGGGGATGATCTAACAGTAACAAATCCAGAAAGAATAGAAAAAGCAGGAAAAGAAAAAATAATAGATGGAGTAATAATAAAGCCAAATCAAATAGGTACAATCTGGGAAACAATCCAAGCAATAAAAAAAGCAAATCAATATAATCTAAAAACAATAATTAGTCACAGAAGTGGTGAAACATGCGACACATTCATTGCAGACTTAGCTGTAGCTGCAAATGCATGGGGATTTAAATCAGGAGCACCAAGAGGATCAGAAAGAAACGGAAAATATAGCAGACTTTTATACTTAAAAAATAAAAAATAATGTACGACGTTGTAACATTTGGATCAGCAACAAGAGATTTATTTGTAGAAAGCAAAAATATAAAAGTAATACAAACAAAAGAATCTATAACAGGCAAAGCAATTTGCCTAGATTTAGGATCTAAAATAAAGATAGACAACATATTTTTTGCTACAGGAGGAGGAGGTACGAACTCTGCAGCAACATTCAGCAAGCAAAATCTAAAAACAGCCTATGTAGGTAGAATAGGAAGTGATATAGGAGCAAAGGAAATAAAAGAAGAACTAAAAAGGCTGAAAGTAGATCAATATCTAACAACAGACAAAGAAAAACAAACTCCTTATTCAATAATTATTCCTGTTTCAAGAAAAGGAAGAACAATATTAACACGAAGAGGAGCATCCCATGAATTGAAAAAAAGAGACATTCCTTTAAAGAAAATAAAAGCAAGATGGTTTTATATCTCCGGCCTTTCAGGGAACTCAGCAAAAACCCTTCCATACATAGTTAATTTTGCAAAAAAGAATAATATAAAAATAGCACTAGATCCAAGCTCAACTCAACTAAGAGGAGATTTAGCTGAATTTAAAAAAATACTATCAAAGATTGATGTATTTAAATTAAACCAAGAAGAAGCAGCAAGGCTAACAAAAATACCATACAAAAAAGAAAAAAAGATATTTAAAAAATTAGACAAAATAGTGCCAGGCATAGTAGCCATAACGAGGGGATCAAAAGGAGTAATGGTTTCTGATGGACAACATATATACAAAGCAGGGATATTTAAAGAAAAGAAATACATAGACAGAACAGGAGCAGGAGATGCATTTGGATCTGGCTTTTTATCTGCTTTAATAAAAACAAATAATATAAAAGAAGCAATAAGACTAGCAACAGCAAATGGCACGGCTGTAGTAGAAGAAATGGGAGCAAAAGAAGGTCTTTTAACTCAAGAAAGATTTAAAAAAGAAAAAAGATGGAAAAATCTAAAAATAAAAAAGATAAAAATTAATTAAATTTAAATATGACAGCTCAAGAATATTTAGCAAAAATATTTAGAACAGACCCTAAGATAATATCAAAAATGGAACAAGACATGAATAAAATCACAGGAAGAAAGGGCATAGTTGATGATTTAATGAGAGAAAACAAAAAAAGAATAGCTAGAACGCTAAATGCATTAAATGTAAGAGAATATAAGGCAGAAGACGTCTTTAGGGCTCTAATAACAAGACTTCAAAAAGATGATAGAGAAATATTTGCCTTATTTCAAAGACCAAGCGGAACAACAAATGAGGGTCTTCAAACTCTATTTAATTTTGCCAAAGAACTAGCAGAACTAAAGCCATTGGTTGTTTTAAAGAAAAGAAAAGCAGAAGAGATATTAAGAAACAATCCACCTCAAAGAATAATAAAGGCATTGCAATACAAGGATGTAGATGAATTATTAGAAAAAGAAGATTTAATTGAAATATTCTGTGCTTTAAGATTTGTAGAAACAAAAGACTGGATGCATAATACCTTTGATAAAGAATACAAAAAACTAGCACCTGAAGACTTTGAAGAAAGAAATGTTGATGTCAGAGTATTGTCAGGAAAATGGCTAAAGATAGCAGAAGAATTTGTTGAAAAGAAATATCATAACATTAGCCATCTAAAAGAGATGGGAGTGGTATTTGTTATTCCTTTAAAAATAGAGAGTCCAGGAGAAACACTAAGACTATTCTCTCTTATTCTTCACTATCTTCATGAATTAGACTTTTATTCAAAACTATTCTCAAAAGCTGCTCATAAAGATAATTTTGGAGAAAATATAATATCTTTATTAAAGGGAGAAGTGATAAAGGAAGAAAAACAAAGCAAAGAAACAAGGTGGCTGATAGTCCAAAGATATTTGGCAAAAGAAAATAAAGATGATCCAAGACTATTTTTGCCCCACGTAAATCCAGAAGCTCTACATTGGCAAAAAGCAGAAAAAGACATAGCTAACCTAGGAGATAGATTTGCCAATATTCAACTTGAAATGTGGCTAGACCTAGACTGGGTAGGAGGATTTTTTCAAACAAAAGACAAATCAGAAATGCTTGTAAGCTTTGATCTAGTTGACAATGTAATGGCTTTAGTAAAGAAAGAAGAAGAGATAAAATACCTTTATCATCACCAAGAAGCATTATGGAATCAAATATTTGAAGAATATATGGGGGTTGAAAATCTAGAAAAATTAATGATTGAAAATTTTGAAAAAGGATTTATTCCTCTAACTTAAATTATGACTTCATCTGAAATACTAAAAAAAGCTCAAAAAGAAAAATACGCAGTAGGACAATTCAACATATCTACAGATGAACAGCTAAAAGCAATCATTCAAGCTGCTGATGAATTAAAATCTCCAGTAATCATTGGAACATCAGAAGGAGAAAGAGGATTTATAGGAACAGAGCAAGCAGCAGTGCTAACAAAAATATGGCAGCAAAAAACAAAATTGCCTATAATTTTAAATGCAGATCACTGTAAAACAATAGAAAGCGCAAAAGAAGCAATAGATGCAGGATATACAGCAATCCACTTTGATGGATCCACCCTTCCTATAGAGGAGAATATAAAAAAGACAAAAGAGATAATAAGATACGCAAAATCCCAAAACCCGAACATCTTAATAGAAGGAGAATTAGGATATTTAAGAGGATCATCGGAAATACACAAAGAAAAAACAGAAATAAAAAAAGAAGACTTCACAACCCCAGAAGAAGCAGAAGAGTTTATTCAAAAAACAAAAGCCGATTCATTGGCAATAGTAATAGGCAATATTCATGGAATAGATCTTAAAAATCCAAATCCTTCTTTAGATATAAAGAGAATAAAACAAATAAAGAAAGCAATAAAAGATACATTTTTGGTTCTTCACGGAGGATCAGGAGTATCAAAGAAAGACATAAAAGAAGCAATAAAACAGGGGATAGTAAAAATAAATATCAATACTGAGTTAAGGATTGCATATAGCCAGAAACTAAGAGAATCAATGACAAGCAGACCCGATCAAGTAAAGCCATATAAGATATTAACCCCAGCAGTAGAAGCAGTAAAAGAGGTGGTAAAAGAAAAAATAAGGCTTTTCGGCAGTGAAAACAAGGCCTGAAAAAGAATAAAAAAATAATAAAAACAGGGTCCAGTCCTGCTTTTATTATCCCCGCTACTTGCTTTTTAAAAATAAATTTGTTAAATTATATCTATATGACATTAGAACTGAAAGCAAAAATAAGAGAAAAGAAAAAAAGCAAATTAAGAGCCCTTAGAGAAAAAGGGCTTATTCCTGCAATAGTTTATGGTCCAGGCCATAAGCCTGTTTTGGTAAAAGTTGATTATTCTGAATTTAAAAAAGCATTAAAAGAAGCAGGGGAAACAACAATTGTGAAATTAAAAATAGAAGATAAAGAAAAAAAGGAATCAGTTAAAAATGTAATTATTCATGACATAGCAAAAAATCCTGTAACAGATGAATTTATTCATATTGACTTTTATCAAGTAAGAATGGACAAAGCAATAACAGCAGAAATTCCTTTAGTATTTGAAGGAGAAGCACCTGCTGTTAAAAGCCTAGAAGGTACTTTTGTAAAAAACATGAACGAAATAGAAGTAGAGGGCCTTCCTGGCGATTTGCCACACGAAATTAAAATAGACATTTCTTCATTAAAAACATTTGAAGACTATATTAGAATTAAAGATGTTAATTTTCCACAAGGAGTTAAGCCTTTAGCAGACCAAGAAAGAGTAGTAGCCTCAGTTGAGCCTCCAAGAAGTGAAGAAGAACTTGCAGAATTAGAAGAGAAACCAGAAGAAGAAGTAGAAGAAGTTGAAAAAGTAGGAGAAGAAGAACCAGAAGAAGAGGTGGTAACTGAAGAAGAACCAGAAGAATCAAAGCCTGCTGAAGGTGAGGAAAAGTAATGTTTAAAAAGAAAAAAACAAATATCTTAATATCATTTACTGTATTAGCCAGTTTACTGGCTTTTAATTTTGTTTTATTTCCAGTAAATGCTGATGAAATATTAACAGAGGAAGAAGAAGCAAGCATGCAACAGCAAATACAGGAATTACAAGAAAAGATAGACAAATACAGACAAGCCATAATTCAACACCAACAACAAGGACAAAGTCTAGAAAACGAAATATCTATTTTAAATGATCAAATATCAAGAGCAGAACTAGAAATACAAAGAACAAATCTATCAATTCAAGAATTAAAGCAGCAAATAGCTCAAAAAGAAGAAATGATAAGAGAAATAGAAAGAAGAGTAGATTTAGAAAAAACTGCTTTATCAGAATTAATAAGAGAAATAAGCATGTATGATGATGTGTCTACTTTAGAAATAATATTAGGCAGGGAAAAATTATCAGATTTTCTTTCTGAATTAAGAGCATTAGAAAATTTTCAAGACCAAATTCAAGCAACTTTAGTAGAGATATATAAGCTAAAAGATAAAATAGAAGAAGAAAAAATGACTCTTCAAGAACAAAAAGAAGAACAAGTAGGACTGAGAATTGTTCAAGAAGAACAAAAAATAATATTAGAATCAAAAAAAGCACAAAAAAGGCATCTACTAGAACAAACAAAAGGACAGGAAGAGCTATATGCTCAATTAGTATCAAAAACAAGACAAGACATAGAGGCAATAAAAAACAGACTATATCAACTCAAAGGAATAACTACTGATGGAGAATTAAGATTTGAAGATGCTTACAAATTTGCTAAATTTGCTTCTATATACACAGGAATAAGACCTGCATTTCTATTAGCAATATTAAGCAGAGAATCAGGACTAGGAAAGAATGTTGGAACAGGCACTTGGAGAGTGGACATGAAGCCAAGTCAAAGACCATACTTTCTTCAAATATGTGAAAAGCTTGGTTTGGACCCCGATCAACAACCAGTATCTAAGAAGGTATGGTATGGATGGGGAGGAGCAATGGGCCCAGCACAATTCATTCCAACTACATGGCTAGGATACGAACAAAGAGTAGCTCAAATAACAGGAAACAATCCTCCTTCACCATGGAATGTAAAGGACGCATTTACAGCCTCAGCTCTTTATTTGGTAAATAAGGGGGCTGACCAGCAAACATATTATGCAGAATGGAAAGCAGCGATGATGTATTTAGCTGGATCAAATTGGGATAAGCCTTATTTAGCTTTCTATGGAGATCAGGTAATGGCCCTGGCAACGGAATTTCAAAAAGACATAGACGCATTAGAGCAGAAATAAAAAAAGCGCTCCCGAACAGGAGCGTTTTAAAAACCAACAACAAATATTCTATTTTTCTAATTTTTTAAACTTTCTAATAACAGGACCTAAATTTCCATCAAGAATTTTCTCAATATTATGCCATTTTTTCTTAATTCTATGATCTGTTATTCTGTCTTGTGGAAAATTATATGTCCTTATTTTCTCAGAACGGTCAGCTGAACCTATTTGATCTCTTCTTTGGTTGCCTAATTTTTGTAATTCTTTTTCTTTTTTCAAAGCATAAATTTTAGAGCGAAGAATTTGCATAGCATTTTCTTTATTAGCAGCCTGACTCCTTTCTCCTTGAGAGCTGACTACAACGCCAGAGGGTACATGAGTGATTCTAACAGCAGTAGATCTCATGTTAACATTCTGACCTCCAGGACCAGAAGATCTAAATGTATCAATCTTCAAGTCGCCAGATTTGATTTGAACATCTGCATCTTTTGGCTGGGGCAGTATAGCAACGGTAGCGGTAGAAGTATGTATTCTTCCGCTTTTTTCTGTTTCAGGTATTCTTTGAACCCTATGCACTCCAGCTTCTTGTTTTAATTTAGAATAAACATCTCCCCCTTTAATCTTAAAAACAACCTCTTTAAAGCCTTTTAAAGAGGATTGATTAGCATCTAATAATTTAATATTCCAACCTTGCTTTTCTGCAAATTTAGTATACATTCTATGAAGATCAGCAGCAAATAAAGCGGCTTCATCGCCGCCTGCTCCTGCTCTTATTTCTATAATAACACTTTCACTCATGACTTTTTCTTCTTTTTCTTTTTAGAGCCTGCAGATTTCATAGCTTGAGCCCTTTCAACTCTTTTCTTGAATTTATCTACTCTTCCGGCCGTATCTAATATTTTCTCCTTTCCAGTATAGAAAGGATGGCAAGCACTACAAACTTCAACCTTTATTTCTGGCTTAGTAGCACCAACTTTAAAGGTATTTCCACAACTGCAGTGAACTACTGCTTGTTTATGATATTTTGGATGAATTTTATCTTTCATATTTGCATTATTGCTTTATTAGTATTAATATATATTAATAAAATTAATCAGTCAAATCAAAAGAATAAAGTTGCTTTAATTAAACTAATATGATAAGATATATTTGCAACTATGTTTCAAAAGAAACATAAATATTTTTTTACAGTAACTAATCATTAAACAAAACACAAAAATGCCAGAAAAAAAGAAAAAAGAATCAATGGTTTCTGAAGAGCTGGGAAAAGAACTGCTGGAAGCAGGAGTTCATTTTGGGCATGACAAATCAAGATGGCATCCTAAAATGAAGCAATATATATATGGAATAAGAAAAGGAATATATATTATTGATCTAGAAGAAACAATGAAAAAGCTTGAAGAGGCCTTAGAATTTATTAAAAAAACAACAAAAGAAGGAGGAAAGATATTGTTTGTAAGCACAAGACCTCAATGCCAAAACATGGTAAAAGAAACAGCAGAAAGATGCGAAATGCCATATATTATTTCTCGTTGGATTGGCGGTCTCTTAACAAACTTTAAAACAATAAGAAAGAGAGTAGATCATTTAATAAAACTAGAAGAGCAGGAAAAATCAGGAGAATTAAGGAAATATACAAAAAAAGAACAAAGCAAAATTAAAAAGGAAATGGAAAAACTAAGAGATAAGTTTGGCGGAATAAAAGAACTAAAAAAACTGCCTGATGCTATTTTTCTCTTGAATATAATGGAACATGAGATTGTAATTCAAGAAGCAAAGAAAAAAAAGGTCCCAACTATTTCTTTAGTAGATGTAGATTGCGATCCATCTCTAGTTGATTATCCCATTCCTTCAAACGATGATGCATCTTCTGCCTTAAAGCTAATGCTAGAAAAGGTTGAAGAAGCAATTAAAAAGAATAAAAAGTAATTTATTAAGAAAAATGATAAAAGCAGAACAAGTAAAAAATCTTAGAGATAAAACAGGTGCTTCTATGATGCAATGCAAAAAAGCATTAGTTGAGGCAGAAGGAAGTGAAGAAAAGGCTATGGAAATATTAAAAAAGAAAGGTGAGGCTACAGCAATGAAAAAATCAGACAGAACAGCAGGCCAAGGAATAATAGAAGCATATATTCATGCTAATAAAAAAATAGGGGTCTTGGTTGAGTTAAAGTGTGAAACAGACTTTGTAGCAAGAAACAAAGAATTTCAATCTCTAGCCCATGATATAGCAATGCACATTGCTGGAATGAATCCAAAAGACAAGGAAGAGTTGTTAGAGGGTCCTTATGTTAAAGACCCAGAAACAAACATAAAAGAAATGATTAAACAAAAAATAGCAAAGCTAGGAGAGAATATTGAAATAGGAAACTTTATAAGATATGAATTATAAGAAATGATTATTACTATTTCACAAATAGTATTAGTTTTAAGCATAATAGGAATTCTTTTTATTTTAATAAAAAAAGTTCCTATTCTTTTAACTTATCCAAGGTATACCCTAGAAGGAAAATCTTTTGTTAAAGATATTGCCAATAAAATCAGCAGAGCAAAAAAAAGCAT
The DNA here is from genome assembly GCA_014728535.1 of Candidatus Portnoyibacteriota bacterium. Lineage (GTDB taxonomy): Bacteria > Patescibacteriota > Minisyncoccia > RBG-13-40-8-A > RBG-13-40-8-A > WJLL01. The sequence continues at coordinate 22,480 of WJLL01000016.1, forward strand.
AAAATCAAATAATTTCTTTGATAAAATATTAATTCCAAAAACAGAAAAACTATTAAGAAAGACAAAAATAAGCCTTTTAAAGCTAGACAACTTTTTAAGCAAAAGATCAGACAAGCTGAGAAATAAGATAAAAAAGAAAGAGGAGGATAAAAAAGAAGAAGATAATATGATATAATAAATGCCGGGATAGCTCAGTGGTAGAGCAACGGTTTTGTAAACCGTAGGTCGTGGGTTCGAATCCCTCTCCCGGCTCTTATCCCAACATGGGTCGGTGGCAGAGCGGTTAAATGCACCAGTCTGTAAAACTGGCGCCCTTGTGGCTACGCAGGTTCGAATCCTGCCCGGCCCACACTTGCCTAGGTAGCTCAGTAGGTAAGAGCGCATGCATGGTAAGCATGAGGTCGCCGGTTCGATTCCGGCCCTAGGCTCATATGAAAAAAACATATTTTCCAATTTTAATAATAGTAATTATCCTTGTAGTTGGAGGAGTATATTATGCTGTAACCAGCTGGACTCCTGAAGAACAAACAAATCCTCCAGTTCAAAAAGAAGAAATAAGCAGAAAAGAGGTAATGAGTGATATTGCTCAAAACATATCAGATCTTTCTCCAGCAGATCCAGTTTTAGGAGGAAGCTGGTATGTAACTAGATTTTGGTTTATAGAAGGAAGCAATAAGCATCTATATGTAAGCTATGAAGACGGCCACATTGCTAGACAAATACTAGTTGAAGCAGAAAAAGAAAACAATGAACTAAAATATAGGGTATTAGCATATTTTGAACCAGGAGAATCAACCTGGGATCTAAAAAGAGGAGAGGATAAATTCTTCGGTTCTATGTTAGAATTATATGAATACAATGAAGAACTAGAAGAGTGGATAAAAAAGAATTAACCAAGAAAAGACATGAAAAAAGAATTTATAGTAAAATTAGCATGTGAAAAGTGCAAAAGAATAAATTATTATACAAGAAGAAATAAAAAAACTATTGAGAAAAAAATAGAATTAAAAAAATTCTGTCCTTTTTGTAAAAAACATACACCGCATAAAGAAACGAAAAAATAAGGGTCCGTAGCTCAATTTGGCTAGAGCACCGGTCTCCAAAACCGGCGGTTCCAGGTTCGAGTCCTGGCGGGCCTGCCACATTTGACATAATTAAATATATATGATAAAATAGTAATATCTTCGGATATTGCTATTTTAAATTAAAAAAGGAGGTTGTTGTGGAAGAAAAACAAAGAAAGAATATGCTTTGGAGAATTCCCCTGGTAGTCGCTATTCTTGTGGCTATTTTCTGGGGAATTTGGTATTTGTCAACCGGAGAAGTACCGGTGACTAGTCAAATCAGATGGACAGAGGAGACGACAATTCAACTGCCGTTTTCAATATCCCGTATATGGGATATTCCATTTGCTTTTATTTGGACATTCGTCTTAATCCTCTTATTTACTCATAAGAAGATTAAAGATGATGAAAATCTGGTCCCTAGTCTAGTCACTGGTCTAGGCGTTGGCCTGGTCTTTGGTCTAGGCGTTGGTCTAGGCGTTGGCCTGGTCTTTGGTCTAGGCGTTGGCCTGGTCTTTGGCCTGATCTTTGGTCTGGTCGCTAGTCTGGGTGTTGGTCTGGTCTCTGGTCTGGTCCCTGGTCTAGTCACTGGCCTGGCCTTTGGTCTAGTCACTAGTCTGGTCCCTGGTCTAGTCGCTGGCCTGGTCTTTGGTCTGGTCGCTAGTCTAGGCGTTGGTCTAAGCGTTGGCCTAAAATTTATTTTTTCCGAAGAAATTTGGAAAAAAACAGGTCAATGGATTATTGGAAAATGAACGTTCGTGGGTTATTTGGGCTTTAAAATCCCGGATAACCCATTTTCTTATTTAATAAGTAGTGAGTTGAATGGTGGGTAGCGTGAGAAATGAGCTAAAAGTGCACTAAAAAGAAAATCCAAAGTTCGAGGTATGTCTAACCTAGCCCTGCCACATTTGACATAATTAAATATATATGATAAAATAGTAATATCTTCGGATATTGCTATTTTAAATTAAAAAAGGAGGTTGTTGTGGAAGAAAAACAAAGAAAGAATATGCTTTGGAGAATTC
>WJLL01000017.1 GCA_014728535.1 Candidatus Portnoyibacteriota bacterium
AATAGTAAGAGAGGGAACAAAATTAAAAGAAGCCAAAGAATGGCTTAAAAAATATGCAAAAAGATAAATTTGAAAAATTGGTTCAACAAGGAATAGATGCTATACCAGAAAAGTTTTTAAAAAAACTAAATAATGTAGATATTGTAATAGAACAAGAACCAACAAGAGAACAATTAAAGAAATTAAAAATAAGGGGATTGCTTTTTGGTCTATATGAAGGCATTCCTCAAACAAAAAGAAGACATTATACATGGGTAATGCCTGACAAAATAACAATATTTCAAAAACCAATAGAGCAATACTGCAAAACAGAAGAACAAATAAAGGAAAAAGTAAAAGAAACAGTGTGGCATGAAATAGCCCACCACTTTGGGCTAGATGAAGATCAGGTAAGAAAAGCTAGAAAGTCTCTTTATTTATAAAAAAAACTATGATATATTAAAAATATGGAAAAGAAACAAAAACACCTTTTTATTGCAGCAGCAATAATAGTAGGTATTTTTATAGGAATAATAGCTTGGAATATAGTCACTCCTACATTAGCTAGGGGCATATTTTATTATCAAGTAGAAGGAGATGAAGCCAAGCTATTTCTTTTATCAGAAAATGAATCTGAGCAAATAATCTCTTTGCCAGCAAGAGAAGTTGATTTCCAAAAATATAAACCACCAAGGCATTCATATTTTTCTAATGATGGAGAAAAAATGATATTTTTTGAAAAAGTAGGAGAAGAAGAATTAGAAATCCCAGAAGACAGCAGTTTAATTATTAGCAGAATATTGTCTAAACCTGTTTTTGTAAATCTAAAAACAGGAAATAAAAAAGATATAAATCAACCAATAGATTCATCAAGCCTAGTATTTTCTCCAAATGACACACAAATAGCTTGGATAAAAATGATTGACGAAGCAACGTATCAGGATATAGAAGAAAGTGGCAAAAAAAGAGAATTATGGATAAGTAGAGCAGATGGAGAAAATGCAGAATTTGTTTTATCATTTGATGAAAATGTAGTTCTTCTAGAAAAATGGGAGGGTGACTATATATATTTCCATGGCATATGGGATGTATCAGTAAGAAGCCTAGGAAGAATAAACATAAGCACAGGAAAAGTAGAATATATTATTCCTAAACAATGCAACACCTATTTAGAGAATTGTTTGAATATAAGATTCTCTCCAACAGGAGAACAATTTCTTTATGAAATATATACAAAAAACGAGGGAAAAGAAATAACCCAATTATACAAAGGAAATTTTAATCAAAAAACATATGAAGGAATCTTAACAACAGACAGAATAAGCGACAAGGTATGGCTAAATAACAATGAATTTATATATACAGAACAACAAACAATTAAAAAAGAAGGAGTGGTAGAGAGTATACACTTAGTAAACATAGAAAACAAAACAGATGATATAATTTACAGTGGAAGCTATATAAGCCAAATAACACCAGATCCAAAAGAAAAATACATATATTTTCTTGAAAAGCAAAAAGAAGGAGATGAGTTTAATTTAATAAGATTAAATATAAAGGAAAGACAGTCAGAAATAGTATTAGCAGAAAACTATAATCACATCCTATTAATAAATCCTTAAGATGCTAAAATTCCCAAAAAACTTTTATTGGGGAACAGCTACATCTGCTTATCAGGTAGAAGGAAACATAAAAAATGATTGGAGCCAAGCAGGAAAAAAGTATGACGCAGGAATAGCCTGTGATCATTATAATAAATACGAACAAGATTTTGAATTAGCAAAGCAAATGAACAACAACGCCCACAGATTTTCAATCGAGTGGGCGCGTATTGAACCTAAGCCAGGAGAATTCAGCCAAAAAGAAATAGATCATTACAAAAATGTAATAAATTCATTAAAAGAAAAAAACATAGAGCCATTTGTCACTCTATATCACTGGACTCTACCAACGTGGTTTTCAGAAAAAGGGCATTGGTTAAAAAAAGAATCAATAAAATACTTTGAAAGATTTGCAATAAAGATAATGAAAGAATACAAAGACACAGTAAAATTTTGGATTACTATAAATGAACCAAACATATATTCATCACACTCCTTTATATCAGGAGATTGGCCACCATTTGAAAGATCCTTTTTCAAGGCTCAGCAGGTATTAGAAAATCTAGCAGCAGCTCATAAAAAAATATACAAAGCAGGAAAAGAAATAAATAAAAATAATAAAATAGGGATTGCAAAAAACAACAATCACTTTAAAGGAATTATTAAATTCTTTTCAGGCTATTATTGGAATCATCAATTTTTACAAAAAATAAAAAACCATCAAGATTTCATAGGACTAAACTACTACTTTAGCAGCTCCTTATTAAATTTTTTAGGAAACAAAAAAGAAGTCACAGACCTAAATTGGGAAATATATCCTAAAGGAATATATCATGTTCTAAAAGATTTAAAGAAATACAAAAAGCCAATATATATAACAGAAAATGGCCTAGCAGATGCAAAAGACAAAAAACGCTCCTCCTTTATAACAAATCATCTAAAATGGACACATAAAGCAATAAAAGACAAAATAGATGTAAGAGGATATTTCTACTGGTCTCTTTTAGATAATTTTGAATGGGATAAAGGATTTAAGCCAAGATTTGGCTTAATCCAAGTGGACTACAAGACCCTAAAAAGAAAACCAAGGCCAAGCAGCAAATTGTATGCTCAAATATGCAAAGGTAATGCCTTAAAAACTAAACAAAAATGATTTGGATTTTAATTGCAATTGCAGCAAACTTCTTTTATGCAATTGTATTCATAATAGATAAATATATTGTATCAAAACCACTGCCTCAACCGATTGTTTATTCTTTTTATGTGGGAATTTTAAGTTTATCTGTTTGGGCCCTGGCTCCTTTTGGCCTTACAATGATAAATGCAAGTCAGATGCCTTTAATTTTAATAGCAGGCATTGCTCAAGTAGGAGGATGGATGTTTATGTATAAATCATTAAGTATGGGGGAAGTATCAAGAATTGTTCCTTTTATTGGCGGTTTAATAGGCGTATTTACTTTAATTTTAAGCATGGTATTTTTACAAAGAATTTTTGATTACAAAACCCTACTAGCAATGCTATTACTTATCCTTGGAAGTCTGATAATGGCTACGCCAAAAAAAGAAAAGGACCTATTTAAATTCAAAAAAACAAAAGAAAAAAGATTTAAACAAGCATTTCTTTTAGCATTAGCAGCTTCTTTTCTATTTGCTTGTTTTTGGATAGCAACAAAATATATTTTCATTCAAACATCATTTATTTCAGGAATAGTGTGGACAAGAACAGGAGTAGCAATAATTTCTCTTCTTCTCTTAATTCCTTCAAAGAATAGAAAGCTAATATTTAACAAAACAAAAACAGTAAAAACAAAAACAGCTGGCTTTGTTTTAGCTAGCAGACTATTTAGCATAATAGGCGCCCTAGGAATATACTTTGCAGTATATATAGGAAATGTGGCAGTAGTTAATTCTCTTCAAGGAACTCAATATATCTTTATTCTGATACTAGCCTTCTTCTTATTTAAAAAATTGCCAAAATTAAAAGAACAATTTAATCAAGAAATTTTAATTCAAAAAATATCAGCTATAATACTAATATGCATAGGATTATCCTTGTTAATAACATGAAACCATATTTAGACTACGCATCAACAACGCCAATAAATAAAGAGGTCCTAAAAGAAATGGAGCCCTACTTAAAAGAGGAATATGGAAATCCCTCTTCTCTTCATGAACTTGGAAGAAAAGCAAAAAGAGCAATAGATAAAGCAAGAAAAAGAGCAGCAAAATTTCTTTCATCTGATGAAGAAGAAATAATATTTACTGGATCAGCATCAGAAAGCAATAACACAGCCATAAGAGGATTAGTCAAAGGCATAAAACAAGAAAAAATACATATAATCACAACACAAATAGAACATAAGGCAGTATTAGAAACATGCGAGGATATAGAATCAGAAAATATAGAAGTGACATACTTGCCAGTAAATAAAGAAGGATTAATAAAAATAGACGATCTGACAGCAAGCATAAAACCAGAAACAAGATTGATTTCAGTAATGTATGTAAATAATGAAATGGGAGCAATACAGCCAATAAAAGAAATAGGAAAAAAAATAGAAGAAATAAACAAAGAAAGAAAAGACAAAATATATTTTCATACAGATGCAGTGCAAGCAGCTAATTGGCTTGATTGCAATACAAAAGAATTAAAAGTAGATCTATTAACTCTTTCATCTCATAAAATCTATGGACCAAAAGGAGTGGGCCTGCTGTATATTAAAAAAGGAACACCAATAAAACCATTAATCACAGGAGGAGCACAAGAATGGAAGTTAAGAGCAGGAACAGAAAATGTCTCTGGGATAGTAGGAATGGGAAAAGCCATTGAATTAATTCAAAAAAATACAAACAAAAAAATAGAATTTATAAAAAGCAAACTAATAGAAAGAGTTTTAAAAATCCCAGGATCTCAACTAAACACACCAAAACAAAGCGCTCCTCATATAGCAAACTTTAGCTTTAAAGGAGTAGAAGGCGAAGGCCTCCTTATACTTCTAGATGACAAGGGGATAGCTGTATCAACAGGGTCAGCTTGCACGTCTGTATCTCTCAGCCCATCTCATGTATTAATGGCTATGGGATCATCAGAGCTAGAAGCTCATTCTAGTATAAGAGTAAGCCTAGGAAATCAAACAACAGAAGAAGAAATAGAATATTTCTTAAAAATATTGCCTGAATCATTAAAAAAATTAAGAAGGATTTCAGGCAGATAATAAATAGAAAATAAAATATGTATTCAAAAAAAGTATTAAATCATTTTAATAATCCAAAGTTTTTTGGTAAAATGAAAGATGCGGACTTAATAGGCAAAGCAGGGAATCCAAGATGCGGAGATTTATTAACTCTTTATCTTAAGATTGATAAAAAAACAAACAAGATAAAGGATATTAAATTTGAAACACTGGGATGCGCAGCTGCAATAGCTGCATCTGATATGATATGTGAATTAGCAAAAGGGAAAACCTTAGAAGAGGCAAGAAACATAACATTCAGGGATGTTTCAAATTCTTTAGGCAAACTACCTCCATTAAAAATGCATTGTGCCCAATTAGTAACAGAGGCATTAAACGATGCAATTAAAAAATATAAAAAGTAACTTATAAAAAAAATGAAAAACAAAAAACAAAAAGCCAAGAAAAAAGACTATATGTATATAGTAATCATTTTGGCTATTTTAATAATAGTTTCAGGAGTATTTAGAGTACAAAAAATAATAGACAAAGAAAAACATATAGATCTTAGCTATAGTAGCTATAATAAAATGCTTGAACAAGGATCTATAGCTGCTGCCTTAATAAATACCTCTTATTCTTTAAAGTGTGATTTTGACAACAAGCTAGAGTGCTACAGCAAAAACAAAGGAGAAGTGCAACCAAGAGTGGTTGAGCCAATTTACAGCAAAACAAACATATCAAGCGGCTATTTACAGGGAAAACTAGGTTCTTCTATAGACATGAGAAAGTGGGGGGTAGACATGTTGGCTTACCCATCATCTTATCTTTCTCTTAGAGAAGGAACTATAGACTTTTGGATTAAAACTCATTTTAATTTTCATAATTCTAATGACGGAATGGCCTGGAGTACTTTTTTTAGATATGGAGAACTGGGAAAAGATCTAATAAGTCTATACAGACACAAAAGAACAAATAAAATAAGCCTTGTGATGATAAATGAATCTGACTTTGGCCAGGGAGTTATGAAGGTTGTATCTCTCTTAGCAAATGGCTGGCAAGACACAAGCGAATGGCACCATATAACAATAAGCTGGGACAAAAATGAACTAAGACTATATATCGATGGAGAATTAAGGAATTCTAAAAATGAAATGAATAAATATGCAGACAATGGAAATGTATATATAGCCACAGAACCAGGTATTGATATGCCAGACATAAAGGTATTTCCAAACTTTTATGTTGGAAGTGTAGATAAATATCATCAAGCATATGCAGCAATAGATGAATTAGGAATATATAATTATGCAAGAGGACCAATGTGTAATGATGATGGCATATGTAATGACAGTGAAAATGGTGAATCATGTCCTTTTGATTGTGGAAAAACATACAAGGTAGAATCAAGAATAGGAGCAGAAGGATATGATTGGGTTCAAGGAGCTGATTTTGTAAATTTAACAAACGAACATCCAGGCCCTGAACTAGTAGTAGGATTCTCAAAGAACTATATGCAAGAATATGAAAATCAAGAAGGACAAACCTATCGTTTATTTGAAGGAATTGTAAAAGCTTTTTATAGAGACAATTCTGGAAATTGGAAAGAATTATGGACATATCAAGACGAAGGAGAAACATATCCTGGAGGAGTAAGCTCCGTGGGTGATATAGATAATGATGGAGAAGAAGAAGTAGTAATAACCTTTGCCTATACAAGAAGATCAGGAGAGAAGGTATATGAACCAGAAGAAAGAAAGCAAATTGTTTTATTAGAGGGAGATGGAACTCCAAAATGGACTCAGTGGGTGCTGACTGATGTTGATCCTGGAGAAATAGGAGGATTGGGAGAGGATGTTATGCTAAGAGATGTTGCTGTAGCAGATATTATCACAGACTATGATTTAGCTGAAGGAAAAGAAATAATTACAGTTGGTGGCTCAAATACAGGAAAATTCAATGGAGGGCAAGTGGTAATCCTTAATGCCTCAAATGGCAGAATCCTATTAAACGAAGACATTAATCGCTTTTCAAATGAAATTATTAGAAATTGGGTATACAAACTACAAAGCATAGAAACTGCTGATATTAACAATGATGGAAAACAAGAAATAATTGCAATAGGTGGATGGGGTAGTAGCTATGGAAATGTCCATGCTCTTTCAATGAAAGATAATTATCCAGAATGTATGACTACCGGTTGTTTAAACAAATTATGGAGAACATATGTACCTAATGATGCTTTAGGAGTATCAATAAATGACTTTGATAAATATAATCCGGGATTAGAAATAGCTGTTCCTTCAGCAAACAGATCAGAAGGATCAGAAAAAACAACATCTGAATCTCTTGAAGAACTTTCCGCCAGTGGCTTAATAAGCCCTGTGGGTGAATGTACTGAAGCAAGAAAAATAACTTTATTAAACAATCAAGGAGAACAAATATGGCAATATGGCGCAGATCACCTATGGTCTGCAGGAGAAATTGATGATAATTTAGTTTTAGGATATGGAGCCAGCGATATATTTAATATGGGAACAGAGCGTGGAGGAGTAATGATTGTAGATGCTAAAAATCCAAACACTATAAGCATTGTAGAAAACATAAAACTGCCAAGACTTGTTATGTTTCTAAAAAACAGCACAATGGATAATAAGGAATATATTCTTGCTTCTTGCTATGATGGCAATCTATACTTAATAACAAAATAAAAAATGCACAAAGCTCTTCTTTATGAAAAGAAAAAAGGAGGGGAAATAAGATGCAATTTATGTAATCAGCATTGTATAATACCAAAAAACAAAAGAGGTCTGTGCGGAGTAAGAGAAAATAGAAAAGGAGAATTAAATGCATTAACATATGGCAAAGTAATAGCAAAGAACATTGATCCAATAGAAAAGAAGCCATTTTATCACTTTATGCCTGGCACATTATCATTTTCTATTGCGACAGTTGGTTGTAATTTCCGCTGTCTCTACTGTCAAAATGCAGACATATCACAAATAAGCAAAGAAGAGCCAGAGGATGTAGAAATAATAGGAGAAGACCTTTCTCCAGAAGAAGTGATAAGCAGGGCAAGAGAAAATAATTGTCCAAGCATATCTTATACATATACAGAACCCACTATCTTTCTAGAATATGCACTAGATTGCATGAAAAAAGCAAAAGAAAACAAAATAAAAAATGCATGGGTATCAAATGGATATATGACAAAAGAGGCCATAGACATGATAGATCCATATCTAGATGCAATAAATATTGATTTAAAATCATTTAACAATAACTTCTATAAAAAAACTTGCGGGGCAACGCTGAATCCTGTATTAGAAAATATAAAAGAATTTAAGAAAAGAAATATATGGCTTGAAATAACAACTCTATTGATACCTCAAAAAAATGATTCAGAAGAAGAAATAAAAAGAATAGCGAAATTTATAAAAAAAGAAACAGGAAGAGAAACACCATGGCATATAAGTGCATTTTATCCAACATACAAGATGAAAGATACTCCTCCAACACCAAGAGAGACAATAGAAAGAGCAGTAGAAATTGGAAAACAAAATAAATTAAAAAACGTTTATCCAGGCAATATATGAAAAAAACAATATCTATTTTAATATTAATAACAATACTGATTAGTTTTTCAAATACAGCCCAGGCGCAAGAAGTAAAAATAACACCAGACAGTCCAATATATTTTCTTAAAATATGGTATGAAAAAGTAATAATATTTTTTACATTCGATACAGAAAAGAAAGCAGAAAAATATAGAGAATTTGCAGAAGAAAGAGCCAGAGAAGCAAGAGAATTAATAAAACAAGGAAGAAAAGATTTAGCAAAAAAAGCAGAAGAAAAATATAAAGAATACTTAAACAAAGCAAAACAAGAATTAGAAAAAGCAATAAAAAGAGCAATAGAGAAACAAAAAGAAAACTTAAAACAAAAACTAGAACAAAAGGTCGAGGAAATAAAGAAAAAAATAAACGAATCAATTAATCTATGGTAGTCAGAGTATTTAGCACACCAACTTGTCC
>WJLL01000018.1 GCA_014728535.1 Candidatus Portnoyibacteriota bacterium
AGGGAAACACTCGGAAAAGACCCTAATTTACCTTCAAAATAGGCACTCTAAACCAAGGTAGCCAGCCATTTAATGTAACCAACACATCTATAAAAATCGCTTTTTTAGCGATTTTTTTAACAAAAAACACAATTTTAAAACTTTATATAACTACTCATATTGACAAACTATATAAAGTTATATAATATAAGGATATATGAAAGTAAGTGAAAAATTAAAAATAATTCAAAACACAACCAACTTAACTCAAGAAGAATTAGCAAAAAAGCTTGAGGTTTCTTTTGCTACCTTGAATAGCTGGATTAATAACAGATCAAATCCTCGCAAAAATTCAGAAAAAAAGATAAATAACCTATATTTAAAATTCACAGGCCAAAAAGAAATTATAGAAAACTCGCTAAAAGCAAAGAAAAAAATAATAATAGATAAGTCAAAAAAATATAAGAATATTTTAAAGGAAATTATAAATAATCCTGATATTTATGATCACCTTGCTCTTTCTTTTACATACAACACAAATCGAATTGAGGGAAGCACTTTAACAGAAGACGAAACAAGAGCAATCTTATTTGACAACATTGCTTTGCCAAACAAAAGTATAACTGAACAACTAGAAGTAAAAAATCATCAAGCTGCTTGGCGATATTTACTGAATCACCTTATTAAATCTTCTAAAATAAATGAAAAATTAATCTTAAAACTTCACAGTATATTAATGAACGGAATAAGAGATGATGCTGGAACGTATAGAAAGCATGCAGTTCGCATTGTAGGTTCAAGTGTACCAACAGCCAATCATTTAAAGGTTCCTAAGCTAATGAGTGAATTAATTAAAAACATTAATTATAATAAAAAAGACATTATTAAGCATGCAACTATAGTACACAGTAAGTTTGAAAAGATCCATCCTTTTTCTGATGGGAACGGTAGAATTGGTAGATTAATAATGCAAGCGATGCTGTTAATTAAAAATTTACCTCCATCTATTCTTAGGCAAGAAAAGAAAAGAATATATATTTCTTATTTAAGAAAATCTCAACTAAAAGAAGACTTTATTCCTTTAGAAGATTTTATTTGTGATTCAATACTAGAAGGACTTAAGATTATAGAAAGAAAGTGGAATTGATAAGCTATTATGGAATTAGACAAAAAACAATTTAAATTCATAAAGCCCCTTGCCTGGAAAGAAGTTTTTAATATATGGAAAAACAACGAAGCCAATGAAGAGCATTGGAAAGAATATTGCAAAGAAAAAGGATTTGATTCTTGGTTTGAGTGGCGCAAAAAATACATTGAACCTATAAAAAAACAAAGCAAAGATTGGAAATTATTCAAAATTTTAAATCCTCTAGAATCCGTTCCTCAATTTAGAGGAGGTCCATATAATGGATGGACTAAAAACTTTTATAAAAATCAAGAGATGCCAAGGTTAAAAAACATAAAGGAAAATCCAGCAATTAAACAATATTTGGATAATTTTCCTTCAAAAACTACGATAATCACATGGAATACTGAGGATGGTATAATAATAATTGAAGGAATGCACAAGTGCGCGGCAATAACCAAGGCAGCGAAAGAAGGAATTAATATAAAAACCGATCTGTATATGGCAATTTCTGATTCTTTAATAAAAGATATCCCTAGTTTTGTTAAAAAATAAAATTAATTGATTTGCATGAAAAACAATGCAAGAGTATAATAAATAATTAACAATTAATATAACTAAAAATTTATGAAGAAAATAATTATCATTATCATAGTCTTAATCATAGTGTTGGGAGCAATCTTATTTTTAACCAACAAATCAGAAGAAATCTCTGAGCCAGAAGAAACGGCTCCAACTCACGAAGAAGCAGAGCTAACAGGATATAATTTTATGCTAGGTTTTGTTAAAATAACTCCTTCAAGCTCTGATCCAGAAGCAGAAAAAAGCATATATAATGCATTATCTGAAAATGCAAAAGAAGAAGTTTCAAAAGAAACAATTGCAAGCGATCTAGCGCAATTTATAGGAGTGCAAGACGTGCCTGATCAAGGAGTGAGCGTAGAAGACCTGCAAATCATAGACAATAATAATGCAATACTTATTGTTGGCTTAAACTACTCAGGAGGAAGAACAATAAGACACATTCATCTTGTAATAGAAAACAATGAATGGAAAGTAGACAAAATTACTATTCCAGAAGATGAAACAGTTCAATTTGATCAAACAGGAAATTTAGCTCGCAATAATCCAGGAATGGAAGAAGATACATGGTATTTAATATATGAACAACCAGGCCAACCAGCACTAACAGACCCTCTAGTATTTACTAGCTCAAGCATATGCGCAAAAGGAAATGAAAACACTACATGCGACCCAGAAGAATTAACTCAAGGAGACAGAGTCAGAATACTGGGCGAAGAAACAGAGCAAGGAATTAAAGTTATAAGATTAGAGCAAAAATAAAGGAAAATAAAAAAGAGCATTAATTTGCTCTTTTTTTGCAAAGAAATATATTTTTGTTAAAATAAAAAACTAGAAACAAAAAAAGGAGGTATTAATTTGAAAAGCACCTTAACAGAAATTGAGTTTAGTCCATTTAACAAAACAAAAAAAGAAAACTACACAGAAGAGGACATAATTCACATTCTTAAATCTCTTAAAAAAATTTTTGATCAAAATCAAAATATTTGTCTTTATAGGCAAGAAAAAGAAATAAGAGATCTTGAGAATTTAGTGCATGAACTGCTTAATCCCAACATAGAATCCGAAGAAGCCATATTTAAGGCAAAGAAATGCACTAAAATAGCTGGTTTAAGAAAGGAAAGATTCAAATACAACCTTGCAAGAGCTAAAGAAGTATTTGAAAAATACACCTCTTCGCTAAAAGAAAGCTCAAATGGACTAAGGCTTATCAGTGAAATATTTAAGGAAGAAATTAAAAGGACGGATTAAAATTCGTCCTTTTTTTAATAGTAATTAATATAATAGTTTGTTAAAATAAAAATATGGAAAACATGGAAAAACAATTAAATAAACAAGAAGAAACAAGAACAGCAGAAGAAATAGAAAAAGATCCAACAACAATCAAATTTATAAATTCATTAAACTCTTTAATAGAAAAAGAATTTGAAGATCTTGATATAGAAAAAGAGCCAAAAGAAATAAATTCAGAAATGGTTCATTTCTTAAATAAAGATGGATATAAAAAATATTTTCCTGAAGAAGATAGGGCAAAAATAGTATTATCTCCTGAACAATCAAATATATATTTGAACTTAGATTCCTTTAAAAGTATAGAAGAAGTTTATGCCACAATTACACATGAATTTCTTCATCTGCAATCTTTCCTTAAAAAAAGCAAGGATGGTATTCGTACAGGATATAATATTGTTAAAGAAAAAGAAGAGCACTTTACAGCATTAAATGAATTTATAATAAACAAGCTTACAAAAGAAATCCTTAAAAAGAATGAAAAAGAATTGAAAGAAGAGAATATTATTATAGAAAAAAACTTTCCTTCTATTAAATATGATTCTCCTATATTAAACACAATAATAAACAAAATAGCAGAAAAAGAAAATAAGGAGGAAGAAGAAATATGGGAAATATTTAAAAAATCTCTTTTCACTGGCAATTTAATGCATTTAAGGAAAATAGAAAAAACTTTTGGAAAAAACTCTTTAAAGCTACTGTCAAAATTTTATTCTAAAGAAAAAAGCAGGGGAGAAAGGCAGGAAGAACATTTTGATGTTTTAAATTATTTTAGATTTGATAATCCAGAAGAAAAAGAAAAAATACTTAAAAAGTACCTCAACTATTGACTTATCTATAAATATATTATATAATAAAGTCAGCACAATAAAATTAAATAAAGGGAGAGAAGAATGAAAAGGAACGTTTTAATTGTATTATTTTGCTTTTTATCAGCAAGTCTTTTTGCGCAAGATAGTGCGCAATTTGATTGGAATAATTCCAGTGTTGATGGAATTACTATTGCTAGCCAGAGCCGACAGACTATGGTGTCTGTTATAAACACAGGCTCTACTGTCTGGGATCCAAATTTCTTTCTTCAAATTGAAGGAAGGTGGGGAATAAACAAAATTTATCTTGACCCTGGAGAAACAATTTTCCCAGGACAAAGAAAAATCTTTTTATTTCCTCTTAGCGCTCCAAATAAGCCGGGCAAGCATCCTTTGCATATGCAAATGGGATATGGCCCTGTCAACTTTGGAGAAAGAGCTTCTTTTAAAATACTGGTTATTGAAACCAGCAAAGAATTGAAGCTCATCAACAGAATCTACTCCCAAAACAATGATTTTGTTAAATGGGGCGGATTCACCGTTCAAGATATCAACAATGATGGAATTGATGATATCTTAATGGGTATTGTTGAAAGAGGGTCTTTAAGGCCTGGAGTAGCGGCCTTTAATGGAAAAGACCTGTCTTTGCTTTGGAGAAATCATACCAAAGCAGGACACTTCCCAATGCTGGTAGAAGCCAGCAGGGAAGTAACAGCAATGACAAAAAAATCCAGAGGATCGGATTCTTCTGGTGGTGGAGTGGATGTTTTTGACTCAAGAACTGGAAATAAAATATTCAGTTATGAGTCAAAAATCAATCGCTACTGCAGAGCAGTGGCAGTAAGAGACATTCACCCTACTTCAGGAACAGAAGTTTTTATTGGAGGAAACAACGGAGAAGTTACTTTGTTTTCTCAATCCGGCCAAATTATTTGGCAAAAACAAATTGGCCCTTTGGTAAATTTCCAAATGGCTGATATAAGCAATGGCAACATTGTTGTTGCTGGCGGATGGGGAGAATATAAGAACTTCAGAATTTTTTCTCCAAATGGAGAAGAAATTTATAGAAAAGATATCGGAAAAGATCTCATGGGGGTTGGAGCAGATAAAGAACTGATTAATGTAGCTATGGCCAATAGGCCGCATAATAAAGGAAAAAACAAGATTGCAATGCTTAGAAATCAAGACATTGTCTGGTCTAAGACTTTAGACCAAAAAACTAAAACAATGTTTTGGTCTGCAGATGTAGACGCAGAATCAGAAACTCTGGTTTTCGGATTTGGAAATCACAATATTGAACCCGATGATCATATTCTCAATCGATACAAAGGTTGGGAAGGAGGAATCCTGATAGCAACGCCAAAAGGAAACATCCAGGCAATTAAAAAATTGCCTGACAGCGTGAAAGACGTGAAAATCAAAGGAAGGACCATCTACGCCTCCAGCAGAGGAGGCCTGTTCATTTTTCAAATTAACTGAAACAAAAGGGACCCAAAAGGGTCCCTTTTTTATATCCACCTCAAAAAATGATATAATAAAGATATGAAAAAGATAATAATAATAGCATTAATAACAATAATTATAGCAGGAGCATGGCTCTTATTAAAACACACAACTCAAGAAGAGGCGTGGATTTGCAAGGACGGAAAATGGATCAAGCACGGAAATCCAGAGAGGCCAATGCCAACAACAGGATGTGGGCAGCCAACATTTAATGAAAACGGCTATCTAGTGCAAGGAATAATAGCCAAGTGGTCTATATTATACGACAAGCCAGGCAAGCCAGCTTTAAGAAGAGATTTAATTTTTAATCAAGAAAGTACATGCTTAAAAGATCAAGAACAAATAGATTGTTCTGAATTAAAAAAAGGAATAAGAATAGATTTAATAGGAAAAGAAACAGGAAACAAGGTGGAAGTAATAAGGATTATAACTGAAAAATGAATATACAAATATTAGGAACAAGGGGAGAAATAAAAGCATCAGCCCCCTATCATTCAAAACACTCAGGACTCCTTATTGACAACACCCTCTTATTTGATTTAGGGGAAAAAGAATTTTTAAAATATAAGCCAAAGATAATATTTTTAACACACCTTCATCCTGACCATGCTTTTTTCATAAACAACAACATAGAAGTCAATATCCCAATATATGCTCCAGAAAAAACAAAAAACACTAAGAAAATAAGAAGAGAAATTAAATATAAAGAATATAAAATAAAGCCAATACCAACGCATCATAGCAAGAAAGTAAAATCTCAATCATATCTAATTCAAAAAAAGGACAATAAGATACTTTACACAGGAGATATGATATGGATAAATAAAGAACATCATAAACTATTAAAAAACATAGACCTAATAATTACAGAAGCAAGCTTTTTTAGAAAAGGAGGAATGATAAGAAGAGACAAGAAAACAAAAGAAATATATGGTCACAATGGAATGCCAGATCTAGTAAATTTATTTAAGAAATTTACAAACAATATTCTTTTTATTCATTTTGGCTCCTGGTTCTACAAAAACACACAAGAATCAAGAAAAAAGATAAAACAACTAGGAAAAGAAAACAATGTAAATACATATATAGGATATGACAATCTAAAAATTAATTTAAACAAACTCAAATGATAAAATATATTATTCTAGGATTTGTTTCCAAGGCAATTGCCAGCTTGGATGATGCATTAACAAGAATACCAGTAGCAGCTAGTTTAACTAAAAAAAGAAAAGGAAGAATAGCATTCTCAGTAGGCACACTAATAGCTCTAGCTTTAATAATTGTTTTAGCCATCTTATTTTCAAGTTTAATTCAGGAATTTCCATATACAAGATATATTGCTGGTTTTTTAATTTTTCTTTTAGCAATAGGAGTGCATTTTAATTTATTATCTAGAGAAAAAAGAGGAGAGAAGATAACGAAAAAGAAAATAAAGAAGGTGCATAAAACAAAGATATCAAAACTAATTACAGCTGGATTCATTGTGGCCTTTATTACCCTTATAGATGATGCAGTTGTTTTCATTCCTTTATTTCTTGAATCAACAAAAGCAACCATATCCGCTATAATAGGGATACTTATAGCAGCTATTATCCAAATAATTTTAGTAGTATATTCTGCTAAAAAAATATCAAAAATAAAGCACAACAAGGAAATTGCATCAATAGGATTGATTATTCTTGCAATTTTAGTAATAATTGGAATAATATGAGCCAAATAAAAAAAGCAGTACAAATATTAAAACAAGGAGGAATTATTGCATATCCAACAGAAACAGTATATGGAATTGGAGCAGATATTTATAACAAACAAGCAATAGAAAGAATATATAAAACAAAGGGGAGAGATTTTAAAAAACCTCTTTCAGTAGCTGTAAATAGTATAGAAATGATAGATCAATTAGCAGATATAACAGAAAAAGATAAAAAATTAATAAAAGAAATATTGCCTGGGCCAACAACACTTCTTTTGCCAAAAAAACAAACCATACCCAGCACAATAACTCAAAATAGCGATTTAATAGGGATAAGGTATCCAAAAAACAAAAAAGCAATAAAGATAATATCAAAAGCAAAATTTCCAATAGCATCAACATCAGCAAATAAAAGTGGAAAAAAGGATATAATAAGAGCAAAAGACATAGAAGCAAAAGTAGATTTTATAGTAAAAGGAAGATGCAAATATAAACAACCATCCACTATTATAAAC
>WJLL01000019.1 GCA_014728535.1 Candidatus Portnoyibacteriota bacterium
CAATAATATGGTCACTCATAGCATCTTCAATATCTTTTCTATTAGCAGACTGATCAAGATCAAGACGAGCATCAAGAGCATATAATCTAAAAAAGTATCTATGAGATCCAGAAGGAGGACAAGGAGGAGTGTAACCAATCGAACCTGAATCATTACCTCCTTCAATTCCTTCTTTAGGCTTGCTATTTTCGGAAATCTCTTTAATTCTAGGATCTACATTCCAAACAAGCCAGTGAAGCCATGTCTTAGAAGGAGCATCAGGATCATCCATAATTAAAACCAAACTCTTCGCTTCCTCAGGAACATTGTCTATCTCAAGAGGAGGATTTATCTTCTCTCCATCGCAGGTATATTTAGAAGGAATGTTTTTATTTGATTCAAAAGCTTTGCTTTGTATTTTCATAATTATAAATATTAATTTTTATTTAATAATTTTATTAATAGCTCTTAATGCATTTTTTGGTTTTGCAATTGGAATTCCTTCATATATTTTAATTTTTAATAAATGCTCGTCATTAGAAACAATTAAAGCTGCGCCCGATTTTAAGGCACAGCCCAAAAATTTATTATCACTAGGATCTTCCTTTATAATATTAACTCTAGGAACTCCAGTAATTTTATTTTCTTTTTTAAATATATTATTTAAAAATTTTTCTTTATCAACCTTAGATTTAACAGACTTCCATATATTGCCCAGTATTTTTTCTGCTTCTTTTTTTATCTTCTCATTCCAAGAAAAGTTAATTTTTCCTTCTTCTACCAACTTAAGAATCCTATACGAACTGCTTCTTTTATTAAAAAAGGCGGCAACCAATAGGTTGGTGTCAATAACTACATTTATTTTTTGTTTAACAGCCACATATATATTTTACAATAAATAAAGAACTAATTCAAATTCATTTTTTTTGACCACTAATAACAATTAAAGCATGAAAATCTTGATATAAGCGCCAATTTTTAAATAAATTCTTATGAAAAAGATTTTGTAAATAATCATACGAGTCATTATTAGATATTCCCTCCTTCCTAACTATTCTTTTAGTATATTCATCTATAACAAAAATGGGCTTTTCTAGAGCATAAAGCAAAATAGAGTCTGCTGTTTCTTTTCCGACCCCCTTTAAGCCAAGCAACTCTTCTCTTATTTTATCAATTTTCTTTCCTTGAGCCTTTTTAACGCCATTACATTCTTTAACAAAAAACTCACAAACTCTAAAAAGATAATCAGCCTTTGACCTATAGAAGCCAGAGGATCTAATTAAAGGAAAAAGTTTTTTAATGTCCTTTTTCCCAAGATCATAAAGCCCCCTCAAAGAATCAATCCCTTCTTTTTTCATTTTCTCAAAACATTTTTCTACATTATTCCAATTAGTTCTCTGGGTCAGCACAGCGCCAATAATAACCTCTTCTTTTTCTTTTAAACTCTTAGGCCTTTTGCACCACACCTTCCACTGCCCCTCAGGAGGACCATATTCTTTATTTAATTTTTCATATAAAGACTTAATTTTGTTCATGAAAATAAACTCCCCTGACAAAGGCCAGGGGAATAAGATAATAATAAAACAATATTACACCTGCTTACTTGCAGTACCGCCTTTCTTCTTTCTCTTGCTAAATGCAAATATATAGACTATTTCTAATATTGCCAATGTATTAAGTATAAGAATAGCAATAAACCAACCTAAATCATTTTTTCTAGCAGCTCTCCAAAGAGCCACTCCTTTCCATGGCAGTGTCCATAAAAGAATTAACCATATAAGCCAGGAATTTGTTGTTAATAATTCTTCCATAAAATATTATTAATTATTTATTATTAATTATAGCTCAAAAACTAATTTTAAGCCACAAAAACATCCCCATGACCAGGAAGCACTTTCATGCTCGGCTTGATCAGGCTTTTGATTTTTTTAATAGACTTTTTTATCTGATCATCAGAACCGCCAGGCAAGTCAGTACGACCATATCCTTCTTTAAACAAGATATCTCCTGTAAATATAAGGTTGTTGCCAAGTAAACAAATATCTCCCCTAGTATGACCAGGCGTATGAATTACTTCCAGCTCTTCATCTCCTATCCCTATAATGTCTCCATCTTTTAAGTACTTGTCAGCATCAAAATCAATAAATTCTTTTTCATTTTCATGAATTAATATTTTTGCTTTAGTTTCTTTTCTTATCTTTCTATTGCCAAGAATGTGATCAAAGTGATAATGAGTATTAATAATATATTTTAATTTCCCATCAAGTTTTTCAAGCTCAGATAAAATCAAGTCAGGATCACCGCCAGGATCAATTATGGCTAGATCATTATTAGAAGATAAAATATAGCAATTTGTAATAACAGGACCAACAATTAATCTTTTAATTTTCATGTTTCTTGAAAAAAGGAATTAAAATGCTTGTTCTTTTTTTATACTTTAAATATTTTTCATTATCACCCCACCTTTTATCAGCAGCCTCTTCAGCCTTAGGTATTCCACTAACAAAAAGGAGGAGGATAATAATATATACAGGACTAACAAGGCCAATCCATATATTAATATCACTCAAAGAAGGAAGGACAAAAAGATAAATACCTATCCAAATAAGAATCTCACCAAAATAATTAGGATGACGAGAATATTTCCATAATCCCTCATCAATCCACTTCCCCCTGTTTGAAGAATTATTAACAAATTTAAATTTCTGATAATCAGAAATAGATTCAACAATCAAGCCTATCAACCAAACAATAAAACCAATCCAAGAAATCATATTAATAATAATTGAATCTAAGCTAAAATATATTAAAGAAGAAAGCATAATAACCCAAACACTAACTCCTTGCAACAACCAAAAAGAACCAAATTTAACAAAATTATTTCTGATATTATCAAACCTTTTATCTCTTTTAATTTTATTTATTCTAATAAATAGATAAACTCCAAGCCTTGCAGCCCACAAAAATATCATTAAAAAAACAATTATTTTCCCTAAAAAAATATTATTCAAACCAAGCATCAAGCTCCCCAAAATAACAAAAGTCAATGCATAAGCCAAATCAGTAAACTTATCTGTTTTAAGAATAAAAGCAGGAATAAAAAATATTGTTTGAATAACGAATGAAACTATTAAAAGAAAAAATATCATAAATTAAAAAGAAGCCCAAAACTTCTTTTATTTTTTAGAGTGTTTTTTAGCTCTATATGCTTTATAGGCTTTTTCACAAGCCTTTTTGCTTTTATACATGCATTTACTAGATCCTAATCTCCACTTTCCATTTTTACATTTAATACAAGGCATAAATTTATTTTATAAAACCTCTTTTAATACCCTCTTCTAAATTATATCCTAAATCGGAAATATTAGCCAATTTATTTAAAATTCTAATTTTATCTTCTCCGGTTGCCAAATAGGGCTGACTATTGTTGTTTATTAAATAAGGAAAAAGCCCATAAGAAACATCCAAGTTATTTTCTTTAGTAGAAAAGGTGACTTCAAGACCAAACCCCTCCATTGTTTCTTTAGAAAAATATTGATCAAAAATAAAATTCCCTAAAGAATAAAATATATATTTCCCCTTGTATTTTTCAATAGATTGAATAACATGAGGATGGCCACCAACAACCAGGTCAGCCCCTGTCTCTATAAAAGCCCTTCCTTCTTGTTTTTGAGATTCAGAAGGATATTCTTTGTACTCAGGCCCCCAATGAGGAACAACAACAACAAAATCACAATTTTCTTTAATCTTTCTAATAGAAGAAATAACAACAGGAAAATTCTTTGAATAAAGCCCATGATATCCAACAAGGCCAATTTTAATTCCATTCTTTTCAAGGATTAAAGAGAGATTTTCTTCTCTATTTCTTAAATCTCCAAAAAATAACACACCTTCTTGAATTAAGTAATTTTTTGTTTGCTTATAACCATCTTCGCCAAAATCAAGCATATGATTATTAGCCAATCCTAAAATATCAAATTTATCACCCAAAGAACCAACAAAACCAGGAGATGCAGTAAACTTCATTCTTTGACTTCCAACCCCACCAGCAGATATTGATTTATTGTTTGTAATTGGACTCTCTAAATTAGCAAAAACAATGTCTTTTTTATTTAAAAAATCATTTATTAATAAAAAAGGGTGATTAAAATCACCCGCTTCTTGTGTCTTTGAAAACACAGTCCTATCAAGCATAACATCCCCTAAAAATAAGATTTCAAAACTTTGCTCTTTAACTTTTTCTTCGTAAAAATTATTTATTTCAATAACTCCCACCTTGGGGAATAAAATTGCTCCTACAAAAACAATAATAAAAATTAAAAAGACTAAATTCTTTTTAATCATAAAATTAATCTACTAAATTAAAACTTTCTATCATTTTATTCACAATATCTTCAAATCCTTGGTTTGTAGGGTCTGGATTTACAAAAGAAATATGCAATGCCTCCCCATCAACATTAAATAACATGTGAGTAGAAACTCCAAGACTTTCAATTCGATAATAATATCCATCTAGATCATTAACATTGACAGGCTCAGGCTCTTTAATAACACTACCTATTTCTTTAACGTCTTCTATTTGCTGATTAACAAGATCTATAAGAGATTTTTCATACTCTTCCCTATTTACAGTGAAACTAATCCCATCAAAAAACTCAGTATCAGCCTCTTGAGTAGGGCCCCATAAAGAAAAATTAACCCTATTATTTCTTTCATCTACAGTCATTTTTGAAGGATATTCTAAAGAAAATCCAATTTCTGTATTAATATATTCTTTCCATTCTC
>WJLL01000020.1 GCA_014728535.1 Candidatus Portnoyibacteriota bacterium
ACATTAAAAAATTTTTTCACAGCGTATCTCACCAAAAACTTTTCGGGATAATAAAAAACAGGGTCAAAGACCCCAAATTCTTGTGGCTGGTTCGGCAGATTATATCAAGTTTTTCCACACCTGTGGAAAACCTTCCGCAGAGAGAGAGAGAGAGTTAAAGGAAAATTTTTCAGAAAAGAAAGGATTGCCCATAGGCAATTTGACTTCACAAATATTTGCTAACATATTTTTGGATAAATTTGACTGGTTCATCAAAAAGCAATTAAGAATAAAACATTATTTTAGATACGCGGACGATTTCGCGATCATTGATCAAGACCCGAAATATCTTGAAAGCCTTATTATTTTAATTCAAGAGTTTTTAAATTCAAAACTGGATTTAAAACTGCATCTGCAAAAAGTGGAAATCAGAAAGTTAAGTCAGGGCGTTGATTTTCTCGGCTACGTCATCTTGCCTTATTATATAATACTCAGGACAAAAACCAAAAAGAGAATGTTCAGGAAAATTAAAGAACATAAACTTAAGCTGAATCAGGATTTAATATCCAGAGATTCTTTCGAGTAGTCGCTTCAGTCCTATTATGGCATGCTCAAACATTGCAGTGGCCACAAACTGAAGCGAGAGCTTGATAAGTTCATTAAAAGCCTTTAGTTTTGGCTCATAACTTCAGGCCATTCTCTTACAATCTTAAATTTCCAGTAGCCCCTATGCTCTTTAATTGCGGTTCTAAACTCGCGTATCACGGAGAGCTTTTAATATTGACAATTTTTTATTTAGTGTGATATTGTTTAGATATAGAAAAGAGTTCTTTTACAATAAAACGGAGGAAAAATGTTAAAAATAAAAGATAATATTGGTTGGAGAAAAATAGGAGAAAAAACAATTGTTTTTAACCCGCTTAATCAAGAGCTTTTAGAGTTTAATGAAATTGCTGCCTTTTTATGGGATCAGCTTTTAGAGACTACAAGCATAGAAAAGTTGCTGAATAAAGTTTTATCTAGATACGAGGTTGTCCTAGAGCAGGCTAGAAAAGATGTTATAGACTTCATAATGACTCTATCTTCACTAGGGTTTATTGATTCAACAGAGCCGAATATCTCTCATTTAAATTACAAGCCAAAGAAAAGGCAAAAAAACCTATTGTTACAACTAGAGAAATATGCAATCAAAAAAATAATTCCATTTTCAGTTACTTTTGAATTAACAAACTTTTGCAACGAAGACTGTATTCATTGTTATGTTCCTAGAAATAACAATAATGAGCTCGAAACTCGTGAAATAAAAAGAATTCTATCTGAATTAGCTGATGCAGGTTGTTTATTTATCTCTTTTACTGGCGGAGAAATATTTACCAGACTAGACATATTCGAGATTATTGATTTTGCTAGCAAGAAAAGGTTTGTGATAGATCTTTTAACCAATGGAGCGCTTGTCGATGAAAAAGTTATAAGCTTTTTGAAAACAAAAACAGTAAGAAGGGTTCAGATTAGCCTATATTCTGCAACAGCACAAATTCATGACCAAATAACTCAAAGAAAGGGCTCTTTTTTAAAGAGCGCGAGTGCTATAGAAAAACTTGTTAAAGAAGGGCTAAAAGTAGAAATCGCTTTTCCCGTAATGAAGCTTAATTTTGAACAAAGACATCAAGTGAAAAAATTAGCCGCTTCCTTGAATGCTCGATTTTTACCAGCTCACATAATTACTGCAAGAAACGATGGTTCAAAGGACACATTTGATTTAAGACTTGATAACGAACAACTGCAAACACTTTTTAAAGAAGATATTTTTGACTATTATCCTGGTCGAAAGGCATTTCAAGAACATCAATTTTATGTGGGATTTAAGAACCTACAAGAAGCAAATCCATGCTATAGTGGAATAAACAGTTGCTGCATAGATCCAAGAGGGAATCTTTTACCCTGTAATCAATTTCTTTATCAATTAGGAAACCTTAGAAAAAATTCTTTTTCAAAGATATGGCAAAACTCTTTAAGGCTTAAAAACCTTAGAACTTTTAAAGTCAGAGACCTTCATACTTGTTCCAAGTGTGAATTATTATCTTATTGTTCTAGGTGTCCTGGCTTAGCTCTTTTAGAAGGAGGTGATTTTTTAGGACCGTCTTTTGAAAACTGTAGAATAACTAAAATTCAAACCGGAGGAGATCTTCAATGAAGAAGAAAAAATATCAAAAACCGGAGATTAGGACTCGACAAAACACGAAGAATCTTACAATAGGTATGATTCACAAGGGTTGCCCCTCATCCTCTGCAAGAACTAAAAAAGGCTAAGATCAAAAATTGATCTTAGACACTAAAGGCCCGATGAAAACATCGGGTCTTTTTTATAAGATTAATTTAATTTTTTCTTTAAAAAAAGTTAGGCGATGTTTATTGGTAAAAATTAATGGTTGAAGAACTTGTACAGAATCACGATTAATAGGTAATCCTTGCTTTTTCCAATAATCTATTTTATATTCTTTTGGTATGGTTGGTTTTATGGGAATATTATAGTTTACGACAGATACAATTCTGCTTTCTGTTCTTTTACAAAAATATTTTTTTAAAGCAATTTTTATATTTTTTTCTAATGATCCATACTGGGTATCAACATCTAGCCATCCATGCGGTTCTAGATAAATACTGTTCCATGCGTGCTCTTGAATTGACTTTTTTTCTGGAAAAAATGTAAAACCAGTATTAATTTTTGCTGGAATTTTGTTTATTCTGCAAAGAGTTGCAAATAGGGCAGAACATTCTCCACAATCTCCTTTTGGTTTTTTTAGATTAAGATTTTTAACGCCTCTTTTTTTGACTGGATAACAATATTGAAAATTATTGATTATATAAAAATATATATTTTCAGCAATTTCAATTGGATTTTTGTAATTGTTTCTTAATGAAAAAGCAAGCTCTTTTATTTTTTTTGTTTGTTCTAGAT
>WJLL01000021.1 GCA_014728535.1 Candidatus Portnoyibacteriota bacterium
GACGTTCTTTCTTGGAGTCTTTGTAATTTAAAACTAGCTCAATCTCTTTTTTATAACTACGCCCTTTTTTAGAAACTGAATTTATATATTTTTCATTAACAAGAATCTCTGCCAAGCTAAATTTAATTTTTGAAAAAGGAACATCTACAGTTTGATGTCCAACTGCTTGAGCATTTCTTATTCTAGTTAACATATCTGATATAGGATCTGTCATAATTTTATATTAATTACCAGCTAGATTTCTTAATTCCAGGAATCTCACCTTTATTAGCCATTTCTCGGAAACAAATTCTGCACAAACCAAACTTTCTCATATATCCATGCCTCCGACCACATCGAAAACATCTTCTCACTATGCGAGTAGAAAACTTTGGTTTCTTTTTAGATTTTGCAATTTGTGCTTTTCTAGCCATGTTTTATTCTTTTTTAAGTGGAAAGCCCATAAGTCTAAATAACTCTATGGCTTCCTCTCTTGTTTTAGCATTTGTAACAACTGTTACTTCAAGCCCAAAGCTTGCTTTCATGTCCTTTTCTGAAACTTCAGGAAATATTATAGATTCTTTAATGCCAATACTTAAATTACCAGATTGATCAACAGATTTCAAGGATAGTCCTCTAAAATCTCTAGTACGAGGCAAAGCTAAATTTATTAATCTAGAAATAAAATCATACATTCGACTACGTCTCAGTGTTGATTTAAATCCAACTACCATGCCCTGTCTTATGCCAAAACCAGAAATCGCTTTCTTGGACAATGTTGGAACTGGTTTTTGGCCAACGATCAATCCCAGTTCTTTCTCTATTTCATTTTGAATTTTTTTATCTTTTAAATAATTCCCAATACCAACATTAACAACTACCTTTTCTATCTTAGGTATCGCAAGCTTATTTTTATAAGAGAATTTCTCCTGCATTTTAGGAACAATCTCTTTTTGGTATTTTTCTTTTAAATTCATACTTCTTGTTTGCATTTTTTACAAATTCTAACCTTTTTTTCTCTCCCTTCATCAATCAGCTTATATCCTACTCTAGAAGCTTTCTTGCATTTAGGGCACATTAATTTAACATTTGAAGCATCAATAGATCGAGGAACCTCAACCACTTGCCCTTTTTCTCCAGACCGTTTAGGACGAACATGTTTTTTAACAATATTAAGTCCCTCTACAATAATTCTATTTTCATCAGGAAAAGCCTGGATAACTTTGCCAGTTTTGCCTTTGTCTTTTCCGCTAATAATTAAAACTGTATCTCCATTTTTTATTTTCATAAAACTTCAGATGCTAAAGAAATTATTTTACTAAATTCAGTGTCTCTTAATTCTCTTGGAATAGGACCAAATATCCTGTTCCCCTTAGGGTTTGCTCCATCAAGAATAATAGCTGCATTTTCATCAAAGCTAATATAGCTCCCATCTTTCCTTTTTATGGGTTTTCTTTGTCTAACAATAACAGCCTTAACAACATCTTTTTTCTTTACTTGTTTTCTTGGTTCAGCCACTTTAACAGAAGCAACAACAACATCACCAGTTCTAGCATATCTTCGCCTACTGCCTCCTAAAACTTTAATTACTTCTATAATCTTAGCTCCTGTATTGTCAGCTACTTTTAGTTTTGTTCCTACTTGAATCATAGTATTAAATTACAATCCATTTTTTATCTTTTGAGATAGGCTTTGACTCTTTGATCATAATCTTATCCCCAACCTTATACTTGCCCTCTGGATCATGAGCCTTATATTTCTTAAAAATCCTATATCTTTTTCTATAACGAGGGTGTTCTTTAAAACGCTCCGTTAAAACAACAACGGTTTTATTCATTTTGTCAGAAACAACAACCCCTTTTAATATTCTTTTATTTATTTTCTTTTCTTGATTCATTTTTTTCTTTTAATAAAGTTAATATTCTAGCTATATCTTTTTTTGTTTGATGAACTGCTTTAATGTCTTTTACCTTTCCGCTAGCTAAATTAAATCTTAGATCTCGAAGCTTTTCCCTTAATTCTCTTAAAATCTTGTGCAGCTCTTTTTGTGATTTTTGCCTTAGTTCTTTTGTTTTCATATTATCTAATAACAAACTTAGTTTTTAAAGGAAGCTTGTAGCTTGCTCTTCTCATTGCTTCTCTAGCAATTTCCTCAGGAACACCATCCATCTCAAACAAGATGCGACCTGGTTTAACTGGAAATACATAATGATCAACGCTTCCTTTTCCACCGCCCATAGGAACTTCTGTACCTTTAGTGGTAATAGATTTATCAGGAAAAACTCTTATCCATATTTTTCCTCCTCTTTGAATATATCTAGTCATAGTTCTACGAGCAGATTCAATCTGTCTAGAAGTCAACCAAGCGCTATTTACAGCTTTTAATCCAAAACTGCCAAAGCTAACTTCATGCCCAGCTTTAGACAAACCTTCGCCTCTTCTACGTCCTTTTTGTTTTTTTCTATATTTAACTTTTTTAGGAAAAAGCATGATAATAAGATTAATTATTCAAAAATTTCTCCTTTATATATCCAGACCTTTACTCCTATTGTCCCATAAACAGTCTTTGCGTCAATATGATCATAATCAAGATCGGCCCTTATGGTTTGCAGGGGCAATCTTCCTTTTTTAACCCATTCTGTTCTAGCCATTTCTGCACCATTTAAACGACCAGCAACTGATATTTTGACTCCCTTAACTTCTGGATTCTCTATAACCTTGTCAACAGTCTGCTTTAATACCCTTCTAAAAGGCATTCTTCTTTCTAGCTGCTCTGCTACTCTTTTTGCTACAACCGTTGCTTCTGTATCAGATTTTCTAACCTCTTCAACATCAATTTTAATATTAATGCCCTTAACCTTTCCTTTAAATATCTTACTAATTAATTTTGTTTTTAGTTCTTGTATGCCAGCTCCACCTCTACCAATAACAATACCAGGTCTAGCAGCTCTAATCACTATCTGAATAGAATTAGCAGATCTTTTGATTATTACATCATCTATAGCAGCATCTTTAACTTCTTTTTCAATAAAATCTCTTATCTTGTAGTCTTGTTCAAGATTATCCTTGTATTTCTTTTCATTAAACCACTGAGATTTCCAATCATTTAATTTTTTTATCCTAAAAGATTTAGGATGAACATTGTGAGACATAATTAAAAAGATTTTCTTCTAAATATTTTATTAGCTACACCCTTAAAGCCCTTTTTAGGTTTTGGCTTTTCTCTTTTTTCTCCCTTTTTAACTTCTTTTTTATCAGATTCAACCTTTATTTTATCTTTTACCTCTTCAAGGCTTTCAGCCTTAATCTTTTCAGGCCCTGAAGGCTTTTCTTTTTTAACAACACCTTCTTTTTCGCTTTCTAGAATTAAATTAATATGACTAGTTCTTTTATTGATAGCATAAGCCATACCCCTAGATCCAGGCCTCCATCTTTTAAAAGGAGGGCCTTCGTCAACTCTTATTTCTTTAATTTTCAAGTCTTTTTTTTCTAAATTAAAATTATTTTTAGCATTAGATGCAGCAGAATTTAATAATTTTAAAACAGGATCACTTGCTCTTTTAGGATTAAACTTTAATTGAGCCTCTGCTTCTTTCACAGGCATATTTTTAACAAGATCAGTCACCAATCTAACTTTCCTAGGGGCTATTCTTAAAAAACTCAATTTAGCTTTTATCTCCATAATTATATATTTTATTCTTTAGATTTTTGTTCTATTTCTTTTTGTATCTTACCTCCGTGTCTTACGAACTTTCTTGTAGGAGCAAATTCTCCTAACTTATGTCCAACCATATCTTCACTGACAAATACAGAAATATGATCTTTCCCGTTATGAACACCAAAAGTAAAGCCTACCATTTCCGGAGTAATGGTACACTTACGAGACCAGGTTTTAATAATTGTTTTATCTCCTGGCTTTAAATTCTTAACCTTATTTAATAATTTTTCATCAATATATGGTCCTTTTTTAAGTGATCTAGCCATAATTTATTTTCTACGCTTCTTATTTTTTCTTCCACGAATAATTAAACGATTAGAATATTTTTTCTTTTTTCTTGTCTTAACACCATAGGCCTGCTTACCCCAAGGAGTCTTAGGTCCTCTACGCAAGCCAATAGGGGCTCTTCCCTCTCCTCCTCCATGAGGATGATCAACAGGACTCATTGCTGAACCACGAACAGTAGGCCTTTTTCCCATCCATCTTGACCTGCCTGCTTTTCCTGTATTTTCAAACATATGCTCAGGATTACTAAGAGCACCAATAGTGCCTCTGCAATTACTTAAAACCAATCTTACCTCTCCAGAAGGCAGTGTTAATTGAACATATTTGCCTTCTACGGCCATAACCTGAGCGCCAGTACCAGCAGATCTTACTATCTTACCACCCTGTTCAGGAATAAGCTCTACATTATATACAAAAGTACCAACAGGAACGTTTTTCAAAAGAGTTCTGTTTCCAGGCTTTAAAGGAACCTTTTCACCACTAATTATTTCATCTCCAACCTTTAAAGACTGCGGAGCAAGAATATATCTTTTTTCTCCATCTCTATATGCTACTAAAGCAATGTATGAAGATCTATTTGGATCATATTCAATGCTTTTAACTTTGCCAGAGATCCCTTCTTTATTTCTTTTAAAATCTATAATTCTATATTTCCTTTTATGCCCACCGCCTCTATGTCTAACAGAAATAGATCCACTGTTAGATCTTCCTGCTTTAGATTTTTTAGATTTTAAAAGTTTCTTAAATGGCCTTACATTCTTGGTAAGTTGCTCGTCTCCTGATTTTGTCATTCCTCTTCTTCCTGGAGTTGTTGGCTTATATTCTTTCATAAATTATTAATGAGGCATTATTTCAATTTTTTCACCTTTTTTCAAAGTAACAATCGCTTTTTTATACCCAGATTTTTTGCCTTCTATGCCTCTTAAAATTCTTTTTTTAGGCTTTATATTTATTATATTAACTCTATCTACATGCACACCATAAAGATCAGAAACAGCCCTTCTGACCTGATTTTTATTAACATAAGGAAAAATTTCAAAAGTATATTTTCCTTTTTCCCCTAAATCAGTAGCTTTTTCACTAATATGAGGGTTCTTCAAAACCTTGTATATCTGCCCTTTGTCTGTTTTTTTAATTTTTGATACAGTCTTTTTTCCCGAGACTTTCTTTGTTTTTTCTTTCTTTTCTTCTTCTTTTGGGCCTTTAATTTCTTTTTTAATTTTATTGAATATAGACATGGATTATTTATTTAAATAAGTTTTTTCGATCAAATTAACAGAATCTTTATCTAATAATAGATATTTAAAAGAAAGAACATCTAAAATATTTAAACTATTAGCAGGAATCATTTTAATGTATGGAATATTTTTACTAGCCCTTATTATATTTTCATTTTTGTCAGCAGTAAGAATTAGAATGCTTTTAGGCTTTTTGTTTATGCTTTTAAAAATATTATTTATTTTTTCTTCCATTAATTTTGTCTTTGGCTTTTCAATGCTAAGCTTGTCAATCAAAATCAGCTCTCCATCTTTGATCTTTGAGGTTAGGGCCATAAACAAAGCTTTTCTCTTCGCCTTTTTATTCATTTTCTTTTTAAAAAGCCTTTCTTTTCTAGGACCAAATGTGGTTCCTCCTCCTATCCAAATAGGAGAACGGTTTGAGCCATGCCTAGCTCTACCAGTGCCTTTTTGACGCCAAGGCTTTCTTCCTCCTCCTCTTACTTCGCTTCTGTCTTTAGTATGAGCAAAAGGAATTCTTGAATTATTTAAATGAATTCTTACTGCTTGATAAATTAAATCTTCTTTAATTTCAATATCAAAAATATCTTTTGGCAGCTCCTCTGTGCCAACCTTTTCTCCTTTTAAATTGTAAACATTTGATTTTGCCATGTTTATTCTGATATTAACTCTACTAAGCCACTGTTTGGCCCAGGAATTGCCCCCTTAACAGCTATTAGATTATTTTCTTTATCTACCAATGCAATCTCAAGATTTTTAATACTAAATCTTTCGCCGCCAGTTCTACCAGGCATTTTTTTACCTTTTATTACTCTTTGAGGATAAGCTCCTCCAATAGAGCCAGGTGTTCTTAAAACGTGACGGTGACCATGCGAAGCCGGGCCACCGCTAAAACCATGTCTTTTAACTACCCCTTGAAATCCTTTTCCCTTAGAAACAGCTGATGCTTTTATTTTTTCTCCTTTTTCAAAAGAATCAACCCTTATTTCATCTCCAGCTTTGTAATCTCCATTATCAATTCTAAATTCTTTAATATATTTGTATTGTTTTCCTTTTTTACTTTTCCTTTCTTTTTTGCTTTTAATAAAACCTAGTTGCACTGCCTGATAGCCATCTTTTTCTTTGTTTTTTACTTGAGTAATAAAACAAGGACCCGCCTCAATAATAGTAACCGGAATAACATTATCATTTTCATCAAATATCTGACTCATCCCTATTTTTTTACCTAGAATAAACTTCATTTTTAAGATTTAATAAAAGCCAGGACCAAGCCCGGCTTTTAAAATAGGCTTAGGTCTAATTTTTCAGATTAATAAGTTTATATTAATTCGCATAATTAATACAATCACGCTTACCGCATAGAGCGGTACTGCGCAATCAGTTGATTGACATATTTTTACATCTTAATCTCTATATCAACTCCAGCAGGGAGATTGAGGTTCATAAGTGCGTCTATTATTTTAGAGTTAGGATTTAATATATCAATCAAGCGTTTATGAGTTCTCATTTCAAACTGCTCTCTCGAAGTCTTGTGAACAAAGGTAGACCTATTTACGGTATACTTTCTATTCCTAACAGGCAAGGGAATAGGCCCTATTATTTCAGCACCATACCTTTCAGCGGTCTCTATAATTTGACGCGCTGATTGATCAATAATCTTATGATCAAAGGCTTTGATTTTAATTCTAAGGCGCTGTTTTACAGCAGCCTTTGCGTCCTTTGATGCATTAGGCTTAGATTCTTTTTTACTTTTCTCTTCTTTTGCGACCATTTTTTTAACAGTCTATACAAACGTATTCGAACCTAAATCCGAATACGTTTGTTATACTATATATCACCAGTTTAATTACTTAATAATCTTAGTTACAACACCAGCACCAACAGTTTTTCCACCTTCTCTAATAGCAAATCTTTGTTTTTCTTCCAATGCTATTGGGCTGAGTAATTTAATCTTGCCTTTTACAGTGTCTCCTGGCATAACCATTTCTGTTCCTTCTGGCAATTCAACAAATTCTCCTGTAACATCAGTAGTTCTAATGTAGAATTGAGGCTTATAACCCTTAAAGAAAGGAGTGTGTCTACCACCTTCTTCCTTGCTAAGGATATATGCTTCTCCTTCAAACTCTGTATGAGGAGTAATTGAACCAGGAGCTGCTATAACTTGTCCTCTATCAATATCTTCTTTCTTTACGCCCCTTAAGAGAATACCAGCATTATCACCAGCTTGGCCTTCTTCTAGGGATTTATTGAACATTTCAATACCAGTTACTACTGTTTTTTGAGTATCTTTAAGACCAACTATTTCTATTTCATCATTAAGCTTAATAACTCCTCTTTCAATTCTTCCTGTTACTACTGTTCCTCTTCCTTCAATGGTAAAAATGTCTTCAATAGGCATTAAGAAAGGCTTGTCAGTTTCTCTTTTTGGTTCTTCTACGTTTGCATCTAAGGCTTCAGCTAATTCAAAAATGCATTTTGCTTCTTCAGCATCAGTAGAATCAGCTTCCAATGCTTTTAATGCTGATCCTTTAATAACAGGAGCATTATCACCATCAAACTCGTATTTGTTTAACAACTCTCTTACTTCTGCCTCAACAAGATCAACTAATTCAGGATCATCAACTTGATCAGTCTTATTAAGGAATACAATAATTGAAGGTACTCCTACTTGTCTAGCTAAAAGAATATGCTCTCGAGTCTGAGGCATAGGACCATCTGCTGCAGAAACAACTAAAATAGCACCATCCATCTGAGCCGCACCTGTGATCATGTTTTTAATATAATCAGCATGACCAGGAGCATCAATGTGAGCATAGTGTCTTTTTTCTGTTTCGTATTCAACGTGAGCTAAAGCAATGGTAATACCTCTTTCCTTTTCTTCTGGAGCATTGTCAATTTGATCAATGGACTTCAAAGAGGTTTTATATCCTTTAGCTGATAGTTGCTTTAAAATAGCTGCTGTTAATGTGGTTTTACCATGGTCAACATGACCAATCGTTCCAACATTAACATGAGGTTTACTTCTTTCAAATTTTTCAGCCATAAAAACTTTATTCCAATAAAACTATTGCTGCATTAAGATTAATGAAACAAAAGAATTACTGAAACAATTATTATATTTTTATTTTATTAATCACTAGGTATTATTAAGTTTAAAGGATTAATAATACTTAGTCAAGTTATTTTCTTTTACCCTCTATAATTTCTTGTGCAATATTGTCAGGAACCTGAGCATAATGATCAAATTCCATTGTAAAAGTCCCTCTTCCCTGAGTCATAGAACGAATCTGAGTGGCATAACCAAACATCTCAGACAAAGGAACTTTTGCATCAATAACTTTTAAATTTCCACGCTCTCCCATTTTTTCTATTCTTGCTCTCTTACTGCTTAAGTCACCACTAATATCTCCTAAAAAGTCTTCAGGAATAACAACCTCCACCTTCATAACAGGCTCAAGCAAAACAAGCTTTGCTTTTTTAGCTGCATCTTGAAAGGCCATAGAACCAGCAATCTTAAAGGCCGATTCAGAAGAATCTACATCATGATAAGAACCATCATAAAGCTCTGCTTGTAAATCAACAACAGGATAGCCAGCTAAAATACCTCTGCTCATGGCTTCTTTGATGCCTTTTTCAACAGCAGGAATAAATTCTGAAGGAATATTTCCTCCTTTAATGGAGTTTATAAACTCGAATCCCTTTCCTCTTTCTAAGGCTTCAACTCTAAGAAGAACATGTCCATACTGACCACGACCACCGCTTTGGCGAATATATTTTCCTTCTGCTTCTGCTGTACCAGTAATAGTTTCCTTGTATGCTACCTGAGGCCTGCCAACATTAGCTTCAACCTTAAATTCTCTAAGTAAACGGTCAACAATAATCTCTAAATGAAGTTCTCCCATTCCAGCAATTATTGTTTGCCCAGTATCTTCGTCTGTCCTTATCTTAAAGGTAGGATCTTCTTCAGACAAACGCTTCAAAGCCATGCCCATTTTTTCTTGATCAGCTTTTGTTTTTGGTTCAATTGATATGTAAATAACTGGCTCTGGAAAAGTAATTTTTTCAAGAATTATTGGATGATCAGGATCACAAAGAGTGTCTCCAGTAGTAGTATCTTTTAAACCTACTGCGGCACCAATTTGACCTGCATATATTTCTTTTACCTCTTCTCTATGATTAGCATGCATACGTAATATACGACCAACCCTCTCCTTGCTCCCTGTAACACTGTTTAAAATATATGATCCTGCCTTTAATGTTCCAGAATAAACTCTAAAATAAGTAAGGCTACCAACATAAGGATCTGTAGCAACCTTAAATCCTAAAGCAGCAAAAGGAGCATCATCAGATGTTTCGCGAGCAACCTTTTCTTCTGTTCCAGACTTTAATCCCTCCACCGGAGGTAAGTCTTTAGGAGAAGGCATGTATTCAATAATAGCATCAATTAATGTTTGAACTCCGCTGTTTTTTAAAGCAGAGCCGCAAAAAACAGGAATAATCTTGGAATCAATAGTTCCTTTTCTTAAAGCCTTTTTTAATTCATCTACTGAAATCTCTTTTCCTTCTAAATACTTTTCTGTAAGAGAATCATCAAGTTCAACAATTTTTTCAATAAGTTCTTCTTTTAATTTTTTTGATTTTTCTTTTAAATCATCAGGGATTTCTTTTTCAACAACCTTTTCCCCATGATCGCCTTCAAAATAGTAAGCTTTTTGCTCTAGCAAATCCACTACTCCTTTATGATCAGATTCTAATCCAATAGGAATTTGCATTTTAACAGCACTTGTAGTTAATCTTTCTAGTATAGAATTATAGCTTCTTTCAAAATCAGCACCCATTCTATCTAGTTTATTAATAAAGCACATTCTAGGAACGTGGTATTTATCCGCTTGTCTCCATACTGTTTCTGATTGAGGCTCTACTCCAGCAACGCCATCAAAAATAACGACGGCTCCATCTAAAACACGCAAAGACCTCTGAACCTCAACAGTAAAGTCAATATGCCCTGGAGTATCAATTATGTTAATTCTATGTTCATTTTCTTTATTCTTGGTCATATACTCTCCGGGAGACCAAAAACAAGTAGTAGCAGCTGATGTAATGGTAATTCCTCTTTCTCTTTCTTGTTCCATCCAATCCATAATAGCCTCCCCTTCATGAACCTCTCCTATTTTATGAGAAATTCCTGTGTAAAATAAAACGCGCTCGGTAACAGTTGTTTTACCAGCGTCTATATGGGCTATAAAACCAATGTTTCTTGTTTTGTCTAATGTATATTGTCTAGGCATAATTTTAAAAATCAATTACCAAGCAAAATGAGCAAAGGCCCTGTTTGCTTCAGCAACTTTATGAGCTTGTTCTTTTTTCTTAACTGCTTCTCCTGTATTATTAAAAGCATCAATCAATTCATTGGCTAGCCTTTCTTCCATAGATCTTCCCTTTTTCTTTTTTGCAGACTCAATAATCCATCTCATAGCCAAAGCCTCTCTTCTTTTACCCTTGACTTCATAAGGAACTTGATAATTAGCTCCTCCAACTCTTCTTGATTTCACTTCTAATAAAGGAGAAGTATTTTTAATAGCTTCCTCTAACACCTCCAGAACATCTTCTTTCTTCTCTTTTTTTAATTTCTTTCCAACTATTTCAAGAGCATTGTAAATAATTTTCTGAGAAAGAAACTTTTTTCCTTCTATCATTAAATTATTTACAAACTTAGCAACCAAAACACTATTATATTTTGGATCTGGAATTATTTCTCTTTTAATTGATTTTTTTCTACGCATATTTATTCTTTAGGCTCTTCTTTAGCTTCTTCCTCTCCTTCTCCAGCTGATGCAGCTGGCTTAGTAGGCCCTCCTCCTTTCTTAGCTCCATATTTAGATCTTTTCTGCTTTCTTCCATCAACGCCTGTACTATCAAGAACACCCCTAACAACATGATAACGAACGCCAGGCAAGTCTTTTACTCTTCCTCCTCTTATTACTACAACAGAGTGCTCTTGAAGCTGATGACCTTCTCCTGGAATATATGCTGTTACTTCCATTCCATTTGTTAATCTTACTCTTGCTATTTTCCTAAGAGCTGAATTAGGCTTTTTAGGAGTAATTGTTTTAACACTAACACATACACCCCTCTTAAAAGGAGAGTTGTATTTAGTAGGCCTGTTTTTCTTTGTATTAAAACCCTTCCGAAGAGCAGGTGCCTTCGGCTTTTTTTTGCCTTTCTTTCTAGGCTTTCTAATTAATTGATGAATTGTAGGCATAATTAAAGGTTAAAAATAAATTGTCTCAAGAATATTGAGATTGTTACTTTATAAGGATAACAATTATTTAAAATCTGGTCAAATTAATTTACAAAAACTCGGGCTGGCGGGATTTGAACCCACGATCTCACGCACCCCATGCGTGCGCCCTAGTCCACTAGGCCACAGCCCGGGACATTATTTATCCTTTCCCATTCTCTTAATGCATTTAGCGCAAGCCTTCACCCTTTTTCCATTGTCTAATCTCACCCATTGAAGGTTGGGGTGTTGTCTCCTTTTTGTAGTAGGATTATATTTGCTTCTCAACTTCTTTCGTGATACAGTTACAGTAGATTTTTTATTGCAAATTTCACAAACTCTAGACATTTTAATATTATACTAAGATTTTATTCTATAAAACTAACACAAATTTATTTTATTTGCAACATCTATGGACCTATTTATACTAATAATTCAAATATTGATCCTATTAATGTCTGTAGTTATCCATGAAGTATCTCACGGAGCTATGGCTAATTATCTTGGAGATCCAACTGCCAAATATCAAGGAAGACTAACATTAAACCCAATAAAACATTTAGATTTTTGGGGGTCTCTTATCGTTCCCCTGTTCCTGCTAGCAGTTGGCAGTCCTGTTTTATTTGGTTGGGCAAAGCCAGTGCCATATAATCCATACAACCTAAAAGATCAAAGATGGGGCCCAGCAAAAGTAGCAGCCGCAGGACCATTAGCAAATCTTTCTATAGCGCTAATCTTCGGCATGGCTATAAGATTCATACCTATGCAAAGCTTTGCTTATACTCAAAGCTTAATACAAATATTTGCATATATAGTTATATTGAACATACTATTAGCAGTATTTAATCTAATGCCAATTCCACCATTAGACGGATCAAAGATACTCTTGGCAATCCTTCCTTCAAGATTTGAACACATAGCTAGAAGCATTGAAAAATACAGCATATTTATTCTCCTCTTCTTTATATTCTTCATTTTTCAATTAATAATACCAGTTGTATTCTGGCTATTTAGATTAATAACAGGCACATCAATAATGTAGCCTATCTAATCAAAAAACCAATACCGTCGCTAATTAATTCAATGTCTCCATGTTCTCCAGTAGTTTTTACAAAAATATCACCAAGCCTTTCTAGAACAATAGGATGAGGATGTCCATATCTGTTGTCTTTTCCAGCCTGAATCACAGCAGCAATAGAACCAACTGCATTCAAAAATTCATCACAACTAGAAGTACTACTCCCATGATGAGCCACTTTTAACACGTCTGCCCTCAAGTCTATACCAGAATCAACAAGCTCTCTTTCTATAGCTTTTTCAATATCTCCAGTTAAAAGAATCTCAAAATCACCATAAACTAACTTACCAACAATCGAAGCATTGTTGGTTTTTTTAACCTCTTCTCCTTTTAAATTATGAAAAGGATGAATTACATAAAAAACAGCATCATCAATAGCAATCTTATCTCCATTCTTTACAATAATTACAGGGATATTTTTTTCTTTAATAACCCTAGACCATTCTTTGTATTGCATTGTTTCTCTCTCAAGCCCGGAAACTAAAACAGCTCCAATATTATATCTTTTAATAACTTCTATTAGTCCATTAATATGATCATATTCTGGATGAGTTAAAATAACAAAGTCTATGTGCCTGTCATAAAAAGGCATTTCCCTGCCAAGCTTTTCCAGCACCTTCATGCCAGGCCCGCCATCTATCAAGACCTGTTTTTTGTTTAGTTCAATAAAAATACTATCTCCCTGGCCAATGTCAAAAAAATCAATTTCTAAAACATCTTTTTCCTGTCCATAAAAAGAAATAGAAAATATAATAATTGCTATTATAATGAAAAGTAAAATTAAATATTTTTTAAAATCTAATTTCATAAAGAATCTTTTTTATTAAAAAATAAAGAAATTTTTTCTCCAAAAATCAAAAGAAGCAAAACAAGATAATACATAGGAATTAACCACCACTCAAACCAATTAACTTCATAACTGGCAAAGGGAATTTTAGAAACTTGCTCTACCAATCTGCTTATGTATGTTAATAAAAAATATAAAGGCCAAGCTAAAATTTTTCCTAAAAACAACCAGGTAATAGATGCTAAATTAAAGGCCAAGCCAAGAATCATAACATAAGGAAGGATGGGGACAATTAAAACATTAACCAATGGAGAAACAATAGAAACCCTGCCAAAACTATATAACAACAAAGGAAGAGTTGCTATTTGAGCAGCAAGAGTAACTGCAATTAATTCTAAAATCAAACCCAATCTTTCTTTTTTAAAAACCTTCTTAAACCAGTTCTTAATTAAGGGCATGATGTATATTATGCCAAAAACAGCCAAAAAAGATAATTGAAAACCAACATCGTATCTTAAAAGCAAGGGATTAAAAGCAAGCATTCCAGCACAAGCAAAAACCATAAACCTGCCAGAACTACTCAATCTGCCCATCTTTTGAGCAAAAAGCAAACCAACTCCCATTATTCCAGCCCTTACAGCAGAAGCAGGAGCTCCAATCATAATAATGA
Source organism: Candidatus Portnoyibacteriota bacterium (assembly GCA_014728535.1). Classification (GTDB taxonomy): domain Bacteria; phylum Patescibacteriota; class Minisyncoccia; order RBG-13-40-8-A; family RBG-13-40-8-A; genus WJLL01. Next base: position 14,036 of record WJLL01000021.1, read on the forward strand.
ATAAAAAGAGAACAAGAAGAGTAAAATAGAAAGCATGATTACGCCAAAACCCCAACCAAATAAATAAAAACAAGACAATTTCAATCAATATTATAATATGCATGCCAGAAATCGCAGCTATATGCCTAACCCCGCTAATATTTAAATCTTCTTTAAACTCATCAGAAAGCCCCTGCTTATTTCCTAAGGTAAGAGCCCCTAATAAAGAAACTTCAGGATAGGGCATAATCATTTCTATTTTTTTCTTAATATTTTTCTTAAAATCAAAAATCTTTTCATAAAAAAAATTACCCTTGTCTTTATCTAAAAGAGTAATTTTAGGATAATACATTACTGAATAAATACCATCTTTTGCCAAATATTCCCTATAATTAAAATCAGGGAATTCAATAGGGGTTTCTAACCTTCCCCTGATCTTTACAATATCTCCATATTCATATTCAGGATATTTCCTTACGTTAATTAATACTAAATCATCTCCAGACTTAATTAAAAGCTTTGTATGCTCGGCTCTAATATCAACACTGACAACCTTGCCTCTTAAGGAAATCTCTCTTTCTAAGTCATTAAAATCAATCAACCCTTCTTTTTTATTCTCTAAAAGAAAAGGAGAGATAAAAAAGATGATTAATATAAAGAAAAAGCAAAAAGACAAAAGAATGTTTGAATATTTCACAATCGAAGGCTAACCCTCCTCACATAACCGTCTAATATTTTTTTAAATTCTTTAAAATCCTGATCAGAATAAGGATCTATCTTTCTAAAAGAAGAATCTAATACTTTTTCATTTTGAAATTGTTGCAAAAAAACATTTTCAGCCCCTTTAATCCATTTACCAATTTTAACAATCTTTTCTTTATCAACCAAGGAAGGAACAGCTGTAATCCTAAATTCATAAGGAATTTTACTGCTTTTAATTAATTCAATGCTTTTATTAATTAAATTAATATCAATATCAACTCCAGCAGATTTTGCATAATCATCAGGTGAGTTTTTAATATCCATAGCAATATAATTAACTAATTTTTTCTTAATTAATTCTTTTAATACATCAGGGTTGCTACCATTTGTATCTGTCTTAATTAAAAAATCCATTTTCTTAATTTTTTTAATAAAATCAATCAACTTATTCCCATAAATGGTAGGCTCTCCCCCAGTAATACAAATACCATCAATCAACCCTTTTCTTTCTTTTAAAAAATAAAAAAAATCATCCTCTTTTATTAAAGGATGTTTTTTTTCAACAACCAATTCTGGATTCTGACAAAAAGGACATCTAAAGTTACAACCAACTAAAAAAACAGTGGCACAGACATTACCAGGATAATCAACTAAGCTCATTTTTTGAAGACCACCGATTTTCATATTTTAAACACCTTTCTCTGTTTAAATTCCTCAGCCTTTCCTTTGTTCCATTGCTTAACAGGTCTTAAATAACCAACAACCCTTGAATAAACCTCACAAGGTTGTTCTATAGTACATTTTGGACAAACTTCGTGAGAACCAGACAAATAACCATGCTGAGGGCAGATACTAAATGTTGGACTTAATGTAAAATATGGAATATGAAATTTACTAAATATTTTTTTAATAAGACTTTTCACAGTATCAATATCAGAAACATTTTCTCCTAAGAATGCATGAAATACAGTTCCCCCTGTATATTTAGTTTGAAGATTATCTTGCTGTTTTAAGGCAGAAAATAAATCATCAGTATGACCAACTGGCAGTTGACTAGAATTTGTATAATATGGTTCAGTTTCTCCGGCTGTAACTATGTCAGGAAACTCACTTTTGTCTTTGCGAGCCAACCTATAAGCAGTACCTTCTCCAGGAGTAGCTTCTAAATTATACATATTCCCTGTTTTCTCTTGGTATAAAACCAGCCTGTCTCTCATGAAATCCAAAACATCAGCAGCAAACTTGCCTCCTTCCTTACTAGCAATGTCTTTGCCCATAAAATTTAAAACAGCTTCGTTCATTCCAATTAAACCAATAGTAGAAAAGTGATTGCCCCAATAACTATTTCTAATCTTTTTAACGCCATCTAAATAAAATTTAGCATAAGGATAAAGGCCTTTTTCTGTAAAATTTTCTATTGTTTTTCTTTTAATTTCTAAAGACTCTCTGCCCAAGTCCATCAATCTGCTCAACCTATCAAAGAATTCTTTTTTACTTTTAGATAAATACCCAAGTCTTGGCATGTTTATTGTAACAACTCCAATTGAGCCAGTAAGCGGGGAAGATCCAAATAATCCTCCTCCTCTTTTGTATAATTCCCTGTTATCCAATCTTAAACGACAACACATGCTCCTAGCATCGTCTGGCTTCATTTCGCTATTAATAAAATTAGCAAAATAGGGAATTCCATATTTTGCAGTCATTTTCCACACAGGATCTAGTACAGGATTATCCCAATCAAAATCTTCAGTAATATTATATGTAGGAATAGGAAAAGTAAAAACACGACCAGACGCATCTCCTTCATTCATAACTTCTGCAAAAGCTTTATTCAACATATCCATCTCTTTCTGAAAGTCTTTGTATGTTTCTTTTTGAGGCTTTCCTCCTATTACAACAGGAGTGTCCTTTAAGTTTTCAGGAACAACCAAATCCATAGTTATATTAGAAAAAGGAGTTTGAAAGCCCACCCTAGTAGGAACATTACATCCAAACAAAAACTCTTGCATGGCCTGCTTAACCTGCTCATAATTTAAATCATCGTATCGAATAAAAGGAGCTAACAAGGTATCAAAATTAGAAAAAGCTTCTGCTCCTGCAGTCTCTCCTTGTGTTGTGTAAAAGAAATTTATAATCTGAGAAAGAGCAACTCTAAAATGTTTAGCTGGTTTTGATTCTATTTTCCCAGGAACCCCCTTAAATCCCTTTACAAGCAAATCAGTCAAGTCCCAACCACAACAATAAGGAGCTAAATATCCTAAATCATGAATATGAAAATCTCCTCTATCAGCAGCCTCTCTTACTTCTTCAGGATATATTTTGTTTAACCAATACTTCTTAGTCAAAGCGCTTGCTATATGATTATTTAATCCCTGCAATGAATATGTCATATTACTATTCTCATTTATTTCCCAATTCAATTCCTCTAAATAACCATTAATTGTATTTAGACTTTCATTAGTAGCAATTTGCATTTCTCTGACTTTTCTTCTTTGATCTCTATACAAAATATACGCTCTGGCAGTCTCAGCATAACCGTCAAGAATTAAAACCTCTTCAACAATATCTTGTATTTCTTCTACTGTAGGAACATAATCTTTTTTATATCTGCGATTCAAAAAAAGAATCACCTTGTCAGAAATTTTCTTGGCGATTCTTTGGCCGCCCTCACCAGTAACGGTAAAGGCTTTAAATATTGCATTTGTAATTTTTTGTTGATCAAAATCTACGACCTTGCTATTTCTTTTTTTAATTTGTGTAAATTTGTTTGACATGAAAATATTAGAAATTATTGATTTAACTATTAATTTTAAACAATAAAAAAATGCCGGTCAAATCCAGCAAAATATAGGGGCAAAAAACCTTAAAAAAATGAAACAAACATATTAGTACCTTATTTCAATAGCTCTCTGAATGTCCTTATAGGATCCATTAGAAATAATCACTCTGGTGCTGCCATCCATTTCTGTGGTTACCTCGTAACAAATCTCATCAGAATCATCAACGCAATCATTAAAATTACTAATACTGCCCAAAACTCTATCTTGATAAATAGCTCGCTCTATTCCAGAATCTGCAGCATAAAAAGCAACCAAAGATTTGGGTATATCACGAGCCAACTTTATCTCTCCCAAACTAAGTCTAGACAACCCAAAGGCCACAGCTAAAAGAGCAGCCATTATTAATAATGTCAAAAGTAAAGAAACTCCTTTTTGTTTTTCTTTTTTCATAGTTGTAAATTCCTAGGAGATAATGTTGTTTGTATTTCTATTTGAGCCTGCTCTTCTATTCTTCCTCCTGTGCTGCTAATGTTTAATACAATAGTAATACGAGGCTGCTGACCATCTCCACCTCCAACCCCAATACCATAAAAAAAGCCTTCAATATTAACTTGGTCAGAATTAATAACACCACTAGAAGACGGGTCTGATGGCAAGCTTCTCTCAAGATCACCGTCTACAAAAACATACTCAACCTCTCTTCCATCAGAACGAGTAATATTTAAAGTATTAGAACTAACACTGTTTATCTCTGACATTCTTAATTCCTTTGCAATAAAGCCCAGTAAAAACCTAGCATTGTCTTGCACATCCTGAAGTGCAATAGCCTTTCTTTGGGCACGCAAACCCATCATAAAAAGACTTAGCACAACAGATATGGCTATTACGAAAACAGCCATAGCAACAATTAATTCAATTAATGTAAAACCTTTTTTATTCATAATTATTCTTCAAGCCAATTATATAGCCTGGCCTCCAAGCTAAAGGACTGATCTCTCCCCTTGGTTTGCCAATCTACTTTTGATATTACTCTTATTTGATTGCTTTCTATATGCTCTATTGTTATGGTTCTCTTAAAAACAGTGTTATCTCCAATTTGATATTGATAAAATCCATTACTATCTCTTTTAAGATATTGATCTTCATACGAAAGCAAATTAGTATTGCTGTATTCTACTCTCCACTGTCCCTCTGCTAATCCATCCCTCCACTCATCAGCCCCCCTTTTATATGAGAGCCAATTACTGTCTCTAATGTTTCTAACAATTTCAATTCCTTCTTGAGCCAAATTAGAAGCCATTAATCTATTTTCATTGTAGCTAATGCCGGAAACACTAAAAAATATTAATCCTATTGAGCCAATCAATCCTGTCAAAACAATGGCTATTGAAACAATAACCTCCATAAGGGTAAATCCTTTTTTAAAATTAAAAAAATTCATATTTATTCTATGCTAACTCGCCCTGTAGATCTTACTACAATATCCAAGCAATCATCTGGGCAAGAACCATTTGTTCTTTTAAGAGTGACCCTAGCAAAAGGATTAGTAGGATATATTTGAGTAAAACCATCAGGAATAGAAAACAAAACATGCAAGTCATTAGACAGATCATATATTTCCACCCCCTCGCTTATCTCAACACCTTCAACAACAATATCTCCATTACTATTATATCTCCCATTTTCATTTAAATCACCAAAAATTATATACCCCCTCGAATCTTGTTTATCAAAATATACACCATAAGCAGAAGGAATATTTCCTTCGTATCTAAAGCTAGTCAAGGCCATGTCTTGAGCGCTTCTAATATCTTGAACCACTTCTTGAGCAATCCTGTGAAGCTTGTATCTTTCTTCATTGCTTCTCCAATTAACAATCATAATGGAAGATATGAAGCCAATTATAAAGATCACGACTAATATTTCAGTTAAAGTAAATCCTCTTTTTTTATCTGTATTTTTCATATAAAAAGATTTGTATACCATCTAATTAACAAGCTTTCCCAAAAAAGAACAGCAAGAGCAGAAAAAACAAGAAAAGGAGCAAGAGGAATTTCAGACCTTAATCCTTTTTTCTTTAAAGAAAGTAAAATCACCGAAATAAGCGCACCTGACAAGAAAGATAAAAACAAGGCGACTATAAGACCGCTAAAGCCTAAAAGCAAGCCCATCAAAAAACCAATCTTAACATCGCCCCAACCCATCCATTTTCCTCTTGAAATCAATACAATTGCCAAAAAAAATGCTCCACCTACGACTGCTGCAAGAAAATAGTATAAAATGAAAAGCAAATTATTTATTAAAAAAAGAAAAGTAATTTTATATAAAAAAACAAAAACAATAGCAGGATATATAATTTGATCAGGAACTATATAGTGTTTCAAGTCATAAACAAAAATAACTATCAATAAAGAAGAGATAATAAAAAGAAAAAGCGCATTAATAAAGCCTAGAACAGAAAATTCAAAAAAGTAAAGACCAATCAAAACAAAAACAACCCCTGTAAAAAACTCCACTAAAGGATATTGCCAAGAAATCTTCTTTTTGCAGCCCCTACACTTGCCTTTCTGAATAAAAAAAGAAACTAGAGGAATGAGCTCATACCAAGATAGTCCTTTTTTACACCAAGGACAATAAGATCTTCGCTTAAGCCAAGATTCTTCTTTTTTTAAACGAATAATTATTACATTCAGAAAGCTTCCTATTACAAGCCCTAAAACAAAAAACAAAACAATCATTTTAAAATCAGCCTAACAATCTCTTCTGCCCAAACCAAACAAGCTTGGACAGAATTAGACTGTTAAGCTGAATAAAGACAATACCTTATGGCTGCACACAGTATTGTGGAGCCCCTTCAGTATCATCACAAGTTCCAGCTGGTACTGTTATGTCAGATATATCAGCATTATCAACGTCTGTATCTAAAGCACTATTATTGTCGTTTTCCAACGTAGCTCCTAAGACATAAGTAGTATTGCTGTCACCAGGATAATAGAAATATGTTCCCGTACCTGGGTCAGAAGGAACAGCCGTCATATAGCCACCATCTTCAAGGGCTGTTTCCATAGCAGACCAACTTTCTGTGTCGTCAGTGCCTGGGTATCCTGAACTAGCATTGTCATCATAATACATTTCTAATGCTAAAGCTACTTGTCTTAAATCACCAATTCTACGAGTATCTCTTGCCTTTTCTCTGGCAGAGTTTAATGATACCAAGACGATAGTTGCCAATATACCAATAATGGCAATAACAACCAGCAGCTCAATAAGGGTAAAACCCTTAGATTTTTTGTTAAATTTTTGCATGATTTTCATAATCTTAATTAATCTGAAACCCAAAAAACTTTTTGAGCAAGACCGACCTTTATATTTTTTTAATCATCTATCTTTATTATACTAAAATTAAAGCCCAGAGGCAATATTGTAAATAGGCATTAAAATAGAAGAAACCAACAACCCAACCCCAGCACCTAAAACAAGAATCATTATAGGTTCAATAAGCTGAGTTAAGTTAGAAACCATTCTATCTACTTCTTGCTGATAAAAATATGCAACTTTTTCTAATATATTATCAAGCTGAGCTGTTTTTTCTCCAACCCCTATCATTTGACTTACCATGGGAGTTATTTCCCTGGGATGCTTAGCAAAGGCAGTGCTAATATTTTCCCCAACTCTAACCTTTTCCTTTGCTTCTAAAATTATCTTCTCATAATTCTTATTTCCTATTACTGAAGCAGTAATGTCAAGAGCTTTTAAAATAGGAATGCCTCCAATTAAAAGAGTTTTAAAGTTTTCAGCAAAACGTGCTAAATATATTTTTTGAAATAAAGAGTTAAATATTGGAATTCTTAATTTCATTTTATCTATAAAAAGCCTTCCTTTTTCTGTTTCTCTAAATTTAAAGAATCCAAAAATCAATCCAATCAACAATAAGACAACTAGCCAAATCCAATTACGCAAAAAATCACTAGTAGCAATAAGTATTTTTGTAGTAATAGGCAGTTCTTGATTTAGCTCAAGAAGCATAGAAGACAGCTGAGGAACAACATATATCATCATTAAGGTACCTACAAGCAAAAATAAAACCAAAATAGCAATAGGATAAGTAAAAGCTCCTCTTACTTTGTGATTCAAATTATATTCTTTCTCAGCATGATCAGCTAAATATTTCAAAACATCATGCAATTTACCAGTAGCCTCTCCAGCCTTAACAACATTAATATAAAAGGAGGAAAAAACCTTAGGATGCCTTGACATTGCCTTAGATAATGGCTCTCCTCCTTTAACATTTTTTTCTAAATCAAATATCAATTCTCTAAAAAGAGGATTCTTGGTTTGACTTCCTAATATTTTTAAAGATTCCAAAGGAGAAACATTAGCCTCAAATAAAATAGCAAGCTGCCTATAAAATATTGTAATTTCTTTTGTTTTTATCCTCTGTAAAAATTTTAAAGAACGAGCATAAAAAGGAATTTGAGAAACTTCTTCTAAAAAAACTACAACCAAATCATGTCTTTGAAGAATATCAATAGCAGACTCTCTGCTAGCCGCCTCTACTGTTCCAGTTTGAACATCTCCTTGTTTTGTTCTCGCTTGATAATTAAACTTCATTTTAAAATCAGAAATTAACTATTTTTTCCCTAATAGCATTCTTAAATCAGAAGGATTAAGAGAGTAAATCTCTGCGTTTTCTAAAGAAATATTTCCTTGATGAACTAAATCAGCCAAAGATCTATTCAAAGAAATCATTCCCTCGTCAGTGCTTGTCTCCAAAACCAAATCAATTTGATATATCTTGCCTTCTCTAATAAGATTTCTAACAGCTGAATTAGCAATCATAATCTCAACAGCAGGAACTCTTCCACCATCAACCTGAGGAATAAGTCTCTGAGAAACTACTCCCAACAAAGTAGAAGCTAATTGAGTTCTAACTTGATTTTTTGCTTCTGCTGGAAAACTATCAATTATTCTATCAATAGTCTGAGCAGCACTATTAGTATGCAATGTAGCCATAACCAAATGACCTGTTTCTGCAGCAGTCAAAGCAGTAGAAATAGTTTCTAAATCTCTCATTTCTCCAACAACTATTACATCTGGATCCTGACGAAAAGCAGCACGCAAAGCTTTAGGAAAACTCTTTGTATCATCTCCAACTTCTCTTTGATCAATTATGCTTTTATCTTGTTCAAAAATATATTCTATGGGGTCTTCTATAGTAATAATATGCTTTGTTTGGTTGTGATTAATTAAATCAGCCAAAGCAGCCATTGTAGTTGTTTTTCCATGACCAGTAGGTCCCACAACCAGCAATAAGCCCTGAGAATAATTAATGAAATTTTCTATTCTCTCAGGCATATTCAATTCTTTAATGGTTTTAATTTTAGCAGGAAAAAATCTCAAAGCAGCAGAAATGTTGCCTCTTTGATGAAAAACATTTACTCTGAATCTAGCTTTATCTTTGTAATTATATGAAAAATCAATTTCTCTTTCTTTAATAACTCTTTCTTTTTGTTCATCAGTCAAAAGATTTTCTATTAAACCTTCTGCATGATCTTTTGTTAAAATTGGATATTTCTCTAATTCTACTAAATTACCATCTATTCTAAGTGTCGGATTTCTGCCAACAGAAAAATGGATGTCAGAAGCCCCGTGTTGACCAGCCACCTCTAATATTTCTTCTAATTCAGCTTTGTAGTTGTTAGGCATATTTTTATTTAAATTACTTTATTAAGGAATATGATAGTTGAGCCCATTGCTCTTCCCAGACATGCTGTCTGTTTCTAAATAATATTCTATATAATAGTCAGAACCATCAGTGCTTTGATAATAATAACGATAATCTCCTTGGTTTATGGGATCTATAGGCATTTCATTTATTGCATCTGCTCCTTCCAAAACAACAGACAAATCATCTTCGCTGGTAATATAGCCATCATAAATAGGATAATTATTGTTATCATTGTGATAAAGAGCAAGAGCAGTTGCAATGCTATTAATATCAGAAACTCTCTGACTGTCTCTTGCCTTTGCTTTTACGTGTTGAATACTAATAACCACCATCCCAGTTAATAAACCAATAATGGCTATAACAACGAGTAATTCAACTAAGGTAAATCCTTTGTTTTTCATAAATTTTAATAATTAATTATTCTTCAACGGCTTTCTTTACTTCTTCAAAGCCAGTAAGTCCTCTTAATGCTTTTAATATTCCATCTTGCATCATAGTAGTCATGCCTTGCCTTTTTGCCTCCTCTCTAATTTTTCTTTCAGAAGGATCGCTAAGAATTATTTGCTCTAATTCTGGAGTCATCTCAATCATTTCAAAAATACCAATTCTTCCTTTTGTACCTTTAGGACATTCTTTAGAGGGCTCGGGCTCATATAAGGTATAAGGTTTTTTAATATTCATTTTCTTTAATTCTGAAGGCTTCATTCCAGATAATTCTTTATCAACTAATTCTTCTATCTCTGGGGTTGGCTTAATTTCTTTTTTCTTTGTGCAAAGTCTTCTAACTAATCTTTGAGCAATCACCAAAACCAAAGTAGGAGGAAGCAAATAAGGATTAATTTTCATATCAATTAATCTAGGAATTACTCCAAGAGCATCATTGGTATGTAGAGTAGACAAAACTAAATGACCAGTTAAAGCAGCATGAACAGCTAGAGCAGCAGTTTCTTCATCTCTAATTTCACCAACCATAATCTTGTCAGGATCTTGTCTTAAAATACTACGAAGACCATTAGCAAAATCGTAGCCAATTTCAGGCTTAACTTGAGACTGATTAACTCCCTCTATAAAATATTCAATAGGATCTTCCAGACTAATAATATTAACTCCTTCCTGGTTTAAAATATGCAAAATACTATAAAGAGTAGTAGTTTTACCAGATCCAGTAGGCCCTGTTACCAAAATTAAGCCATGTGGCTTTTTAATACTCTTATTTAAAACATCCAAGTTTCTCCCCTCTAAACCAAGATCGTCAAGCTTTTTTAAACCAACAGTAGGATCAAGTATCCTCATTACAACCTTCTCTCCTGCATAAGTAGGAAGAGTAGAGACTCTAAAATCAATCTTTTTCCCTTCCATTTGAGTAAAAAATCTTCCATCCTGAGGCTTTCTGGTTTCATCTATTTTTAGTCTTGAAAGAATTTTAATTCTAGAAACTATAGCAGGATGTATTCTTACTGGAAGAGTTAGATTGGTATGCAAAACGCCATCCACTCTAAATCTAACCCTTATTGATTTTTCTCCTGGTTCAATATGAATATCAGATGCTTTTTCTTCTATTGCGTGTTTAATAATCAAGGCAACCACCTTACTAATTGGGGCCTCTTCAGCAATTTTTTCTATTTTTTCCTTTTCTACTTTTTTTCTTCCCTTCTCAGGCTCATCCAGCTCTTTCTTTAATTCCTTAAGAGCCTCTTTCATCTCTCCTTTAAAACTAGAATATTCTTTAATTATTTTTTTAAAATCACTAAGGGTAATTAAAAAATTTTCAGGCTTAAGATTATGACGATGAGCAATGAACTTCAAAGCCTCATTAGCATCAATATCTTCAGGATTAAGCATTCCTACTTCAAGCTTTCCGTTTTTCTTATCAATCTCAAGAGGAATAAAACGATAATGCTGAGCAGCCTCAAAAGGAACTATCTTTAAGACATTAGGGTCAGGAGAAAGATCGGAAAGATCTCTAAAAGGAACATTTAAAATTTCAGCTTTTAATTTAAATAACTTTTCTTCTTCTACCAATCCTTTTTCTAAAAGAATTTCTTCAATATCTCTTTTTTCTTTTTGTGCTTGCTTTTTAACGCTATCTAAAACTATAGGATCTACTAAATCCCTTTCTATCAAAGCATCTATAAGGTTTTTCATTTTAGGAGAATTCTGCATAAAAAGATTAATAAGGAGCAAAAGGATTATTTCTCCCCGTCTCTCCTTTCTCTACTGGCAAATTGCCAAAAGTTTCAACAAAAGGCAATATTTTATTTTTAAGAAAATCAAAATTCAAATCAATCTGTTCAAGTCTTCTTTCTGCTAGTCGATTAGATTTTTTAGATTCTATAACTCCTTCAGGAGCAGGGCCACTACTATTCCAAACAGTGAAATACAAAACAACAACCGTAACAACTAAAATACCTAATGCTATAAAAAGTAACATTTGTTGTTTTTTTCTTTTTTCTAAAGATTTGATAGCCATAATTTATTGATAATATGTTTCTATTTTTATTTCAAAATTAAACAAACCCACGTCACTATCTCCAGATGAAGCAGAAGAAAAGTTTATAGACTGAATATCCATAATTCTAATATTTTTTTCAACATTTTCCATGAAAAACTTCAAAGCAGAATAACTACCCATAGCAGCTAAGGAGATGTTTAATGTATTATAGTTTTCTACTTTATTATCTTCAGCTCCACTTCTTATTCTTTCAGCTCGACTTCTAGCTTTTTTGTCCTGAGCAAAAAAATCAATAGAGTCTAAAAACAAGCCACTTTCGACAGCTAAAGCCTCAAGCTGGACAATTAAATTAGGAATATCTTTTTCTACAGGCAAAATATATTCAAGCCTATCAATGCTTTCTTTATTTTCATCATATAATTCAATAAGCTTATTAACCCTGTTGAGCATTTCTTGTTCTTTATCAAATTCTTCCTTCTTCTGCTCTATATCGTCACGCAAAGAAAAAATGCTCTGAACTTTTGGAACATCCAAAAAGATTATTACCCCTAAAAAAGCCAGTATTAAAATAATGATAATAATATTTTTAATCATTTTCCTTATCTAAAGACTTATTAGAAAAAACCACAGACAAATTAAAATCTATACCGCCTTCTGAAGAAAGCTGTATTCCAGAAACATCAACTTTTTCAACAATTTCTTCTTCTTGAAAACTGACCATTTGCCTAGCCAGGGAAGTATAATTAGCAGCATTAGCAGTAAAAAATAAGTTCATTTTATTTAAATTAAAAGTCATTTCGCTATCAAAGAAATATACTTCTGGCACAATTAAACTTTCTAATTTACCAACCATTTCAGACCAATAAAGATGATCTTTAAAAATATTTTCAACAATTTCTAATTTCTTATCTAAATTAATTATTTCTTCTTCTTTTTCAGGACTTCTTTTGCTTTTAACTAATTTAATGTCTTCTTCTATTTTATCAAGCTTGTCAGATAAACTTTTTTCATAAAATAAAAGCCCGCCATAAACAAGCAAGCTTAAAATAAAGAGAATCAAAACCATTCCTCCTATTTTGGAAAATATGCCCAAAAAACCTCCTTTTTTCTTTTTATAACCTTCTGGAACTAAATTAACCTCAGGCATAATCTATAATTTAATTAATATTTTATAAATTAATTCTTTCTCATAGCTGCCCCTACAGCTACAGAAAATTCCGGAGCAATTTCTTTTAAATATTTTTGCAAAGAAGGAGGATAAACTAACCCCTCCCAAGGATTTGCAACTACGGTTTTAATGTTTATCTTATCTTCTATATATTCATCTAGTCCAACAAGTCTTGCAGATCCGCCATTTAAAATTAATTCTTTAATCTCCCTACCCGTCTTTCCTTTGTAATTCTTAATCATTCTATTAATCTCGTCTATAATCTTATCAACAGGCACCTTTAAAAGCTCATGAATATTTTCTCTTCCTTCGCTATTTTCAGCATGATTAAGACCGTGCTCAACCTTAAAATCCTCAGCTCTGCCAGAAGAGACATTTAAACCAATAGAAAGCCTTTTAGTCATTTCTGCTCCAGCGATATCAAGGCTATGACTCATTTGAACCATACCCTTATCCACAATAGTGAAAGAAGTGGCTCTAGCCCCAACATCTAATATGCAAGCAGAGTGATTAATGTCTTTAATTAAAGATCGGGCCAATGAAAAACTTTCCAGCTCTAAGGCATTAATATTTAAACCCAAGTCCTCTGACATGCTAATATATTTATTAATAACCTCTTTAGGAACTGCTATTAATATAATGCGACGGCCTTTAAAGGCCTGCTTGGAAGAACCATTTTTAATCATACCAGAATCAATAATCTTCCAATCAAGAACAACTTCTGAAGCAGGAATTGGAATATATCTTTTTGCCTCAAATTCAACAGCTTGCTCTAATTCCTTTTCAGCCATTTGAGGCATTTCGATAACACTTACAAAGCTAGAAAAAACAGGAATAGACATAACAGTCTCTCTGGTAGTAACTTCTGCTTTTTCCAACAAAATACTCAGCAACTCCCTGGTTACTGCTTCCATTCTCTTTAATGAGGTAGTTTGAAAAGAATCATTTAATTTCTCAATATATCCTTTCGCAGAAAGCTCTCCGTATGTTTCTAATTCAAACTTATCCTCTTCTTTATTTAATTGTACCACTTTTATAGAAGAAGTGCCAATATCTACTCCTAAAGATGATTTGGATCTTTTCTTAAAAAAGTCAAAAGGATTAAACATGCTAATTTCAGCTTATCAAGACTGATTTTAATTAAAGTCTGTATTGTCTTTATTATACCAAATAAAAATATTATAAAAAAGAATTAAAATAGTGTATAATTAAAATAAATAAAAATAAAGAAAAAATATGGTCAAACCAAAAACAATAGTAATAATA
>WJLL01000004.1 GCA_014728535.1 Candidatus Portnoyibacteriota bacterium
CTTTTATTATATATTAAAAATTAAAAAATAAAAAATATGTTTGACAACAATCTATATAATTTAATGCTTCAATTAACTCAAGAACATAAGTCTTTGTGGAGAATAAAAAGATTTTATAAGCAAGATTCTCAAGATTGCAAAGAGTGTCAAGATTTTTGGGAAAAGCTAGAAAAAGACAAAGAAGAACACATAGAAGAATTAAAGAAATTAATAAAAAATCATTTAGAATAAAGTGAGGGTGGCCAAGCCACCCTTAAAAATCTATAATTTAAAAGAATAAATCAATCCCCAATTATCTTAATCGCCTTTCCTTCCACCAAGGCTTTCGTAACTTTTTTGTGAGCAGAGGTTAAAATTCTTTGAAATGTGCTAGCAGAAACATTCATTTTCTTAGCACATTTTTTTTGATTACAATCTCCTGCATTATGAAGCCTCATTGCTTCTAATTCATCTGCGCTCAAAACAACTTCCTCCAGGTCCGACAAAGGAACGGCTCTAGGCTTAAAATATTTAACTTTTGGATCAAAATTTATTTTTCTTGGTTTTGTTGGTCTAGCCATAATTTTAATTTATCAAATATTTTTTTAATTTCTTTTTTAGCAACCAGATTTGTTTCTATTATTGGCTTAAGATTCGCAATAGCTTTAAAAATTTCTCTATCATAAGATATCTTGCCTAACAATCTATTCCCTGCCCATTTTTCAATTTCATCACTCAACTCCTTATTTATATCCCACTTATTTATTACCAAGCCAAAAGGTATTTTAAAATAAGAAACTACATCCATGACTCTTTTAAGGTCATTAAAACCAGAAGGAGTAGGCTCTGTTATCAAAACAACAAAATCAACCCCTTGAATAGAAGCAATTAAAGGACAACCAGTTCCTGGAGATGAATCTATAATCATTAAATCATAATCAAAGTCTTCTGCTTTTTCTTTTACTTCAGTAACTATCTTCCCAGAGCCTGTTTCTCCTGGAAAAAGTTGCCCAGAAACAAGATTAAATCCATATTTGGTTTTAATAATTTCTATTTCTCCATTCTGAACAGGTTTTAGTTTTATTGCTCCTGCAGGACAAACTGCCTCACAAGCGCCACACCCCTCACATAAAAAGGGATTTAATTTAATCTTTTCATTTAATTCTAAGGCTGAAAATTGACAAGCATCAACGCACTGGCCGCATTTTATACATTTTTCATTATCAATCTCTGGCCTTGCAGATGTAATAACCGGGATTTTCTTATCAATCTTATCAATTTCATTTAACCAAACTTTTAAATTAGGAGCATCTACATCACAATCTACCGCAACTATTTTATTGCCAGCATTAAAAAGCATAGCCAACGACGAAGAAAGCATTGACTTGCCAACTCCTCCTTTTCCAGAAGCAATAACTATTTTCTTTGTCATGGTTTACTTGGGAAGAATAGCTAAAGTATTATTAAATCTATTAATATAATTAAATAATCCTATAACAGAAACTATTTCTACAATCTGAGCTTCTGTAAATTCTTTTTTTAATTCATTAATCAAGCTTGGATTATCAAGATGAGCATCTTCTGTTATATCTTTCACTAATCCTAAAATCCTTTCTTCTTTCTCAGATAATTTTTTCTTTTCCTTTATGTTCTTAATTAATTTATCATCTGCTCCAAATTTCTTTAACATTTTTTCAGTAACATCAACACAAAAAGGACACTTTAATAATTGAGAAACTGTATAACCTATTTTCCATTTCAAGTAAGGATTTACATCGCCACTTCCCATGATTGACTTAAATAATTCTGTGAATTCTTTTACAATTCTAGGACTGTGAGCCATAACCTTGACCCACTCAGGAACATTTTTTGCCTCTTTCTCAAATTCTTCAAAAACAAGCCTAGCAGCATCATCAACTTGATCTTTTTCTAATGAAGAAATAATAGCCATATTTTTTATTCTTTAAAATTTAATAATTGACCTTTTGAATACAATTCAAGTATTTTTTTAGAATACAAAACTTCTTTTTCAATTTTCACCTTTCTTTTGTTAATAACAGAATGTATTTTTTCTTTATTCCCTAAATCAGCTTGATTTAAGATTACCCTAACAGAAATCTTTAATTTATCACATAAATCTAAAATTAATTCTAAATCATAAGCACCCATAGAAGTAGGCTCTGTAACAGCATATGCTAAATCACAACCCAATAAAGCTGTAATTACAGGACAATGAGTACCGGCGGCTGTATCAAATAAAACAATGTCTGGATTTTCTTTTTTAGACAAATCAAAGGTAAGCTTTTTTAACTTATTAACTACTGGCCCAGTTTCTTCCAGTCTAGTCCTGGCCATGCCTGTAATTAACCAAAGCTTATTATTAATTTCATTAACAAAAATCTCTCCTACTTGCTCTCTTCCAACCTCAATAGCTTTGCGAGGGCAAACAATCCTGCAAGCCCCACAAGCAGAACATAATTCTTTCATAAAAATAGGGTAGTCGCCTGGCTTTTGAAAAATAGCATTTTCTCTACACGTTTTAACACATAAACCACATTTCCTACATTTATCTTTATTTAATTTAGGAAAATCAGCATATACTTTTTCTAAAGAATTTTTCAATTTTTGACCAGTGAGCAAAAAATCATTAGGACACTCTACATCACAATCAACTAAAAAAACTTTTTTGCCTTTTTTAATAAAATCTAGCGCCATTAAAACTGCAATGGTTGATTTTCCAGTGCCCCCCTTTCCTCCAGTTATAGCGATTTTTTTCATAATTTTTCTTTGGTTGGCTCTTTAAGAATCTTTAAATCACCATTAAAAAACTTCTTAACAGCATTATTTACTATATCTTCTTTTGTAATATACACATCAACAATATTGTCTCTTAGTGTGTGAAATGATATTAATCCAACTTCTTTTGTTATAACCAGATCTATTTTTTCTTCTAATGCATATAGTGCGGCATTCAATCCAGCTCTTACTTTTTTGCCATAATGAGGATTTTTCTTAATGTAATGATTTTTAATTTCTCTTTTATCAGCCTCTAAAAAGATAAAATGCTTGGCTCTGCCAAAATGATTCGAAATATTAGAGCTCAATCCATTATCCTCATCTACAGGAATGCAAATTTTCACTTTTTCAACTTGAAAAGGTGAAATATTAATAACAAAAGAATCTATTAAACCTACCTTCTTCTTTATTTCCCCTTCAATTCTATCTGATATTTCATGAGCTCTTTTAACACTTACTTCTTTTCCAACTCTAGCCCGAACTTCTCCAAATATAAAGGGACCAGATTTTCTAAGCTTTAAATTGTCAAAAGCTTTAATTCCAGAAATGTTTTTTAATATTTTTTCAATTTTTTTCTCTATATCCCGGCTTGGAGAAACATCCATTAAAGCGAAAATAGAATCTTTAATAGAATCAAATCCTACTTTAAAAATGAAAAGAGAAATCAAAATACCAACAGCCCCCTCTAAATAAGCAACTCCTAACCAAGCAGATAAAACACCTATAAAAACCATTAAAGAAGAAAAGATATGCATTCTTGATTCTTTACCATCAGCGACAAGACTCTGAGAATTAATTTTTCTTCCTACTTTTATTTCATAAGAGCCAACAAAAAACATAACTCCTGCATCAAGCAATGCTACAGCCATTGCAATAAGAGGAATATTTAATTCAACCTGATCAGTCAGTCTACTGATGCTTTCTTTAATAATTTCATAACCAGCAAATAAAATTAAAAAGGAAATAAATAAAGAAGTAATATTCTCTGCTTTATAAAAACCATAAGGAAATTTTTCTGTAGGTTTTTTTTGAGCAATTTTTAATCCTAACCAAACAAAAAAAGCAGAAAGTGAATCTGCCAAACTATGAATCGCATCTGCAATCAAAGCAACGCTGCCAGAGATAAAACCAACCACCCCTTTGGCAACAGCAAAAAACATCGTTGCAAGAGCAGCGGTTATTGTTGTTTTCTTGCCTTTTTTAAATAAATCTTCTTTTTCCATTTTATCTATTTAGTCCACGACCAAATCCTCTGCCAGGACCCCTTCCTCTGCCAAATCCAGGACCAAAACCAAAACCGCTAGAAGAGTCGACTTCTTCCAATTCTCCTTTTTTATACATATCAAAAGCATCTTTTACATTAACATCAAAAGCTCCATGAAATATCTTAACTCCAGAAGAACTTAAGGCTCTGTAAGCATTAGGCCCTACATTTCCAGTAATAATAATATCAACTTCATTGTCAACCGCCAATTGTGCAGCTGTAATTCCAGCACCTCTAATTGCACGACCAGCAGTATTAGAAATAGATTCAATTAATTTGCCTTTATCGTCAAGAATAATAAAGTAGGCGCACCTGCCAAAACGAGGGTCAACCATTGAATCTATATCAGAGCCATTCGCAGTAATACAAATTTTCATATTTTAATATATTAATTATCATCTTAAAACCTATTTTGAGTATATTCCCAAAATAATCAATTGTCAAGATCCTCATGCCTTGATTTATGGCTAATTAAATAAAAAAGCGCCTATTTAATTCAAAGAATTAATTAGACGCTCAAATACTTAAAGAAGAAATCCAATTGAAATAATTATCAGAACAATAATTGTTGCTTCTGCTCCTAAAGAGGCATATATTTTTTTCTTAGGAACAGCTTTGAGCTCTTTCTTGGCAGTAGCAGCAACAGCAATAAAAATAAGAACAATAGAAACAATAAAAATAACAACACCAACAGCAGAAAAAAAATCACCAGCAATAATAGAACCAAAGACAGCAGAAACACTAAAAGCAGAGACAGCAATAGCAAGAGCAGGAAGATGAACAATAAAATCGTTGACAAAAATAAAAACAAGAAGACCAAAAAAAGCAGCAGTAGCAAAAGAGTCTCCGAGAATAACTCTATATTTTTCTTGTCCTGTTTTGTCCCATCCATCCATAGCATGAAAGAAGAGGATAAAAACTACCAAAAAAATAACAACCAAGATTATCTCATTGATAATTAATTTTTTCAACGTTCTCTCTTCTTTAATCTCGTCGTTAATTAATTCTGTCAATGTTCTCCCTCCTTTATTTGGGTTTAATAACAGGATAACACATATATATTATCCTGTCAATGTAGATAGGTAGAAGAATGGATTGTACGCATCCTGTTGGATGACTGGGATTGAGATCTGTTCCTGCGCATAAAAAAGCCGCCACACTGGACGGCTTAGTTTATTCATGAATAAACATGAATAAGTGGGGTTGGTATCAAAAAGCAGCAAAATGAACAAAAAAACCAAGAGAAAGCCACTGTTGCAATGAATCCTCCAATACCACAAATTCCTAGAACTGCAATTCCTTTGTAAGATCTTAACAGACCCTTACGAGAGAAATCAAATACAAGTTCCCAGCAACACGTGCTTTCAAAAAAGGAGATGCTTAAAAGGCACAATATTTGCCAAAACTGAATTGATTCAGGCTGATATCCTGCAATATGGGATATCATCCTAACCTCCTTTTAATTTTCTTTGTTTTCTCTTTTAATAACAGCATAGCATGCTAACGCGCCAGCAACCACAGGACATACTGTGATAGGAAGAACCCATAAAAATTTCTCGAACAAAGAAATTGGTCTTTTAGTTGGAATCATCATTCCGACAGGAAGAGCAGCAATAATTAATATCAAAGATGTAATAATTACTATTTTTTTCATCCTAAACCTCCTTTTTAAAATTTTAAAAACTAACCTAAGTTAGTTCGCAATAAGCATAACAGATATATTTATTTGTGTCAATATTTCAGGTCAAAAACTGCCTCGCTATTCCGTAGCTTTGGCATAGAACGAAGATGTACCCGCACTGTTGGATGGCTGGGATTAGAACCACTATCCTTTCTTTATAGTTAAAACTTCCTCCAACCAGACATCTTTGTTTTTGCCACTAACTTTAATATCAATAGGAGTAAAATTCCATTCAATGGATAATTCTTTTTTTAATTCCTCAAGAATTTTTAATATAACTTCTCTTGATTCTTTTGCTCCTTCTAAATCGCTATGCTTAGAAACCTTGGGTATTGGACATATCTTAATCTCTCCTCCCTCTTTAAGAGCAGCATAAGAATTTTTAATTGTTTCTTCTATGGACTTAGTAGCTTCTTTGTTTATAAAAAGAGATATTGCTCCAACAGAAACAATATAATCAAGATTTTTTACTGGCAATTCTTCTTTAAAATTCCCTTGAAAAAAATTCTTCTGATATTTTTCATCTAATGCCTCTCCTTTTAATTCCATGTCCGAACCATAAGCATCTTCAGTAATGTCTTTTTCTAAACAAGATATCACAAAATCTCCTGTATCACATCCAAGATCTAAAATTCTTTTATCTTTTAAGTGCTCTTCTTTTAAATTCAATCCTTCTAAATATCTTTTCCAAGTATCTTGTCTTGTTTTTTCTAAACTACCCTCTTTGCTTTCCCGTTCTTGAGATTCTGCATATTTTTGGTCTACATATTTACGAAACCCTGTATCCCATTCTTCAGAGGGAGACATTATTTGACTATCTATCCACTCTCTAAATTCTGGCGATTTTTTATTTTCGTAGGAATTTATATTTATTTTCTCTAAATTCATATACTTTAAACCTAACAAAAAATTGTTAAAAAGGCAATCTTTTAAATCTAAAATTAAAGGGTCTTAACCCAAAAGATATTATAACTAATCTATTAAAGATACTGCAGAATCCTAATTATATTGAAGAAATAAGACGAAGGTTGGAAATGATGGAAATGATTAAGACTGGATTATATTAGAACCTGTTTGGTAGTCTGATTTACAAAATCGGCGTAAAGTTATAAAATAGAAGTATATGTGGCAAAAAGAATATAAACAAAAAGATTTCTATTGGGGACTACTCCCCAATCCTGTTTTAAGTAAATTTATTAATATAATTCCAAAAGGAAAAGCTCTTGATGTGGGTGCTGGCGAAGGCAGAAATAGTCTTTTTTTAGCAAGAAGTGGTTTTGAGGTAGATGCAATTGATAAATTATCCGAAGGATTAAAAAAATGCGAAAAAATAGCCAAAGACAATAATCTTTTAATCAATACTCAAAAGTGCGATATAAAAGATTTTAAGTTTGCCAAAGAAAAATATTCTATTGTTCTAGGAATAAACGTATTAGATTTTTTAAAAAAATCAGAAATTGAAGCAATAATTAAAAAAATGAAAGAATCTTTAATAAAAGAAGGATTTATATTATTATCTGTTTTTTCAATCAAAGACCCAATGTATAAAGCCATCAAAGAAAGAAAGTTAAAAGAGGTGGAAAAAAACACATTTTTTCTTCCAAAATATAAAATATATAGACATTTCTTTACTAAAAAAGAAATAAAAGAAATACTTAGTGACTTTAAAACAATCTATTTAAAAGAAAAAAGGGTAAAAGATACGGGACACGGCGAGCCACATTTTCACAACATTATACAATTATTGGCAAAAAGAAAAAGGCAATGAAATAAAATCATTGCCTTTTTTAATTAATTCCATACCAGCATTGCGGATCTGGACCGAAAAAAGAACCAGAATAACCACAAGCAACAGCACCACATCCTCTGCAAATATAAAGCAAGGGGCAAGGACTACATTTTTCGTATTGGGTAAAATCACGATAGAAATTAAGCTTTTTAGAATCAATGAACAAATCAATCAATCTCTGATCAGGAACTTTACCTATTGGGCTTGGAAAACGACGGCAAGCATAAACCCTGCCATCAGCCAAAATTGATAAGCTGCCTATACCTAAACTACAACCACTTGCTACAATTTTCTTCCTGCTTATTTTTCTTATCTCTTTTCTTTCTTGTGGTGTATATCTTTCGTAAAGAAATAACTCCCATAAATGGTCTTTTAGAACAAATCTGATCTCAGGATTCTCTTTCGCAATCTTCTCGTGTTCTTCATAAACTGAGGTTAATAACTGCTTGTATTCTAGTGGAGAAAACATCTGTTCTTTGTATTCTTCTACAGACCATTTCTCTGGCTTACAAAGC
The DNA here is from genome assembly GCA_014728535.1 of Candidatus Portnoyibacteriota bacterium. Lineage (GTDB taxonomy): Bacteria > Patescibacteriota > Minisyncoccia > RBG-13-40-8-A > RBG-13-40-8-A > WJLL01. Next base: position 8,025 of record WJLL01000004.1, read on the forward strand.
CTAGCAAAGGCAAAAGCATCAAATTTTTCCTCAGCAACCCTTCTCATCACAGGAATAAGATCTGGAGCATTAAATTTAGACAAAGTAAACATACAAGTGGTTCTGATGCCAGCTTTTTTTAATTCCTTAGCTGCTCTAAGTGTTTCTCTAAAACTTCCTTTTTTCCTTAAAAAATCATGTTTTTCTTCAAGTCCATCTAAGCTGAGTTGAAATTTGCGGACACCACACGACCTTAGTTTTTCTGCACTAACTTGATTTACATAAAAAGGATTACCTAATAAGTCTATAGTTCCTTTTATTTCTGATTTCTTTATTCTTGCTCTAATTTCTTTTAACAGCTGCCAAACTGACAAAGTTCAAATAAGCATATCAATGGGTGCCTAACGGGAGTCGAACCCGTATCGCCGCTTCCACAAAGCGGAGCTTTGACCATTAAGCTATAGGCACCATACATAAAAAACATAACCTAAAAAGAAAAACGAGTCAAATTTTATTCTCCCAAAAACTCATCTCTGTAATATATATTCCTAGGGTTCCAAAATAACCACCCAAATGCCCCAGCATCATACACGGCCTGCTTCTGCAAATTAACTAAATCAGTGCCATAATGAGCACCTAGATTAAAATCCTGCAACCAGGGTCGCAATCTAGCAGAAAAAGACATGCTGGCCAACCTCTCTCTGGCAACAGCCAATCCCTCGTAAACAACCTCATAAGGATGAGCAGCAGGATTAGCAAAGCCCAAATGCCCAGAAGGATAATGAGAAGGATAAATCATAGGACAAAGATAATCAAAGTAAGGGGCAGCATATTCTAGCCACTGACCAATGTTTAAGTCATTAGTGCTAGTAGTAGTCAATCCAAATAAATCAGCAGATAAATATACTCCCATTGGCCTAATCCTAGAACTAACATACTCAAAAAATCCTCTAATAACTTCTTTCTTAGGAGTAGTATAGTCCCAATAAGGGAAAATAGCATCACTCATATTGCCATCAGAGGGAAAACGAATATAGTCTAAATTAACTTCATCAAAGCCAACCCTAGCAGCTTCTTTAGCCAAAGCAACAACATAATCCCAAACCTCTTGAGAAGCAGGATCTAGCCAAGCTATTCCCCTATAATCTCTCCAAACAAAACCTTGCCTGGTCTTGATGGCTAAATAAGGTTTTTTCAAAGGTAAAAAATTATCTTCAAAAACAGCAATACGAGCAATAGTATAAATACCCTCTTTTTTTAACTTAGAAATCAATCCTTCAATATCAGAAATATATATTTTCTCTGAACCAATTTCGTCTACTAAATCGCTTTGAGTATCAAAAGGAACCCTGCCAGTGTAATCTTTGATATCAATAACAACTGTATTCAACTCAGTGTCTTTAATTAAATCAATAATCTCATTCATCCTAGACGTGCCAGCAGTCCTAAATGTAACATAAATCCCCTTACTATAAACAGGCTCTTTTTTACCAACAGCATCTATAACAAGGTTGACTTTTTGATTAAAAACAGACTCAAAAAAGCCTGAGATAATAAAACCGGCCACTACAATGGCCAAAATTAAGAATATGAAAATTTTATCTTTAAAAACCATATACCCTCGGAGGGAATCGAACCCCCATCCGCGGCTTAGAAGGCCGCTGTTCTGTCCGTTGAACTACGAGGGCTAAATACAACCCTTATTTCTGGCAACCTGATCAAGCTCTACATGCACATGATCTCCTTCATTAATAACATCAATCTGACCAAAACCAGATTTTTCTGCGCATTGTTGAGCAGCAGCTTTAATTTCTTCATAAGAGCCCTCTTGAGCAAAGTCAATAGCATAAGAAGTGCCACGACACCCACTGCCTCCATAGTGTAAAGAATATTGACTATGCCCACAACATTCACCAGTACAAGAATCTGTACCAGAAGAGCATTTTCCATTCCACTCTTCAAAACACCTGCCACCGCTATTGTCAGATATAGAGGATATTTCTTTTGCATTATTTGAAATCTTATCTTTCATGCAATCAAGAAAAATATCCATTTCTTGAGTCATATCCTTTATTTGATCTATAACTCCTCTTTGGCAATAGTAGTCTCCAAGGCAATAACCGGCAATGCTCATTTCATCACACCTATCTTCAACAACAGGAGGCTGATCTTCATATTCATCCTCTTCTGTTAACCCCCCGCCCTCGCATTGAACTTCATTCCAAGGCCAAGGAAATCCTTCAGGCCCGACTAGTGCATTAAATATCATGCCTAGAATAGTCCAAGAAAGAAGAGCAATAACAAGGCCAATAATAGCAGATGTTATTATTTTCTTACCTTTACTAACCCCCTCAGGAGTGCCTCGTGAAGTTAATATCATAAATCCTCCTATAACTACAAAAAGGGGAACAACAACAATTAAAAGCTCTATAATAAAATCTATAATATTTTTTGCCATTTCAAAAATATGACAAAAAGTACATTGCTCGCTCTTTTCTAATTGCCCGCTTCCATCTAAATCTCTTCCACAAGGAACAATAGGACCATCTAAAAAAGCACTCGCACTAAAGGGAGTTATTAAAAGAAGAATTATTAAAAATAAAAAAAGCTTTTTCATAATTAAAAAGGATTAATGTATTGTTTTTTAAAAACCTCTTCCAATATTTCTTGCCTGAAATAGTATTGCTCCATAATATTTTCATACAACCCTTTATTTATCTTCAGCTCCTCAACAACTACTTCATCAGAAGAATATAAAGGAATATATCCATAAGAATAAAAAACAAAGGCAACAAATACTATTATAGCCAAAAAGGCCACTAATGTCCAGCTTTTCCAGTATTTTTTAAAAAATAATTTAATTTGATTTAATATTTTTTCTTTCTTCATAAGAATCAACAAATGCTTTAATATTAACTGTAGCCCTAATAGAAGGAACAAAAGATTGGTCTTCTAATCCTTCTTGAATATTAAAATCATCAATCTTTATCTTTTCAATGCTAACAAAATATGGACCATTTTCCAACCAGCCTAAAAACATCATTAAGCCAGAAAAATCACCTAAAACACTTAAATTAAAGGAGGAAATGTCTTTTGCTTCTATGTCTAAAACAACTCCTGAGCGAGAAGCTGTTTCTTCTAAGTCAAGAAAAAAAGAAACAGCGCTTTTGTCATTTAAAAAATTATCTTCAATAATAGATATATTGTTTTTTATTTCCCTATAATCTTCCTCAATTTTTTCTAAATGAATCCTGTCTGTCTTTTTTAAAACATTCAATCTTTTCTGTCTCTCATCGACCATCTCAGAAGTTTCTTTTATCTCAAAAACTAAAGGATCAATAACCCCCCAAAAAAGCAACACAATAATCACCAGAATAATACCAGAGGATATTATAATTTTACTTTTAATAGTCATAAGTAAAAGAAAAATGAAAATCTATATTCCTAGGATTGGTAATATTAGAAATAGGAAAATCAATATCGCTATACTCTTTATCATTCTCCAATGTTTCTTTAATTCTTAAAAGACTGTCCCTTTCTTCTGCAAATCCAGAAACTGAAATTTTACCAGAACTACTATCTACCTGCAGGCTATCAACTCGAATATCTATAAAAAGATTTCTAGAAAGATTGTCAAGCATTTCATAAACATGACTTTGCTCTTCCTGTATTTCTGCTATCTTTCTTAAATTATTATTCAATCCTTCAATTTTTCTTTCTATTCCTTTAACAGTTTCATCTTTAATAACCTGAGACTGCTCTAAAACTATATTTCTTTCAATTTCTTGATATTTAAAATTCAAAAAAATCAAAAAACCACCTAGAATAATAACCAAAAATAAAATTAAAAACACAAACAACAAGCCAGAAGAAACAACATTCTGGTAAAGCATCAATAATCTTATTCTCTTCTTTTGTTTTAAAGGAATTAAATTCATAAATAATCAAGATCTGGATCAGCTCCTCTCAAAGCCAAGCCCAGAACTGTAGAATAAGCTAAAGAGTCTTTGTAGGGAATAATAGGAGGCTTTCCTTTGGACTTTAAAACATTAACCCAAGGATTTCCTAATTCAACTGAAACATTTAGCCTTTGAGAAAGATAATCAGAAGCCCCTTTTAAATAAGCACCACCTCCACACAAAATCACCTTATATATATCATCACAATCATCCTGATAGTTGTGATTTTTATGAAAGGCAATACAATCTTTAATTTTATCAACAAGAGCATTCATGGAAAGGGATAGCACATTAAAAACTCGCCCGCTTTCTTTTGTTTTATCCAATCCTATACTAAACTTCAATTCTTTTGCCTTTTCATAATCAACATCAAGCTTCTCAGCAATATCATTTATCATTTGATAATTAGATACAGGAATGCTGCTAGTAAATCTAATTTCACGCCCAGAAAATATAATAAAGCTGGTTCGACTAGCCCCTAAATCTATAATCAAAACAGGCTTTTTTGCATAACCATCTTCCATCAAACTCCTTGCTGTTGCAACAGATTCTATTTCAAAAACAACAGGCTCTAAGCCAGCCAAACTCAAAACATCTAAATAAGAGTCAACAATTTCTTTAGGAACAGCATTAATTAAAACATCAACATGATTTTCTTTTTTATCAATAGGCAATATTTTCCATGTCAAATAAACATCTTCTAAGGAATGAGGAATATTTGCCTCTGCCTCCCACTTTATTGCTTCTTTAGCTTCTTTTAAATTCATTTTAGGTAATCTAATTATTTTAACAAATCCATGCTGCTCAGGAAGAGAAGAAACAACATAAGGAGAATGAATAGATTTCCCCTTTGCTGTATTTACTGTTTTTTCAACTATATCAGATAACTTTTTTTTATCTTTAATCTCGCCTTCTTCTATTATCCCCTTAGGAATACTAGATCTATTATAGCTTTCTAATTCAAATCCTTTTTTCCTTTTCTTCAATTTAGCTATTTTAATAGAAAAATCAGAAATATCTATGCCAAAAGCAGATATTCTGTTGTCTAAATTTAATAAAATTGTTTTTTTCATATCCATCATCTTTATTTTACTCTACTTCTTCCCACTTAACAAATGTATATTCATTGTCAGCAGCAGGCAATAATGGCGGAGGGTCAGTCATTAACTTGCGATCGTAAGTGTTTTCTCTTTCTCTATACCCAGAAACAAATGAACCGCCAGAAGTCCACTGAGTACCAACTCTTTTTTTACTGACAACAGAACCATGCATTTCTAAAAGGTCTCTGTCATGCCAAGGCCAATAATACCAACGATAATGATTTCTGCCAAAACGCCCTTTTTGAGCAAGAAATATACCATCCAACTCCATTTTGTCAGGAGAAATCAAAGGAATAAGAACATCTTTTTCACCAACAATAGCCAAGCCATCAGACCCGTCTTTAGTAGTATAGGTCAAATTGTTATTCAAAATCACACTGGTATCCTCATTGGCATTAATTAAATCTGCAGAAACAATGGTTGTTTTGCCAAAAATTTCTCCCTCAACCCACAAATCATCTTCAATAAAAATCAAACTGCAAGAACCAGGCAAAGTATAATTATCAACAAAAGACTCTGAATCAATAATATGATAATCCCAATGCCAATCTTCATCATCATTATATCCCCAAGCAGCGTCTAGGCCTGTAATCACATACAAGTCAAACGTACCGTCATTTTTAAAAACAACATGATAACCCCTGCCAGAAGAATAGCCAAAATCAGCAGCAGGAGGAAAATATAGGCCGCTGGCTTGAGCCAAAGACCTCATTTGGCTTAAATCAACAGATATGCCCATGAAATCTATTGGTTCTAAAGGAAACTGCCACAATCCTTGTTCTTGCCCCTCTCCATCACCAAAAATACCAGGCTTTACCTCATAAGGAGAAGAGCAACCAAAAGAAGGAGTGCAATTCCATTCTTCTTTAGAACTAGTAACCAAAGAATCTGTTTCTCCATCCATTCTAATGCCACCATTAGCATGATATCTGCCCTTAATCTCTCTGTCTGATCCAGCCCACACATTGTCATCAATAATATATGCATATTCAGCCACAGAAGGACGACTGTAATTTGCTCTCAAAATCCTAGTGCTCTGAGGATAATCATATACCTGACCAACAGAAGTAATATTTATTGATGTATTAGTTCCACAATGAGAAACAGCATCAAATTCTAATTTGAAAATACCCAGGTCTCCTCCTTGGGGATCAGAATAAATCCTTTCTTCAGAAGAAAGATTATCAGGATAATGAGCTAATCTCCATTTAGCGTAATTTAATCCAGCCTCAGCAATCTGCAAGGCCAATTCTCTGCCTGCCTTTTGCTTATTTAAACGATTCTGCTGAAAAGCCAAACCAACCATGCCTCCAATAACAATAATAAAGACAGCAGAAAAAACTAAAACCATGACTAGAGAATTTCCTTTTTTAAAATCTTTAATCATATTAATCTATTCTCAAATTTCTTAATTGAGCATTAGAAATTAAGCTAAACTCTTCAGGCGGTCTATTTGCATCTGTATTAATAACCAACTCTAATTGAACCAAGTTAACACTGCTAAGATCAGACAAGTCGCTAATCACATTATTGCTCTCATCATAATAAGTAAAGATGGCAGAATTTGAATTGCGCACATATCTAGATAAAATCTTAATTTCTTCATTTTCTTCTAAATACTGAAGAGGATCTCCAGTGGCTTGCAACACTCCTTTTTTTAATAAACTGCCATCTAAAAAATACCTTACTCTCTCTATGTTGTCATCTTTATCAATATCGCTAAAAAAAGTAAAGGATTGAGTAGCAATCTCTTGAATAGGAAATGCACCATTATCAGAATAAGTGGCCTCCCTTATTTCCCTAACCATTATCTCCATTCCTTTTCTAGCGCTATTGATAGCTGCTATTTGATTTAAATTGTATCCCGTTGTTCTGTAAAAATAGTAAACAAATCCTGAAACAGTTAAAAATAAAAGGAGGGAAATGCTAATAGCAATAACAACTTCTATTAAAGTAAATCCTTTTGATTTATTCATAATTCAGACAAAATTAAATTAGAATTACTCTGCCCTTCAATGCTAAGATTCTCTAGAAGCATGCTTTGATAACCAGCTTTAATAACCTCTAAAGAATAATTAGACCCAGCACTAAGAGGAGTAAAAAAGCTCTGCCCAGTAGGCCCAGTTAAGACTGTCTTATCATAAATAGAGTTAAATAATCTAACAGAAGCACTAGGTATTAAGTCTCCAACAGCATTTTGAATAGTAACTAAAAGAGTATTCTCAGCATGAGGAACTAAAACAAAATCTATGCTCCTGGCACTGCCCGGCTCAACACTCAAGGGCTCAGGAACAGATGTAGCTGCTATATCATAAACTTGACCAGCTGTCTGAAAAGAAGAGAAATCATATACATCCCACTCAAGATCAGAAATAGCAAGAGAACCACTAACTCCAGTAGTATGATTTTCCGAATACTTATATATATCCTCACCATCCGCATCAGTACCAATAACCTTTTCTCCTTCCATCAAAAAAGAAACGCCCCCTAAAGGATAGGATCCACTGGCAAGGGTATTAATGGTCAAAGAACTTAGAAAATCAATTTCAAAACTAACATCAATTGTTTTTCCTTCTAGAATTGTTAAATGACCAGGAGAAGGATTAGGATTTTCTGAATTAGCATCATATGTTTGAGCAGAATTATATCCATCCTTGCTAACAACCACCTCATATTTGACAACACTTGGAGAGCCAGGAAAAACAACCTTTCCCTGGTCATTCGCCTGAACATTAATATCAATAATAGGACTAATGTCATTATTAACAATGTGAACATTGGCCCCGGGAACAGGAGTAATCTCTGCATTAAAAACAGAAATAGATAAGGTACCCCCTCCTTCAATACTTTCTATGCCCTTAGGCGCGAAATTGGAAATAGCAATAACAGAATCGCTTTGATTTCTAAAATCCCAACTCACCTCAACACGAGTACGCTTGTAATCAGCTGTAATTCCATTTTCATCATCATCGCCAACCCCATCAGTAGAATCATCAACATATTGAACAAATGTCTTAATTAAATAATTAATATTATTTAAATTAAAAAACTCCTCCTGAGGAATATCCCCTGAAGGAATGCCTCCTGTTGTACCAACATCTTCATATGAAAGATTTCTTAACATTTCCATTCTCTTATTAACCAAGCTAACAGCACCAACTCGAGCCATATTTCTGCCAGATAATTGTATATTGCTTTGCAAAACACTAAAAACACCAATAATTACAATAGCAGCAATTGCTATAGTAATAACGGTCTCTATTAAGCTAAATCCTTTTTTATTCATAGTCCTTGCATCATTGAATACATAGGTTGAAGCATAGAAATAGCAAAAAACCCAACAGCAGCTCCAATAATTATCATCAAGACAGGCTCAATAATAGAAGCAAGATTTTCTGTAATGTTTTCTACTTCTTCTTCATAAAAAGCAGCTAATTTTTCCATAATATCAGATAATTCTCCAGTTTCTTCTCCAACGCCAATCATTTGTCTAACTAAAATAGGATAAATCTCATCATAATCTTCCATAGATTCATGAATATTTTTACCTTTTTTAATAAATTCAGAAATAGATATTAAAGATCTTGAATAATATACATTATCTACAGTCTCAGAGGTAATCTTTAAAGACTCTACAATAGGAACCCCGCTCTCCATAAGAGAGGAAAAGCTTCTGGCAAAGCGCGCACAATTAATTTTTTTGGTAATTTTACTTAAAAAAGGAAATTTTAGAAAAAACCAACTCAATGCTTTTTTCCCTTTTTTAGTTTTAAGCAATCTAAAAAGAAAAAAGAAAAAAACCAAAAGAACAGGAATAACTATTAAAAAATACCCCCTTAAAAAATCACTAATATAAATCATTACTTTGGTAGTAAATGGCAAATCAACATCTAACTCCTCAAACATAGAAGTAATCTTAGGCATAACAACAACCATCATCAAAATACCAATGCCTATCATAGCAGCAACAATTACGCCAGGATAAACCATAGCACCTCTTACTTTAGATCTAAATTCGTGCTCTCTTTTTAAGTACTTAGCAAGAATAGATAAAACCTCTTCTAGATTACCTCCTTTTTCTCCAACTTTAACCATGCTTACATAAAAATCATTAAAAACCTTAGGATATTGGGCCATACCAGAAGCCAAGCTTTCCCCTTTTTTAATTCTATTAACTAAATCTCTAAGAATTTTTTTAAATCTAAGATTGCCAGTTTGCTTTGCTAGCGTTTCTAATGCTTTATGAATAGAAAAACCGGCCCCTATCATAACAGACAGGTGCCGGGTAAACATAACTTTTTCCACTAAAGAAACTTTTCCCAAAAGCCCCTTTATTTTAATATTAAGCCCTTTTGTTTTTTTATCTTCACTACTTAAATTACGAACCGAAGTTAAAACAAATCCTTTGCGCCTTAAACTTTGCGCAAGAGCCTTTTCGTTTTTAACCTCCAAAGTCCCTGTTTTTGTCTTCCCATTTTCAGATTTAGCAGTGTAATAAAAAGTAGGCATTTAAAAATTTATTTAAACTATTCCCTGGTAACACGCAAAACCTCTTCCAAGGAAGTAAAGCCCTGAACAGCTTTAACAAAACCGTCTTCAAGCATTGTTAGCATTCCATCCTTGCAAGCCTGCTGTTGTATTTGATCAGCAGTAGCTCGAGAAACAGTCATTTCTTTTATCTTCTCATTCACCTCTAAAACCTCTCTTATAGCAACACGCCCCTTATATCCCTCGGGACATTCTTTACTAGGTTTAGGTTTATAAAAATCTATGTCTTCCCAGTCAGCACTCTTAGAAATAATATTTTCTTCTTTTAAAACGCTTAATACTTTACTTAAATCAATATCTTTAGCCATTTCTTCAATCTGTGATTTTTTCAAACGATACTTTTCTTTGCTCTTTGGGCATAATTTCCTAGCTAATCTCTGAGCCAATATTATATTCAAACTAGAAGCAATCAGAAAAGGCTCAACTCCCATATCTATTAATCTAGGCATTGCTCCAGCAGCACTATTAGTATGCAAAGTAGATAAAACCAAATGGCCAGTCAAGGCAGCATTAACAGCCAAGCTAGCAGTCTCATTATCTCTAATTTCTCCAACCATAATAATGTCAGGGTCCTGACGAACTAAAGCTCTTAATCCAGTAGCAAAACTAAAGCCAATTTTAGGCTTAACCTGAGTTTGATTAATTCTTGGTATTTGATACTCAATAGGATCTTCTATTGTACAAATATTAACTCCAGGCTGATTTAAATTCTCAAGAATCGTATAAAGAGTAGTGGTCTTGCCACACCCAGTAGGACCAGTAGCCAATATCATGCCATAAGGCTTTTTCATTGCACTGTGTATTTTTTCCAAAGAATCACCCCAAAAGCCCAATCCTTCTAAAGTAAATTTTCTTCCAGTCTCTAACAAAACACGCATAACCACTTTTTCTCCAAAAAAAGTAGGCAATATAGAAACCCTAAAAGAAATCTTCTGTCCCTGACTCTCTATTTTAAATCTTCCATCTTGAGGCAAACGATGCTCATCAAGCTTCAAGTCAGATAAAACCTTTATTCTAGCAACAATACCAGAATGAACTTGTTTGGGTAAAATCATAGCATCATGCAAAACACCATCAATCCTATAACGAACAACAACTTCTTTTTCCTCAGGCTCTATATGAATATCAGAAGCACGCTGCAAGATAGCATGCTTAATTAAAGTATCAACTATTTTAATAATAGGAAGCTCTTCTGCTACTTTTTTCAAATCATCTCCACCAGCTTCTTTCTTTTCTCCCTTAACTAATTTCATTTCAGGAAGCTTTGTTTTTTTAGCTTCTTTTTTAATTATGTCTCCAAATTCAGCCTCAAGACTTTTTTGGTAATTCTTAAGAACTCTTTCAATATTTTCAGGAGAAGTCAATCTAGGCTTTATCTTTAAATTGGTTTTTTTCTTAATAAAGTCTATTGTTTGCAGATCAGCAGGATCAAGCATAGCAACCTCTAAAGAATCTCCTTTTTTATCAATAGCAACTATATTATTTTTCTTAGCAATTGGCTCTGGAATAATTCTTAATACTTCTGGCTTAATATCAATTTTTTTAAGGTCAATAAAAGGAATACCCAAGATATATGCCTTGAGTTTAATCATTTCCTTTTCAGATATAAGGCCCTGACTCACAACAACATCCTCCAGGCTCTTGTTTTTATCTTCAGCAACTTTTTCTGCCTTCTTAATTTCTTTTTTACTAACCAGGCCCTTGTCTATAATAAAGGCTTTTAATTGTTGATTAGAAACTTGCATTTATTTTTTCAAAAATTCTTTAACCCTTTCTACAACTTCTCCTATTTGGTAATTCGTTTTTACCAAATAACTTTTAGCGCCCAACTC
>WJLL01000022.1 GCA_014728535.1 Candidatus Portnoyibacteriota bacterium
AATTTAAGTATATCAGCTACTCTTTTCCAACGTTCATATTTATCTAGTAGTTTTAATTGTTTGTATTTAACTAACCAATCAAAGCCATCTTGATAAAATTTTGTATAATACATAAAAAAAGATACATAGATTAATGTTTAACTAAGAAATTTTAGCAAAATTACTTGATTTTGCCTAGCTTCTTAGTGTTACCTATGTATCTCATCTTTTGCAGTATATGCTAGTACATTTACAATATTTTCCTGTTTTGATAGAATTAATATGTTCTTTGCGAGAGTAGTTCAGTGGTAGAACGTCTGCTTCCCAAGCAGAAGGTCGCGGGTTCGACTCCCGTCTCTCGCTCTTTTTGCCCATGTAGCTCAGCTGGTAGAGCAATCCCCTCGTAAGGGATAGGCCGTTGGTTCGAATCCGACCATGGGCTTTGGGTTGTTGAGTTGCAAGATTTTGCGGCTTGTCTTTTTTAAAAATTTAAATTATCATTAAAGTAATGGAGATAAGCGAAAAAATAGAAGAACTGAAAAATAAGATCCTTCAAATGAAGGACTGTCTTTGACTTGGAGAAAAAGAAAGAAAGATTAATTCAATTAGAAGAGCTGGCTAAAGAGGAGAATTTTTGGGATAATCCTAAAAAGGCAGCAGAGATAAATGAAGAAATTTCAGAACTGAGTGATCAAATTGATTTTTGGGAGAATATAGAAGAAGAAATTGAAGAAATGAGAAAAATGTATGAAATAGGAAAAGATGATGAGAGCCTCCAGGAAGAGATTGAAGATAGATTGAAGGGTATTGAACATAAATTTGAAAAAGAGGAGTTTAAGGCCCTTTTTTCAGGCAAATACGACAGAAGAAATGCTATTATTGGCATTTATTCTGGCGCTGGTGGAACAGAGGCTCAGGATTGGGCAAATATGATTTTAAGAATGTATACAAGATATGCTGAAGAGAGTGGCTTTAAAGTTAAAATACTAGACATTACACATGGACAGGAGGCTGGGATTAAAAGCGCTGTAGTTGAAATTAAAGGAAGTTATGCTTATGGTTATTTAAAAGGAGAAAATGGTGTCCATAGGCTTGTTAGGCTTTCTCCTTTTAATGCAGACAATCTTCGTCATACCTCTTTTGTGTTAGTTGAGGTTTTGCCTGAGATAAGTAAAGATATTGAAAAAGATTTAGAAATAAAAGAAGAGGATTTAAAAATTGATACATTTAGATCTTCTGGTCCTGGAGGTCAGAATGTTAACATGAGATCTACTGCTGTTAGAATCACTCACTTGCCCACAGGAATAGTTGCTGCTTGTCAGGCCGAAAGAAGTCAAGGCAGAAATAAGGAAAGAGCAATGCAGCTGCTTTATACAAAGCTTTATCAAAAGAAACTTAAAGAAAAAGAAAAAGAAAAAGAAAATATTAGAGGAGATTTGCCTTCTGCAGAATGGGGAAGTCAAATCAGATCTTATGTTCTTCATCCATATAAGATGGTTAAAGATCACAGGACCGGGATTGAGAGCAATAATCCTGAAGAGGTTTTAGATGGAGGCTTAGGTAAGTTTATAGAAGAAGAAATTAGATATATTAAAAATAAAAAACATGATTGAATTTAAAAATGTTTCAAGAGTTTATCCTGGCGATTGTATAGCATTAAGAGATATCGATTTTAGTATTAAGCCTAAAGAATTTGTTTCTATTGTTGGTCGATCAGGGGCTGGGAAAACAACTCTATTAAAATTATTATTAAGAGAAGAACAGCCTACGGAAGGAGAGGTTGTTGTTGATGGTAAAGATATAAGAGATTTGAGATCCAAAGAAATACCGATTTATAGAAGAAAAATTGGTTCTATTTTTCAGGATTTTAAGCTTCTTCCTAATAAGACCGCTTATGAAAATATAGCCTTTGCTATGGAGGCGGGCGGTCGTTCTGATGAAGAAATAGCTGAGGATGTTCCTCAGATATTAAATCTAGTTGAATTATCAGATAAAGCTGATAATTTTCCTTGCCAAATGTCTGGTGGTGAAAAACAAAGAGTTGCTATTGGCAGGGCATTAGTTCATAAGCCAGACATTTTAATGGCCGATGAGCCTACTGGCAATTTGGATCCTTTGCATACTTGGGATATAATAAGGTTGTTGTGTAGAATAAATGAGTTAGGCACTACTGTAATTTTAGCAACTCATGATAGAGAAATAGTCAATGCATTGGGCAGAAGAGTTATTAGTTTTGATAAAGGGAGGTTAATTAGAGATGAAGAAAAGGGAAGATATATTGTTTAATATTTTATTATGTTTGTTGGTATAAAACGTATAATTAAATGGGGTTTTAAAAATTTCTGGAGAAACGGTTGGCTTTCAACTGCTACTGTTAGTATTATGTCTTTAACCTTGTTGGTTATAGTTTTGCTTTTGATGGTCAACATTATTGCTACAGGAGTATTAAATAATCTTGAAAAGAAAATAGATATTAGCGTTTATTTTAAATTGGACGCCTCCGAAGAAAGCATTTTAAAAGTTAAATCTCAATTAGAAGAATTAGAAGAAGTTGAGCAAGTAAATTATGTTTCTCGTGAAGATGCGTTGGTTAGATTTAAAGAAAGGCACAAGGATAATCCTGTTCTTTTGCAGAGCTTAGATGAGCTAGACACTAATCCATTAGAGGCTAGCTTAAATATTAAAGCCAAAGAAACAAGTCAATATGCAAGCATAAATCAGTTTTTAGAAAGTGTTTATTACAAAGATCTTATAGATAAAGTAAATTATATGCAGAATAAGGAGGTTATAGAGAAGATGAATAAGATAATAGGGGATGTTAAGACCGGAGGATTGGTTTTGACATTATTGTTGGCTATAATTGTATTCTTAGTCACATTCAATGCTATTAGGTTGGCTATTTATAGTTCTAGGGAAGAAATATCTGTTATGAGGCTTGTTGGGGCAAATAATTGGTTTATTAGAGGGCCTTTTCTGATTGAAGGAATCTTGTATGGTATTATAGCTGCGATTGTTACTTTAATTATTCTATATCCTGCCTTTTATTTTCTTTCTCCTAAGCTTTCCGGTTTTTTGCCTGTTGATGATATTTTTGTATACTTTCAAGCAAATCTTGTTTCTTTCCTTTTATTGTTATTAGGAATAGGTATTGTTCTCGGTGGCATTAGTAGTTTTGTTGCAGTTAGGAAATACTTAAAAAGATAGCTTTTAATTTTTGTTTTATTTAAAAAACAGCTTTTAAGCTGTTTTTTTTGTTTTTAGTTCTTGTTTTATTTTTCTAGCCTTATTTTATCTCCT
>WJLL01000023.1 GCA_014728535.1 Candidatus Portnoyibacteriota bacterium
AAAGAAGTCTTTAAAAGAATTTTTCTGTTCTTCGTATTTTTTTAAAAAAACAACAAACTTATAATTTCCAGATTCTTTTAATTTTTTTTCTCTTCTTCCATAATATTTTTTATTAGACTTGTTGAGCCTTAAAACGATTGCATGAATTAAGCCCTCTCTTATAATCGAAAGCTCTTTTTTAGAAACTTGATTATGAAGCAAGTCCTTTGTTATTGGATTAATTATAGAATGAAGAAACTCGTGCTCTATTCTTTGTATTGGAAAACCTCCCTCCTTAGATGGACCTAAAATTGCATAAGCAACATTATCTATTTTAGGGCCAATACCCCTATTATATTCCTCAAGAAAATTTGGAATAACAACAAATTTATTAAAATTAAAGTCTTTAATCTTAAGATAATTTAAAGAACCTTCAACAGATTTTTTAGCATTATAATAACAATCTTCTTTCACTTTTGCATAATTAACTCTTAACGTCTTCCAAAGATGAGGTAATTGACTAACCTTCCAAAACTCTTTAATTTCTTTTTCAAAAAAGCCTCCCAATTCAATGTTCATAAAATTTTTCCAATAAGGGGAGACTTCTTTAAATTCAGGAGGCTGACCATGACAAAGAATCCATGTTCTTAATGGGAACCAAAATTCTTTACTAGCCTCCTTTTTTTCTATTAAATTTTTAACTTTATTAAACTTTTCCTTGTGATCAGCTAATGATTCTTTTAAAAAAAGCCGTGCTTTTTTACGCACAGTATTTGTTGGTAAAATCTCAGGATCATATCCTAAAAAATTAAGCAAAGCATAAAAGC
Source organism: Candidatus Portnoyibacteriota bacterium (assembly GCA_014728535.1). Classification (GTDB taxonomy): domain Bacteria; phylum Patescibacteriota; class Minisyncoccia; order RBG-13-40-8-A; family RBG-13-40-8-A; genus WJLL01. The sequence goes on from WJLL01000023.1 coordinate 807, forward strand.
AAAAAATTCTTTTGCTTGTTTCTACTTTAATTTTAATTGTTTTATTCATATATTTATCTTTATCTTAGCCTATTATTTATTAACAAGTCAATAATGAAATTCCTTTTGACAAACAACTCAAAAATGAAGTATACTAACCTAGTAATATGAAAGAAATACCAAAAAGATACAATCCGCAAGAAGCAGAGGCAAATATTTATAAACTATGGCAGGAAAACAAATTTTTTACTCCAGAAATCAAAGAAAACAAAAAGCCATTTGTAATAATAATGCCTCCTCCAAATGCAAATGCACCACTACACATAGGTAGTGCTGTTTTCATAACAATTGAGGATATAATGATTAGATATAACAGGATGAAGGGGATACCAAGCCTTTGGGTGCCAGGAGCTGATCATGCAGGAATAGCAACTCAAGTTGTTTATGAAAAAGAATTAAAAAAGCAGGGAAAAACAAAATTTGATTTGGGAAGAGAAAAATTCTTTAAAAAAACATATGAATTTACATTAAAAAACATAGAAAAACAGGAAGACCAAATTAAAAAGTTAGGAGCTAGCTGTGATTGGACCAGAAAAAGATTTACCTTAGAGCCAGATATAAGCGAGTCTGTATATTATACATTTAAAAAACTATATAATGACGGCCTAATATACAGGGGAGATAGAATAATCAACTGGTGTGCAAGTTGCGGCACAGCACTATCAGATCTAGAAGTAGAGCATATAGATGAAAAAACAAATCTTTGGTATATTAAATATCCTCTAAAAGAAAAAAACAAAAGCATTGTTGTTGCTACAACAAGACCAGAAACAATGCTTGGTGATACTGCTGTAGCAGTAAATCCAAAAGATGAGAGATGCAAAGACCTAATAGGCAAAAAGGTGATTCTTCCTTTAATGAATAGAGAAATACCTATTATTGCTGATAAAAATATTGATCCTGAATTTGGAACAGGGGCCGTGAAAATAACGCCTGCCCATGCTGAAATTGACTATAAAATAAGCAAGGAGCATGATTTGCAAATAATCAATGTAATAGGAGAAGATGGAAAAATGACAGAACAAGCAGGGATATACAAAGGATTAACCACAAAAGAAGCAAGAAAAAAGATATTAGAAGATCTTGAAAAACAAAATCTAATAGAAAAAACAGAAGACTACCAACACAATCTAGCAACCTGTGAAAGATGCGGTTCTCCTATAGAGCCCTTAATCTCAAAGCAATGGTTTATTAAAACAAAGCCCTTAGCCAAGCCAGCAATAGAAGCAGTAAAGAAAGGAAAAATCAAATTTACACTAAAGAAATTTGAAAAAATATATTATCATTGGATGAATAATATTGAAGATTGGTGTATATCAAGACAGCTATGGTGGGGCCACAGAATTCCTGTTTGGTATTGTGAGTGCGGTGAAACTATTGTAGACACAAAAGAGCCAAAAGAATGCCCAAAATGCAAAAGCAGCAAGCTAAAGCAAGACCCAGACACACTAGATACGTGGTTTTCTTCAGGCCAATGGCCATTTAATGTTTTTAATTGGCCAAAAGAAACAAAAGATTTTAAGTATTTCTATCCTACTACTGTAATGGAAACAGGGTGGGATATTCTATTTTTCTGGGTTGCTAGAATGATAATGCTGGGTATTTATTGCACAGGCAAGCCCCCATTCAAAGAAGTTTACCTGCATGGCTTAGTTAGAGATAAACAAAAAAGAAAAATGTCTAAATCAAAGAATAATACAATAGACCCATTGTCTGTAATAAAAAATCATGGAGCAGACTCCTTAAGAATGGCTTTAGTTTTCAGCTCTAGTCAAGGAAGAGACATAATAGCTTCTGAAGAAAAAATTATTGCTCAAAAAAGATTTGTTAATAAGATATGGAATGCTGCTAGATTTTTTATGCAGATTATAGAAGGTAATAATATAAAGATAGAGAAAGATGTAAAAAAATTAAAACTAGAAAAAGAAGATGAATGGATATTAAATGAATTCAAAAAAACAAGCAAAAAAGTAGACCAAGCATTAGAAAAATACAACTTCCACATTGCAGCTGAAGAGCTTTATGACTTTTTCTGGTATAAGCTTTGCGCAAAAACAATAGAAAATGTAAAAGACAGGATATATAATACAGAAGATCAAAAAGAAAAAAACAATGCAGCCTCTGTCTTATACTTCACTCTCTTAAACTCATTAAAGCTTCTTCATCCTTTTATGCCTTTTATTACTGAAGAAATATATCAATTATTGCCTGAAACAAACAAAAAGGCATTAATTATAGAGGAATGGCCAGAAAAATAGTTGACAATTAAATTTAAGAATAAATATAATTTAAAAAGGAGGCAAAGATCTTTAAAATAAGCTTATTTAAAAATTCAAATAACAGATTTACAGCAATGATCTGTTTTATTGATTCTAAAAATCTTAAAAAAACAGAACAAAAAATTAAAAAGGAGGGATTTAAATGTAAATCTGACAAAGAGATAAGCATGAGCAAGGGAACAATTCCTTTTCTTCTGATAAGGAATATTACAGGAGAAGAGCAAAAAATCTTAAGGAGGCTTTGTGAAGTTTAAAAAAGGACAGAGAATAACAAGGGAGGAAATAAGAAAATTATCTTCTAAAAGTCCGGAGATTAAAATTGTATCCAGTGATTCTAAAAGAGTTGTTGTTCGTCAAGTTAATTCAAGAGAAAAAAGATTTTTTTATGTTGAAAACAACAAAATAGCTGAAGTTGTAGAAATCCCCGTGATGACTTGACAAGAAAAGAAAAAGATGTTAAGATTAAAGCACAAAACTTTTAGGAGGTATTAAATGATTAACAATGAAGAAGGACCAAGATGGGAAGAAGTAGAGCCCTTCAAAATCCTTAATGGTGAAGTGATTGTAAGAGGTATCAAGTTCTTTCCTTGTGAGAAGGAGGGAGCAGAAAACGTTTTGATTGATTTTTTTGATGCTGTTACAAAGCATCAAAACTTGAAGAGCGCAGAAAAAGTTCTCAAAGAGAACAAGCGCTTTGCAAGGAAAGAAGGAGTCATAGATTGCAGAGATCTTGTTTTTGAGTCTTAAAGTTTAAGTACAAGGGCGGTAAAAGCCGCCCTTTTCTATTTCTTGAATTTCTAATAAATATAGGATATTATTAACTGTAATATAGATGTAACTATATGACTAAAATAGAACAAGTAGATAAAGAGAAAGAATTGCTTTCAAAAGCTATTTCTGGGGATAAAGAATCCTTTGGTCAGCTCTATGATTTCTATGCACCAAGGATATTTAGATATATAAGATTAAAGGTTGGATCGCAAGCATTAGCGGAAGATTTAACATCAGAATCATTCCTTAGAATGTGGAATTTTATGCAAAAAGAAGGAACAGAAATAGAGGAAAGCTTTAAGGCTCTTTTATACAAAATAGCCAAGAATCTTATAGCAGACTACTATAAAAGAAAAAGCTCCCACGAAGTCCTCTTAGATGATGATTTTAAAGAGTTTTTGCTTCAAGAACCAGCAAAAGATGAAATAAAATCAAAGGAATCAGCAGAAGAAATACACAAGGCATTGGTATTAATAAAAGAGGACTATCAGAATGTCATTATATGGTACTATGTAGATGAACTATCAGTATCAGAAATAGCTGAATTAATGGACAAAACAGAGGGCGCTGTAAGGGTATTAATTCATAGAGCATTAAAGTCATTAAAAAAAGAACTAGAATAACACTTGACTACAGAAAAAATAAAGTGTAATATGGGTGTAACAAATGAGGGTTTCATTCGTCATATATAGTAGAGGGCAGAAATGAATGGATAAATTTGTAGTCAAAAAAATTAAAGAACTAAAAGGAATAAAACCAAACGCTTCTTGGCTTGAAAGCCAGAAGAGTTTTTTGTTATCTGAAATTTCAAGAGATGAAGCTAAAAAGCAGGAAGGCATTTTGCCTTTACCTGCTTTTAATTTTGCCAAATTATTAAGGCCAGCATTTCTAACAGCCCTATTTCTAATAATGGCCTTAAGTTCTGTGGCTACAGTAGGAGCAATTGGATTTGCTCAAAATAGTTTGCCAGGAGACATGCTTTATCCATTAAAAACAGCATTTGAAAAAACACAATTTACATTTACTTCTGATGAAAACAAAACAAGACTTTCAATAAAATTTGCAGACAAGAGAATTGACGAATTTACTCAAATAGTAAACAAGCCAGAAAAGAGAGAAGATGCAAATAAAACAGTAGAAGAATTTACAGCTCAACTAGTTAATGCTCAAAAAGAAATAAATGAGTTAAAAGAAAAGAATGCAGAAAAAGCAGCAGAAGTAGCAAAAATAGTACAAGCACAAACAGAAAGATATAAGGAAACACTAACAGAAACAGAAGCAAGATTAGCTTATGTATTTCCAGAAGAAAAAGAACTAGAACAAAATATTAATAATGCAATGGAAGAAATAAGCAAAACAGAAGAAATGACGCAAGCACTAGTTGGATCTGAAGAAGATGTAGAAATAATAAATATAACAGAAACAGAAGAAACAGAAGAAGCATCAGAGTCTGAAGAAGCAATAGTTCCTTCAGAAGAAGAAAAACCACAATCTTCTTCAATAGAATTTGAAGAAATACAAGAAGAACCAAAAGAAAAATAAAAAAACATTCAGCTGTTATAATAGGTCGATAACAGCTGTGTTAAACACAAAAACAACTTAAAGGTCGAAAACAAACAAATTAAATTGCCTATAACTTATTCCAGGTCGGTATAATTATAGGCAACCCTGATTTATCAGGGAAAAGGTCAATCCTGATTTTATAGATTTTATTCAAATATTGAGTAAAGCTGTAAAAATCAGGTAACACACACAAAAATGGAAAAGATATCAAAAGTTTTATCTATTACCTTGGCTGTTACTGTTACAGTATGGCTTTCAGGAGTAGCTATGCTAGCTCCTGTTCATGCTGCTATAGCAGAAGGCGCAGTTGTTAGTCCAGATGTAGCTTTTGAAGACGCCGATGGTGAAACATACAATCCATGGGACGTTTTCATTATCAAGTACGTAAATGGTAAACAATTCAAAAGACTTGTTTTAAATCCTGAAGTATTTGAAAGCTATGGACACCTCAACTGGTCAGACATTCAAACTGTTTCAGCTGACACTCTTAAAACCTATACAACCTCTACCTTAGTAAGAGCTATAAATGACGAAAAAGTCTACAAGCTCTTCCCAAGTGGAGATACTGGTACTAAGAGATGGGTTGAATCAGAAGACTGTTTCAACAGCGAAGGTTATGATTGGGATTCAGTATATATCATTAATGCTACAGACCGTGACAATTACACCACAGGTACATCAATGTGTGGTGGCGGAACAGAAGGAGAAATTAATCTTTCTCTAGCATCTGACAATCCAGATGCATCAACTCTTCCTCCAAATGCACAAGGTGTAACCTTCTTAAAAGTAAGAGCTACTGGCTCTGGTACAATTAATCAGCTAACTGTTACAAGAAATGGCGCTGGTGATACCGATGATTTTGGTGACATTTATGTTTACCAAAATGGTGAAAGACTAGTTTCTGGTAGAAGTTTATCTTCTGCAACCAGTGATGTTACTTTCATCAACCTAGGTATTGAAGCTCCAGCAACATTTGAAATAGTTGCTGACATGAGTACTGGAACCGCTGGTAATGTTAACTACTTCAGTATTGAAGGTAGTTCAGACGTTACTGCAGATGCTACAATTGGTGGGAACTTCCCATTAGATGGTAATCCAATGGGAATCAGTGGTACAAACGCTGGTACCCTAACTATTGCAAGAAGCGGCTCTACTTCAAGAACTGTCACAATTGGAGACAATGATGTAGAAATTTCTCAATTCAAGATTACAACCTCAAGCGAAGGAACACACATTCACAGAATTCAACTTATTAACTCTGGTACAGCTTCAAACAACAAGATTACAAATCTTGAACTAAGAGACAACACTGGAACAACTGTTGCTACAGCTGATGAAATTGGTGATGACGGATATGTTACTTTTGTCTTTGATGACCCATATTACATCAAGAAAGGTGACAATGAAATATTCCGTGTATACGCTGATTTAGGAGCTATTAGACCAGATTACACAATTAAACTATACCTAGAATTAGACACTGACTTACTAGGTCTAGGAACCACTTATGGTTATGGTATGGCTGTTACTAAGACAGACTATGACAGTGACACATATGTAACTGTAACCTGTAAGGGTGGTGACTTAACCTTAAACAAGGTTGGTCCTAATGCAGGTCAAGTTGGTGATGACACTGATGACACTCTATTCTTAGAATACACAATGAGTGCAGCAGCTGATATTACCATTAAAAGAACAAGACTATTGTTCTGTTCAGACTTAGCTGGTGATGGCACATTCGATACATTTGCCTCATCAACTGCTGGTGCTTCAAATGATATTGAAGACATCAAGGTTAGTGACAAAGACTCTGGTACTATATTGCTTGGAACAAAAGACGGTACTGCATTTAATGATGGTACTGAATCAAACGGCTGTGCTACTGGTGTAAGTGCAATATATGAAGACTTTACTGACACTATTGACATTTCAGCTGGAGAAAGCATGACTCTGCAATTAACTGGTGATATTAAAGAATCAAACACTGGTACTGCAAGAGACATAAAAGCTGATACTATTGTTAAAATGGGTCTATCCAGTTACGCAACATTAGTTGGTACTTCAGGTAATGTAAATTACATGAAGTATACTGGAACCACTGACGCTGTTGATGACTCAGCTATTTCCCCATCAGGAAATATGATGGGTCCTGAACTAACAGTAAAAGCACCTAGCCTGACCTTAAGTTTGGCTGCTATTCCAACTGGATCTTCTAGTGGAAGTGATTACCAAACATATATTGAAGGTCAATCAGATGTAGAAGCTGTTGGTATTATCTTTGAAGCAGGAAATGCTTCAGATGTTACTGTTAACAGCATTACCTTAACTGGATACATTTCTGGTGAAGGTGGTGGTGCTGCTGAATGGAAGTCTGGAAAAGACACAAATTATGTTAAAGACAACATATCTCATGTATATATCTATGACACAACAACTGGAAACCTTGTTCCTGGATCTTCAGGAGAAGGATTCTCTGGAAGTGCTGTATATGAATTAGTAGAATATACTGGTCTTGACTGGACAATTCCAGCTGGAGAAACAAGAACAATGCTTGTAAAAGCAGATATTTCTTCAGCAAGTCCAGCCAGTACTTCTACAGCAGACCAATACATTGCATTTGACGTTGAATCAACAAGCGATGTAGTTGCTACTGATGAAGATGGCAATACTGTTGATCCATCAGGTGCCCCAGTAAATGGTGGTAATTCTACTGATGCTAGTGTTAATCCAACAACTGACTTTGGTATAGCTTCTTACGGCTCATTTGCTGTTGCTGCTGCTTCTGACACACCAGACAAAGGATTGGTTGTCATGGGCACATCAGACAATGAAATTAGTAAGTTTAAGCTAACCGGTACCGACGAAGGTTGGTATCTAGAAACATTCTCTGTTCTATTGAATGACGGTCAAGAGTCAGGAGAAGGTGATACTGCATACCTGCCTAACTTTGATGGCCTTAAGCTTAAATACCAAACTGAAGACCAGTGGGGCAGTGAAAACTGGACCATATCTTCAGAACAAGTGTTTGGTTCAAACGCTAGTAGGTCATTCAACTTTAGTGGTGACAGCAGAATATATGTACCTAAGGACGATAGTTCTTATGTAACCGTTCTAGCTGACATCAGAAGCTACAATGGTGGAAATGGTGCATATTCTAAGACACCATTCAAGTTATTGCCAGTTAGCGGCAGTATAAACTCCTTCTTGGCTTATGGTGCACAGTCTGGCAAACAATTGGTTACTTTCACTGAACCAAGTGAGAGTGGATTCAATCTACACTTTGTTACTCGATCAAAACCTGTATTCGCTAAGAGTGCATGGGATGGTGGAGAAACAGAGCTAGCTAGATTCACCATTACAGCTGAAGGTTATGACGTCTTCTTTGATGGAATAGACGGACATGACACAGGAGATGAAGAAGACATTGCAACTGCTTGTTTAGCATTCGATGTTATAGCTTCAACTACTCTTGGCGCTGGAGAAGATTCAGAAACAAGTACTTTCTACCTATATGACTGGAATGAAACAATTGTTTCTAGTGATGCAATTACCTGGAACACTACAAACAACGCAGGTAATGGCACAAGCATTAGTTTCGCATTCGAAGAGAGTGACGTAACTATACCAGAAGGAACAACCAAAGAATTCCATGTTGACATTAAGAGCGCAGACTTAACAGACATTCAGAAGACTGATGAATACATTTATCTGCAGCTTAAGAATGACGATGGTGACAATAGAGCTACCGGAAGCATGGGCTTTGGTGAAAGAAACATTGTATGGGATGATGGTACAGCTGATGAAGGTATTTCTGGCCAAGGTGATCCTGAAGAAAGATTTGGTATGCCTGAACTGATTAAGAACATCGGTCCACTACCAATCACATTCAGGACTTACCGAGGTACAGCAACACCATAAAACTGATTCGGACCTCTCACTTCTTCCTTGTAGAAGTAGCGAGAGGATGAAACGAAAGACCCCGGCTTTTATGCCGGGGTTTTTCATTCCTTTATTTATAAAAAAATATTTGATATAATTAACATATATGAAAAAGATACTACCTTTAATTTTATTAATGATTTTAACAATTCCTCTAGCCGCTCAAGCAAATGAAATACAAGACGGAGATCTGATCAGGGCAGAGGGAGACATTGATGTATATATTGTTAAGATAATAGGAAGCAAAAAATACAAAAGGGTAATTCTAACTCCTGAAGTTTTTAATTCATACGAACACTTAAAGTGGGAAAATATTAAGATAGTAGATCAAGATCAATTAACCCAATACATAACATCAGACTTGGTAAGGCCAATAAACGATGAAGAAATATACAAACTATACCCAAATGAAGACGCAGGAACAAAGAGATGGATTAAAACAGCAGATGATTTCCTTGATTTAGGATATTCCTGGGATCAAGTATATTTAATAAATGAATTTGAAAAAGAACTATACTTAACAGATGAACCACTAGAAGCCACACAACCACCACAAGAGCCAGAACCACAAGAACCAGAGAGGGATCCAATAACAATAAATGTGCCAGCTGACTATCCAACAATACAAGAAGCAATAGATGCATCAATAGATGGAGATACAATAAAAATGAAGGCAGGAACATATACAGAGAATGTATTAATAAACAAAAATATACACATAGAAGGAGAATACACAATATCAGCTACAATAAAAGCAGAAGATCCAGATAGCCCAGCTATAACCATAAATAATGCAGACAATTTCAAAATTAAAAAAATAAATGTCAGCAGTGCAAACAGTAAAGCCATATACTGCACAGGAAATAGCCAAGGAACAATCCAAAACAGCAGAATAAAGGATTCTGTTTATGGGATATATATAGAAGGAAATTGTAAGGCAGAAATATTAAATAATTTAATATACAATAATCAAAACCAGACAAACACAGAAGGAGCAGGAATATTAGTAAAAAATAATGCAGAACATAATATTACAGTAGAAATAATAAACAACACCATAGATGATAATCATCATGGTATATGGGTTGAAGATAGCAACATAAAGACACTAAATAATATAGTGACCAACAATCTAGGAGGCAGCAATAGCACAGGAATACACCACTCAGGAGAAGGAACAGCAGACAATATGTACAATAATGTATGGCAAAATGGATTTAATTATGGAGGAGATGCAAAAGCAGGAAATGGTGCCATGGTTCAAAACCCTAAATACGTAGATGCAACAAATAGAAACTATAAGCTAAAAACAGGATCATCAGAATATTCTCCATGCATTGATGCAGGCTATCCTACATACGAATATTATGATGCAGAATTAGTAACCAGTAATCTGCCAAGAAATGATATGGGAGCATATGGAGGACCAGAAAACTTATACTGGTAATAAGCAAAAAATCAACAAAAAATCAACCTCAAACAAGGTTGATTTTTGTATTAAAATCTGATATTTTTAAATAGATGGAAAAAAGAAAGAAAATCCTTTTTCTAATTACCCAGTCTGAGTTTGGCGGAGCTCAGCGTTTTATTTATACTCTCCTAACAAACTTAAATAAAGACAAATATGACATTCTAATAGCAGCAGGACCAGAAGGAGATGATAAAAAAGGACTATTAACTGCCTTAGAACAAAAAGGGATAAAAACAAAGCACCTTAAAAATTTAAGGCGCAAAATAAATCCCTTTTTTGATTTTCTGGCATTGTTTGAGATAATTAGAATAATAAAAGAATTTAAGCCAGATACTTTATTCGCGAACAGCTCTAAAGCAGGATTATTAGGATCTGCAGCAGGAAGAATCAAAAAAACAAAGAAAATAATATATAGAATAGGGGGTTGGACATTTAATGACCCCTGGCCAAAATGGAAAAAGAAATTGTACATCTTAATAGAAAAACACTCAGCCCAACTAAAAGACTATATTATAAACAACAATAAAGGGGATGTAGAACAAGCAAAAGAATTAAAAATTAAACCAAAAAAAGAATTAATATTAATTCACAATTGCATAGATATAGAAAAAACAGACAACGCCTTCTTAACAAAAGAAAAAGCAAGAAAAGAATTAAACATACAAGGAGAATATATAATAGGAACAATAGCTAATTTTTATCCCTCTAAAGGATTAGAATATTTAATAAAAGCTATTCCAAAAATATTAAAAGAAGAGCCAGAAACAAGATTTGTAATAATAGGGGATGGAAAAGAAAGAAAAAAAATAAAATCTTTAATTAAAAAACACAATATCCAAAAACAAGTAATCTTAAAAGGAATAATTAAAGATGCATACAAATACCTAAAAGCATTTGATGTATTTGTCCTTCCTTCAGTAAAAGAAGGATTTCCATGGACAGCCATTGAAGCTATGACAGCCAAAATACCAATAATAGCAACAAAGGTAGGAGCCCTCCCATATTTCATAAAAAACAAAGAAAACGGAATCCTCATTAACGCCAAAAGCCCAAAAGAAATATCAAGGACTGCAATAGAATTAATTCAAAAAGAAGAATTAAGAGAAAAAATATCAGAAAACCAAAGAAAAACAGTAGAAGAAAAATTCAATATAAATAAAATGGTAAAAGAAATAGAAAAAATATTATGAAAACTTGCTTTTTATCCATTGATGTAGAATTCTTATCATCAAGATCAGATAAGGAAAATAAGAATACAAAAGGAATAAAAGAATTAAATAATATTCTAAACATTTTCAAAAAGCATAATGCCAATGCCACTCTTTTTACTACAGGAGAAGTATTAGAAGAATACAAAGATCTAGCGAAACAATGGGCAGAAAAATATGAAATAGCCTGCCACAACTACCGCCATGTATCAATAGACAATCTAACCCAAGAACAGAGAGAAAAAGAATTGGATCAATTTAAGAATCTATACAAAGAAATATTCAACAAACAACCAACAGGATACAGAGCACCAAGAAATATAATAGACAATGAGCAGATGAATCTGCTTCAAGAAAAAGGATTCCTATACGACAGCAGTGTATTTCCTAGATATCCATGGCCAAAAAAATATGCAGGATATAAAGGAAGGGCACCGAAAAAACCATACCACCCAAGCAAGAAAGACTATAAAAAACAAGGAGGTATGAAGATATTGGAAATACCAGAAAGC
>WJLL01000024.1 GCA_014728535.1 Candidatus Portnoyibacteriota bacterium
AAGGAATAGAAAGCCAAGGAATGATACTAGCAGTGGACATAGACAACAAGGCAACACTAATCCACCCAGACAAAGAAACACCTAATGGAAGTAAAATAAGATGAGAATACTAAGCGGAGTACAACCAACGGGAAAGCTCCACATAGGAAACTACCTAGGAGCAATAAAACAATGGGCAGACCTCCAAAACCAAGGAGAGTGCTTTTTTCTTATTGTTGACCTCCACGCTATAACAGTCCCCTATAAACCAGAAGAGATGCAGAAGAATATAATAAATACTGCAATAGATTATCTAGCATCAGGAATAGACTCAACAAAAAGCAATATATTTATACAATCAAAAATAAAGGAACACACAGAACTAGCCTGGCTGCTAGAAACAATAACCCCAATGGGAGAACTAGAAAGAATGACCCAATACAAAGAAAAGTCAGAAAAAAGCCCAAACGCAGGAATCTTTTCATATCCAGTGCTAATGGCAGCAGACATACTGCTGTATAAAACAAATGTAGTGCCTGTAGGAGAAGACCAAACTCAACACGTAGAACTAGCAAGAAAACTAGCAAAAAAATTCAACAACCAATTCCAAGAAACATTCCCCATGCCAAAAGCAAAAATACTAAAAACAGGAGCAAGAATAATGAGCCTAGACGACCCAAGCAAAAAAATGAGCAAAACAGGATCACCCCAAAGCTATATCTGCCTATCAGACCCACCAAAAGAAATAGAAAAGAAAATAAAGAAAGCAACAACAGACTCAGGAAAAGAAATAAGATACGAGCCAAAAACCAAACCAGCCCTGGCTAATCTAATAAACATATACCACCTCTTTTCCAATAAACCAATAAAAGAAATAGAAGGACAATATAAAAACAAAGGATACGCAGAATTTAAAAAAGGCCTAACAGAAACAATAATCCAAGGCCTAAAACCAATCCAAGAAAAAAGAAAAGAATATGAAAAAGATCCAGAAAAAATACAAAAAATACTAACTCAAGGAAAAGAAAAAGCAGAAATAATAGCAAGAAAAACAATCAGAGAAGCAAAAACAAAAATGGGCCTATAACCCACACAAAAAAAGATCCAGCCAAGAGCTGGATTTTTTTATTTAATCAACCCTTCAATCTCATCTAGCCTTTCTTCCAAAACAGCCCTATTCCTAGCCTCAAGAGTCAAGCGAAGAACAGGCTCTGTATTAGAACCTCGAACATTAAACCACCAATCACTAAAGCCAATACTCAACCCATCAACTAAAGAAACTTTTCCCTTAAAATGCTTTTTCAATTTCTTAATCACCTTCTTAACATTAGAAACCTCGTAATTCCTCCTAACTAACTCATATTTATCAAAAACAGAAACCATAACAGACAAAGGAATCCTGTTCCTGGAAATTAAATCAAGAACCTTTAACAAAACAATAAAAGGAGACTCCACAAAACCATTCTCTTTTAAATAATAATGGCCAGAGGGCTCAGAACCAAAACTAATCCCCTCTTTCATCATCTTGTCTTTAACAAAGGTGTGCCCCACTTTAGAGCAAACACCCTCATTGCCACTAGCCATAATCTCCTCTACAAGATTCCTGCTACTAACAACAGTGTAAAGAATCTTGCCAGCATCTTTAAAAAAATGATGAACAAGCAAAGCCCCAATCAAATCAGGGCTAACCACCTCCCCCTTCTCATCAACAAAAACAACCCTATCTGCATCGCCATCAAAAGCAACACCAATATCAGCTCCTTTAGCCACCACCTCCTGACACAAAGCATCCATGCTCCCGGAATCAGAAGGATTAGGATCATGACCAGGAAAAGAACCATCTAGCTCAGGAAATAAAAAAGAAACATCAGCAGGAACAGCACCCCCAACATCTAAAGCCTCTCTAGAAGAAGCACTAACAAACAACCGAGAAGCAACTAATCCACCAACACCATTGGCTGTATCAACAACCAACCTTAGAGGCCTAATCTTTTTCAAGTGTACAAACTCTAAAATATGATTAATGTATTCATTTAAGAAATCTTTACTGACCATCTCTCCTTTTTCACCAGAAACCCCCTTATTTGCCTTTAAAACAAGCTTTTTCACCTTTTCCAACCCAGAACCCATACCAATAGGAATAATCCCTCTGATGACCTTAAATCCATTATATTCAGCAGGATTATGAGAAGCTGTTATCATTACTCCCCCATCAAAATTATATTTATCTGCAACCCAATAAAACATAGGAGTAGTACAAGCCCCCATATTAACAACATTAACTCCCATGTCTAAAAAACCACGAGACAAAGAATCAAATAAAGAATCAGAAGAAACACGACAATCCCTGCCAATTAAAATCTTTTTAGATTTAAAAAACAAAGCAAGGGCCTTGCCCAACTTATATGCAAAATCTTCATTAACCTCATCAGGATAAATACCCCTGATATCATAGGCTCTAAAAATTTTATCTAAATTTTTCATACTATTAATTATACCTAAAATGTTTTAAAAAGAAAAATATAAAAGAGGGGGCTTAAAAGCCACCCTCTTAATTTTTAATTTTCTTTTTTTACAAATTTCTAATAAGTAAATCGGCTATCGCATCGGTAATAGGAAGTCTAGCAAGTTCTTCTATCCACAACCAAAGACCATTTGGATTTATTTCCAAAAATCTATATTGACCATCAGGCTCATAAATTATATCAATAGCAGAATATTTTAATCCTAAAAGCTTTACAAGCTGAATACACTTTTGAGATATTGATGTAGGCAGTTCAGTAGGTAAAAATTTAACATTTTCAAAATCATAAACTCTCCAGTCAATTTTTGTAATTTCTCTGGGACTTTCTTGAGAAGTTATTTTGCAAGGAAAAACTTTATCTCCCACAACAGTAATGCGTAATTCATATTGCTTTTCTACATATTCCTGTAAAAGAAGAGGATAATTTTGTGTACCTAGTTTATCTACGCTTATAACTGTTACAAAAGCACCACCGCGTTCATTTCTTTCTTGATTCTTAAGACCGGAAAGTGTTTTTATTACTACTCTTTTGTCTCTTGCTTTTGCGTGTCTGATAAAAGCCTTAGCTTCATTTGAAGAGCTAGTCATTAACGTCCTAGGAACTTTAAGTCCTAATTTAGTTGCTAAGTTCATCTGCAATCCTTTATTCGCAGCAATCTGTGAAGATTCCCAGGGATTTATCCAAAAAGAATTATTTTTTCTTGTAGACTCCCAAATTGTCTTTAATAAAAAATAAGATTCTCTATTAAGAAAGTTTTGGACAATTCTAGATTTATGAGATACACTAAAAATATCTTCTGCATATGGTCTACAATATAC
>WJLL01000025.1 GCA_014728535.1 Candidatus Portnoyibacteriota bacterium
GTATTTTTTCTGCCTCTTCAAAAGGAGATGAATAAATAGAAAAAATTCCTGATAAGAAGAGCAGGACTAGAAAAACTATTAATATGTTTTTAAATATTTTTTTCATTGTTTTTAAATTTTAATCTGTGTATTTATATTAGCAAAAATCCCCTGTTACTGCAAGTGTAACAGGGGATTATAATTCAGTTGGTGAGATTGGCCTTTTTGAGCGCCAATCTCATTGTTGGATTAAGGTCCTTTTTTTCGATTTTGACCTTAACCCTTTTGGGCTCTTGCCATCTTTGAACTATTAGATAGCAGGAGCCTTTTATTTCGACCTTGATGCGACCCTTGGCCGAAAAAAATTCATTTTGGTTATTTTGATAAAAAGGCTCTAGGGCCTTTTTATCTTTCCCAAGAACACACACTCTTGCATTAAGATTCTTGGGGATAATAACCGTATTCAAGAAGAAAATTCCTCTTTCTTCCGGCTTTTTCCAGCTTTTTGAAAAATAATACTTCCCATTCTTGCAGAGAGTGACCCCTGCAACAATACCGTTTCTTTCTAATCCTTTTTCATTTTTAAAGCTCATTGATTCCTCCTACTTGTTATTATATCATCTTATTATTATTCTGTCAATGCTTGTATTAAAAAAAGACCGATAGATCGATCTTTTAATTTTTTCTTTATTTTATTCTTTCTTTTTGTTTTCTTTTTTCACTGGCTTTAATGCCATTCTATATTCTGATGGTTTTATAGATATGATTTTAAAATCATATGACTTTCCTACTTCTAGTGCTTGCTCCATTTTTTCTTCTGTTCCAAATTCAGATATGTGTACTAATCCTTGTATGTTTTTGTCTATTTTAATAAATGCACCAAAAGGATTAAATTTAATAACTTTTCCTTTTATTATATCTCCTTGCTTGTATTTTCCTTCAATGTTTTGCCATGGATTTTCTTTTAATGCTTTTGTTGATAAAGATATTTTATCATCATCTATATCTACTATCTTTGCTTTTACTTTGTCTCCTACTTCAAAAAAGTCAGCTGGATTTTCAATTATTTGCCAATCTATTTCTGATATATGAATTAATCCTTCTAGATCATCAAATTTTACAAAAGCTCCAAAATCAACAATTCCTGTTATTGTTCCTTCTACCGTATCTCCTTCTTTGTATTTTTCTAATGCTTTTTTTAGTTTTTTAGATTGAGCTGCTTTTTCTGAAACAATCAGCTTGTTTTCATTTGGATTAACATCAATAACCTTTACTTTTATTGATTGGTTTACTAGTTTGTTTAATTCTTGAAATATTTTTTGTTTGTCTCCGCCTTCTACTCTTGGATAGTGTTCTGGAGATAATTGAGAAACAGGCATAAATCCTTCAATTCCTTCTACTTCTACCATTAAGCCTCCTTTGTTTGCTTTTAATATTTTTGTTTCTATCATTTCTTCTTCTTGCATTTTTTCTTGCAATTTTTCCCACCTTTTTTCTTCATTTGCTTTTACTAAAGAGACTTCTACATATCCATCTTCATTTTCTAGATTTATTACTTTTACTGGAACTGTGTCTCCTGTTTTTACTTTTTTGAATTCTCTTGAATTTTGTTTTATTTCTCTTCCCATAATTATTCCTGTTTTGAAATTTCCTAGATCTAAATATACTGCATGAGGCTTCATTGCCTCTATTTTTGCTTCAATCACTTGTCCTTCTCTTGGTATGTCAAAACTACTTCTTTGGGAAAGAAGATCTTTCATTAAACTATTCTTTTTTTGTGTTATTACTCGCATGTTTTTAAAATATTATCACATTTTTAGATTAATTTCAAGTATATATTATATTCTATACTTTTGCAAGCTTTGATTTGTTTTTAAAAATTATTTATGATAAAATATATATAAATGAAGAGAATTAAGATTTTTAAATCGCAAAAGCTTTCGCGATTTTAAATTATTGATTATGAAAATTTCTTGGTACGGACAAAGTTGTTTTAAGTTTTCTATTAAAAGCAATGGAGGCAATAAGATTGTTGTTTTTACTGATCCTTTTACTAAAAAGGTTGGCTTAAATCCTCCTAGAGGAAATGCTGATATTGTTACTATTTCTCATGGCCATGCTGAGCATGGCAATGTTAAGAGTTTAAGCGGCAATCCTTTTTGCGTTGAGGGGCCTGGAGAGTATGATGTTCGAGGGATTTTTATAAAAGGAATTCATTCTTTTCATGATGATAAAAAAGGAAAAGAAAGAGGAACTAATACAATATATGTTTTAGATGGAGAAGAAATGAAGGTTTGCCATTTAGGAGATTTTGGTCAATCAGAGCTTGCTAATGATCAGCTTAATCAGATAGGAGATGTGGATGTATTAATGATTCCTGTAGGAGGCACTTATACTATAAATGGCAGTGAGGCTGTTAAAATTATTAATCAACTAGAGCCTCAAATAGTTATTCCAATGCACTTTAAAGTTTCTAAGTTGAAGACAAAATTAAATACTGTAGATAAATTTTTAGAGGAAATAGGGACTGAAAAAGAAGTTAAAGAGGAGGTTTCAATTCAAAGAAAAGATCTCACTGAAGGAGATATGAAGGTTATAGTAATGAAGCCTGCATGAAAAAATTAATTGAAAAAATTCAAAAAAAACCTAGATCTTTCAGGGTTATGGTGTTGTGGATAGCTGTTATTGTTACAATGATAATTATATTATCTATTTGGTTGATTCTTTCTTTTAGTGAGGAAGCTGAAAAAGATAATAGACATAAAGAAGACATTCCTTCTTTATTTGAAACATTAAAAGGTAATTAAAATGGCAGATAAAAAGAAAAAAAATAAAAATACTAATAAAAATACAAAAACCACAGATGAGCTTAAAAGAATAAGGCTCAAAGAGATTACTGATGAAATGAAAGAGTCATACATTGACTATGCTATGAGCGTTATAATCTCTAGGGCTATTCCTGATGCTCGAGATGGATTAAAGCCTGTTCATAGGAGAATACTTTATGCTATGAAAGAAATGGGCTTGACTGCTGGTGCAAAATACAGGAAATCAGCTAATGTTACTGGTATAACAATGGCCTATTACCATCCTCATGGTGATATGGCCATTTATGATGCTTTGGCAAGAATGGCTCAAGACTTTTCTTTGAGGTATACATTAGTTGATGGTCAGGGAAACTGGGGTAGTGTTGATGGAGATCCTCCAGCTGCTCAAAGATATACAGAGTGTAAGCTGTCTAAAATTGGAGAGGAAATGCTAAGAGATATTGATAAAAACACTGTTAATTTTGTTGAAAACTATGATGGTGTTAGAAAAGAGCCTAGTGTTTTACCTTCTCCTATTCCTAATCTTTTATTAAATGGAACAGTTGGCATTGCTGTTGGTATGGCTACCAGCATTCCTCCTCATAATTTAAATGAGGTAATTGATGCTACTTGTCATTTAGCTGACAATCCTAAAGCTACAGTAGAAGACTTATTTAAATTCATAAAAGGGCCGGATTTTCCTACTGGAGGGGAAATATATAATAAGAAGGAGATTGTTAAGGCATACGCTTTTGGCAAGGGGCCTATTACTACTCGTGCTAAAGCTGAGATAGTTGAAGAGAAAAAAAGATTTAGAATAATTGTAAGTGAACTAACATATGGGACTAATAAAGCTACTTTACTTGAAAAGATTGCTTCTCTTATTAAGAATAAAAAAATTCAAGGAGTTAAAAATGTAAGAGACGAATCTGATAAAGATGGGATAAGAGTTGTTGTTGATTTGAAAAAAGACGCTTTTCCTAAAAAGGTTTTAAATAAATTATTTAAATATACTGATCTTCAAAAAACATTTCATTTGAATGCAATCGCTCTTACTGATGGTATTCAGCCTCAAACTCTTTCTTTAAAAGAGCTGTTGAGTCAGTTTATTGCTCACAGGCAAGAGGTGACAGTTAGGAGGCTAGAGTATGACCTGGGTAAAGCTAAAGAGAGAATGCATATTTTAGAGGGCTTGGCAAAAGCCTTGAAGAACATTGATAAAGTAATTGCTCTTATTAAAAAATCTAAAGATAGAGAAGATGCAAAGAAGGGCTTAATGAAAAGCTTTAAATTAACAGAGGTTCAGGCTCTTGCTATTTTGGAAATGAAACTTCAAACACTGGCTGGATTAGAAAGAAAGAAAATTATGGATGAACTTGAAGAGAAGAAGAAGCTTATTAAAGAAATAGAAAGTATTTTATCTAGTCCTAAAAAGATATTAGGCGTTGTTAAGGATGAGTTGAAAGAAATGAAAGAAAAGTATGGAGATGCTAGAAAAACAAAGGTTTTTGCTTCTAAGCTTGACCAATTTGAAGAAGAGGACTTAATTCCTGACGAAGAAACAATCATTACTGTTACTAATACAGGATACATTAAAAGAGTAAATCCAAAATCATATAGAGCTCAAAGAAGAGGTGGTAAGGGAATTATTGGAATAAAAACAAAGCAAGAGGATTTTGTTGAGCATTTCTTTGTTTCTTCTACTCATGACAATTTATTATTCTTTAGTGACAAGGGGAAGGTTTATAAGACAAAGGCTTATGAGGTTCCTGAGGGCGCGCGTTCTTCTCGTGGCAGGGCTATTGTTAATATTCTAGGAATATCTTCTAGTGAAAAAATTACAGCGGTTGTTCCTGTTAAAAAGAGTAAAGATGATGATTCTGGCATAAAGTCTTTGATTATGGTTACAGAAAAAGGTATAATAAAGAAGACGAATATTGAGAAGTTTAGAAACATTAGAAAGGGAGGAATCACAGCTATTTCTCTTGATAAAGAAGATAACTTGAAATGGGTTAAAGGAGCTAGTGGCGATGATGAGATTATGCTTATTACCAAGCTTGGTCAGTCTATTCGATTTTCTGAAAAAGACTTGAGGCCTATGGGCAGGACTGCCAAGGGTGTTATTGGCATTAGATTGCAATCTTCTTCTAGGAAAAAGAAAAAAGAGTTTGAGAACAAGGTTGTGGGAATGGAGATTATAAGTTCTGTTGTTAAAGAAGATAAGCCCGATGTTTTAATTGTTAGTAGTAATGGTTATGGTAAAAGGACTCCTTTAAATAACTTTAAAACACAGAAAAGGGGCGGTATGGGCATAAAAGCAGCAAAAGTAACTGAAAAAACTGGTCCTTTGGCTGTAATAAGAATGGTTACTCCTGAAAAAGAGGATTTAATTGTTACTTCTAAAAAAGGAAATGTTATTAGAACAACTATTAAAAGCATTTCTAGATTGGGCAGGGTTACGCAAGGGGTAAGAATTATGAAGCTTGCTGAAGGAGACAGGATTGTTTCTTTGGCTTGCGTTTAATAAATTAAAAAAATATTTTATGGCTTTTGGTACAGGTGGGTTTCTTCATCCAGAGGAGATAATAAAGCAATTAAATATACAAGCTGATTCAGAAGTGGCAGATTTTGGATGTGGCGCTGGATATTTTTCTCTTCCTTTGGCGAAAATGGTTCATCAAGGAAAGGTTTATTCTCTGGATATTTTAGATACAGCCCTTGAGTCGGTTCGGAGTCGAGCCAAGCTTAAGGGTCTTTTTAATATTGAAACAAAAAGGTGTAATTTAGAAAAAGAAAGGGGTTCTGGGCTTGAGGATGAGTCTATGGACTTGGTTTTGTTAGCTAATATTTTGTTTCAATCTTCTAATAAAAAAGATATAATAAAAGAGGCAGTTCGTGTTTTAAAAAAAGATGGTTGCTTGGCTCTTATAGATTGGAAGCCCAATCAACCTATGGGGCCTCCTGAAGATATGATTATTCCTTTGGAAGAGATTAAGGGCGTGGTTGAAGAGCAGGGGCTGAAAGAAGAAAAAGAGCTGCCTATTGATAAATATCATTGGGGTGTTGTTTTTATTAAATAAATTATGACTAGAAAACAACTTTTAATTATTTCTGGCGGGGTTTTGGCAATAATTATTGTCCTTATTATCTTTGGCCTTATTAAAAATCCTCGTCCTACTCCTGCTCATTTAGAAATATGGAGTGTTTATGAAGACAGAGATGATATTAAAGAGTTGATTGAAGAATATGAAGACGCTAATAGTCATATTAAAATAGAGTTTAAGGAAAAATCTTTTGAGACCTATGAAGAAGAGTTAATTAATGCCTTTGCTGCAGACAGAGGGCCTGATATATGGATGATGCATAATACTTGGTTGGCCAAGCATCAAGATAAAATCAAGAAGATGCCTTCTGATTTAATGTCTTTGGCACAGCTCAGGCAAAGATTTGTGGATATTATTGAGTTTGACATGGTTAGAGATGGCGATATTTATGGGTTGCCTTTGTATGTAGACACCTTGGCCCTGTTTTACAACAAAGACTTATTAAACAGCGCTGGTATTTCTAGCCCTCCAAAGACCTGGAAAGAGGTTGTTGAATATATTCCTTTATTAGTTAAGAAAAATAGATATGGAGACATAGAGCAAGCTGGTGCTGCTTTGGGTACTGCTGAGAATATTAATAGATCTGTTGATGTTCTTTATCTTTTAATGCTTCAAAATGGCACTAATATGGTTGATAAAGAAAGAAAGTCAGTTGATTTTGATAAAAGCATTAGTTTGGATGGAGAGACATATTATCCAGGGAGAGATTCTTTGCGTTTTTATGCTGACTTTTCCGATCCTTCTAATCGTGTTTATACCTGGAATAGACAAATGCCTTATTCTGTTGATGCTTTTGTTGAGGGGGATGCGGCAATTATGTTTAATTATTCTCATCATATTTCTACAATTAGAGAGAAAGCTCCTTATTTAAATTTTTCAGTTTCTTCTATGCCTCAAATTGAAAATAGTAAATTTGATATTAATTATGGAAATTATTGGGCATATACTGTTTCGAAAAAAACAAAGGCATATAATGAGGCTTGGAAGTTTATTCTTTATTTAACTCAAGAAAGAAATGCTAAAAGATATTTGGAGAATTCTGGCAGGCCTACTGCTCATAGAAGCTTGGTTGATTGGCAAAAAGAAGACCTAGATTTGAGTGTTTTTGCCAAGCAAAGTCTGAGTGCTAGGAGCTGGTATCAAGCTGATTCTGAAGAAATAGAAAATATTTTTATTGAAACCATAAAAGACATTGTTTTAGGTCGATCAACAGTGGCTGTTGCTATTAAAAAAGCCGCTGATAAAGTAACATTATTATTAGATAAATAATATGAAAAAGTATTTACCCCTTTTAATATTATGTGGTATAATTTTAATAGCCCTTCCTGTTCATGCTTTAGTTATACCAAATCCCTTAAAGATTGATAGTATTGAGGAGTTGTTGGCTGCTATTACAGAAATATTGAAATTAATAGCTATTCCTGTAGCTACTATATTAATTGTTATTGCTGGTATTCGTTATATGACAGCTGCAGGGAATGAAGATAAGATAAAGGGAGCTAAAAAAATGATTTTATATACCATTATAGGGTTGGCTATTGTTCTTGCGGCTGACTTTATAATGGATCTTGTTAAAGAAATATTACAATATCAAGAATGAAAAAAATATTATTTTTAATAATTACAATACTTATTTTTGCCCCCTTTGTTGTAGGGGCTCAAAATCTAGACTGGGATGTTGATGAGTGTGATGATATTAGATCTCAGGGATATGATAGTGCTGCGAAATTATGTGAGTTAATGAAAGATATAGAAGTTATTTTATACATATTTGGCATTGGCTTGGCTGTTATAATAGTCATATTAGGAGGCGTTCAGTACATGACATCACAGGGCGATGATAATAAGATTGATAAGGCAAAAAAGACACTAACTTACGGATTAATAGGTGCTGCTATAGTTATGGCTTCTGGCTTTATAATATCAATGGTTGCTGATATAGTTTTAGGTAAAATTGTTAATTAAAATTATTGAAAGGTCGATTATTAAGAAACATTAGTTTTTTAAATCAAAATGAAAATGAAAAGATTTACAATTCTTTTTCTTCTAGCTTTATTGATTGTTCCCTTGCTTGCTTTTGCTCAAGCCGATCCTCAGAACACTATCTGTAGAGTATTGCAGTATACAAAAACAATAATTGCTGCTGTTGGTTTTGGAATCGCCATAATTATCCTTATTATTGGTGGTATAAGATATATGACATCAGGAGGAGATGAAGAAAAGGCTGGTAGTGCCAGAAAACAAATCGTTAATGCTTTAATAGGAATCGTGATAGTCTTTGCAGCAGTATTTATAATTGCACTTGTTCAAGGATTTTTGATGAAAGCAGATATTCCTATAGGCACTGATCCTTGTAATATAATATAAGGAGCTTGCCGATTGATATAAAACTTGAAAGCTTTTAAAAGCTGGTATTTTTACCAGCTTTTAAATTTGATTTTTTCTTGTTTTTTTGATATATTATATTTATGCCGCGGTGGTGGAATTGGCAGACACGCGAGGTTTAGGACCTCGTGGGCGCAAGCCCTTGCAGGTTCGACTCCTGTCCGCGGCACTTAAAAACAGCCTTTCGGCTGTTTTTTATTTACTCAAGAGGATTCTTTTTAACTGGATATAAATCAGGAGATCTATAATTTGAATAGAATGTTTTGTTTATAATTAATTCTTCATTTTTATCATAAACCTTTTGGGTTAATCTTGCTTTCATTGCTCCGTTTTCTTGTATGTCGTATTGATATGGGCCTTCTATTACCACCCTTCTATCATCGCTTGTTCCATATAATTCAAATATTAATTTATAGTCCTTTATTTGCCCTTGGATAAGAATATATCCAGGAGTATTGTTTATAAATTTTAAATCAGGAGATGGTGGATATATTGTTGCATCAAACCCTTGGGGGTTATAGTATTTCACAGGAAAGGCGTGATGGTATCTTTCTGTTATTTCCAATCCTGCATTTATGGCTGCTCTAAATAAGGTTGTTGAGACTTGGCAAAGACCTCCTCCGTATTCTGGAACAGTTTCATTTCTTTTTATAACTAATTCAGGAAGATATCCTTGTTCTGGGCCAACCTCTCCAAGGATTTCATTAAAAGAAAATTCTTGGTCTGGCTTTATTAAATATCCATGGAATTTTGCTGTTCCTGTTTTTATATTATGCACTCTACTAGACGGCGATCCTGTAAAGTCTGAAACGCCTTTTGCTAAAAGAGAGTCTATTCCTAGTGTATCTATGTTTTCTGTTGTTATTTCTGCTTTTGTTTTTTCTATTTTTAATCTTATTTCATTATTTAAACTATTTATTCCTTGAGCTATTGGATTAATGCTTTCTTCTATTTTTAGCTTTTTTCCGTCCTTAGAAAGAGCAAATGTCGTTACTCTTCCATCTTTTATTGTCAGTTGAGCATTTATTGGTTCTGTATTTACCAAGGGAGCTAGTGTTGTTAAATAATTTTTTATTTTTTCTTTATCTGGCTCCATTCCTAATATTTTGTTTTTTGAGTTGTTTGGATCTATTATTGGCCTGAAAGACACCAAAGATAATATTTCTTCTTTTGTTATTGTTGCTATTTCTTCATTCTCTATTATTAGTTTAAATGGAGTTGCGGTTAATAATTTTCTTGCTTCTTTTTTTGCTGTTTCTGTTTCTGATTCTGTTGCCTCTGGTTCTTGCTTTATTAATTCTATTTGTATATTTTCTGTTTTCTTGTTTTCAATATTGTTTTTTATTTTGTTTATTACTTTTTCTTTATTTACAACTATTCCTGCTTTTGATTCTGTTGTTGTGAGCTTGTCTTCTTTTTGATCATATATTATTGTTGAGTTTTTTGCTGGACTGTGTATGCTTGCAAGATTGTTTAGTAAAAAAGACTCCACCTTTTCTTTATTTATTTCCCATTCTAGCTCTACTTTTTTGCCTAGAAGAAATTTTAATTGCCACCAGGCTCCAGCTAGAAAATTATCTTGATGAGTTTTTTCAAAAGCTAGCTGGATTGTTTTTTCTGCATCTATGTCTATTCCTAGCTTTTTAGGCGTTGTTGGCCATTCTTGGTTTTGATATTTTAATTTAAATTCTTTTTCAAGAGCTGGATCTATTTTGTTTTTTAATTTTTCTATTGCTTTTTCTTGAGATAATCCACTTATTGAGATTGTAGCTATTGTTGTTCCTTTGGCTACTCTTCCTTTGTTTATCAGATCTAAAACAAAGAAAAAATTCGCAATGATTAATATTATTGCGATAATTATTAAAAACTTGTGAGATAAAATTATTTTTTTAATTTTTTTATTCATTGATTTAATAATATAATATATTTTAGATTTTGACAAGGATTGAATAAAATCTTCTTGTTTGATATAATTGTATAAACTAACAAGAAAGGATTGATGGTAAAGAGAATAATAAATCATAAAGCAAAAACCATATTTTCAGCGGCTTTTATTTTAGGTGCAGCGGCTTTAGCAAGCCGTATTTTAGGCCTTGTTCGTGATAGACTTTTGGCTGGTAGGTTTGGTGCTGGTGATGAGCTAGACATATACTTTGCTGCTTTTCGTCTTCCTGATTTAATTTATGCCATTTTAATAATGGGCGCTATATCTTCTGCTTTTATTCCTGTTTTTGCTCGATACTTTAAAGAGAAAAGAGAAGATGCTTGGAGGCTTGTAGATAGTTTATTTAATTTAGCCTTTATTGTTCTTTCTGGTCTTATTGTCCTTTTTATTTTTCTAGCTCCTTTATTGGTTTCTATTATTGCTCCTGGTTTTTCTGGAGAGAAAAAAGAAATGACTATTTTGTTGACTAGAATTATGTTTTTAAGCCCTTTATTATTGGGTCTTAGTGGTATATTTGGCGGTGTTCTTCAATATTTTCATCGTTTTTTTATTCACTCACTAGCGCCAATAATGTATAATCTTGGAATAATTGTTGGCATTTTATTTTTTGTACCCGCTGTTGGCTTGATTGGTTTGGCTTGGGGGGTTGTATTGGGCTCTGGTTTGCATTTATTAATTCAACTGCCTGGAGTTATTTGTTCTGGCTTTAGTTTTAAGAAAAGATTTTCTATTTGGCATAAAGGAATAAAGAGGATTATTAAATTAATGATTCCTCGTACAGTTGGTTTAGCTGGTTTTCAGATTAATTTTTTAGTAATTACTGCGATAGCCTCTACTTTGGCTGCAGGGAGTATTGCTGTTTTTAATTTGTCCTATAGTCTTCAATATGTTCCTATAGGGGTGATTGGGATTTCTTTTGCTACAGCTGCATTTCCTAGGCTGGCTAGTTCTTTTGCTAATAAAGACAGAAAAAATTTTTCTTTAAGTTTTACTTCTGCTTTTAATCAAATAATTTATTTAATAATTCCTCTTTCTGTTGCCTTTTTCTTTTTAAGAGCTCAGATTGTTAGGATAATATTGGGTACTGGAGAATTTGGTTGGACAGATACCAGGCTTACTGCAGCTGCTTTGGGTATTTTTTCTTTTGGTGTTTTTGCTCATGGCTTGGTTCCTTTATTCTCTCGTGCTTTTTATTCTGCTCATAATACAAAAACGCCTGTTTTTATTAGTCTTTGGAGTATGCTTGTGAATATATTAGGAAGCTTAGGATTTGTTTGGTTATTGAAAAATAGCAGCTCTTTTTCTTCTTTTGTTTCTGATGTTTTGAAATTAGAGGGTGTTAATAATTTTGCTGTTTTGGGACTGCCTTTAGCTTTTGTTTTTGGAGGCATCTTTAATCTTATTTTTATCATTTATTCCTTTAGAAGAAAAATAGGTTTGTGGGATTTTGAAAGAATTAGAGATATGATTTTTAAGGTTTTGGCTTGTTCTGGCTTTATGGGCTTTTCTATCTTTGTTCTTCTTCGTTTAGGTGACCTATTTATTAATACACATGTTTTTTGGGGAATATTATTGCAATCTGTTATGGCTGGTGTTGGCGGTGTTCTTGTTTATTTATTCTTTTCTCTTATTTTTAAAGTTCCTGAGCTTAGGATTTTAATGAATAAAGTATTTAAAAAAAGAATTAATGAAAAAAATTAGAAACTTTGTTATTATCAGTCATATAGATCACGGAAAATCAACCTTGGCAGATAGATTTTTAGAAATAACCAATACTGTTGATAAAAGAAAGATGCAGCCACAATATTTAGATAGAATGGGACTAGAGAGAGAAAAGGGGATTACAATAAAAATGCAGCCCGTGAGGATGGAGTGGAAAAATTGTATTTTAAATCTTATAGATACTCCTGGTCATGTTGATTTTTCTTACGAAGTATCTAGAAGCTTAGCTGCTGTTGAAGGAGCAGTACTTTTAGTTGATGCTACTCAAGGAGTTCAGGCTCAAACATTAACTAATTTAGATTTTGCTAAAAAGCAGGGACTTAAAATTATTCCTGTTATTAATAAGATAGATCTAGTTACTGCTGAAATAGACAATGTCAAAGAAGAGATTGTTGACTTGCTTGATGTTAAAAAAGAGGATATTATTTGTGTTTCTGCTAAGACTGGAGAGAACGTTGATAAGGTCTTAGATAAAATCATAGAGAGCGTGCCTGGCCCTAAAAGGGGTGAAGACGGACCCTTGCGGGCTTTAATTTTTGATTCAGAATATGATTCTTTTAAGGGTGTTGTTGCATATATTCGTATTTTTAGCGGCTCTTTAAATAAAGGAGATAAAATTTTTTTAATGCAGTCTAAAACAAGGGGAGAGGCTATTGAAGTTGGGTATTTTAAGCCTGAATTAATTTCTTGTGCTAAATTAGATTCTGGAGAAATGGGATATGTTGCTACTGGATTAAAAAATATTGAAAATTGTAGGGTTGGGGATACTCTTGCTTTAACAGGCGATGTTTCTGGAGTATCTGTCTTGAAGGGATATAGGGAGCCCCAGCCAACTATTTTTGCTAGTTTTTATCCTATAGACAAAGATGACTATGATTCATTAAAGCAAGCGTTGGAAAAGTTGAAATTAAATGATGCTTCTCTTAATTTTTCTCCTGAGTCTTCTGGTTCTTTGGGGAGAGGTTTTAGATGCGGCTTTTTAGGCATGCTTCATTTAGAGATAATTACAGAAAGATTGAAAAGAGATTATGATCTTGATTTGGTTGTTACCTCTCCTAGTGTTGTTTATATAGAAGAGGGTGGGAAAAAGAAAGAGCCTTTTATTGAATTGGAAATAATTACTCCTGAAAGATATTTTGGTGAGATTAATAAGTTATTAGAATCTTTTGCTGGAGAATTTGAAGATACAAAATGGATTAAAGGAAATAAGGTTATTATTAAATACAAAGGGCCTTTAGACATTATTCTTAAAGGGATTTATGATAAACTTAAAACTGTAAGTTCTGGATACGCATCTATGGGGTATAAGTTTTTAGGCCATAGAGAGGCAGATTTAGTTAATTTAGATATTTTGATTAATAAGGAAAAAGTTGATGCTTTTTCAAAGGTCGTTAGAAAAGAAGATGCTTACAGAGAAGGTAGGAAGATTGTTAGTTTATTAAAAGAAAATCTTCCTTCTCATCAATGGGCTATTCCTATTCAAGCTGCTGTTAATGGAAAAATTGTTGCCAGAGAAACTAGAAAAGCTATGCGTAAAGATGTTACAGCGCCTCTTTATGGTGGTGATTTTACTAGAAAAAGAAAACTTTTAGAAAAACAGAAAAAAGGAAAGAAAAAACTTGCTCAGTTTGGGCAGGTTAATATTCCTTCTGATGTTTTTCTTAAAGTGTTAAAAGAAAAATGAGCAATAAAAAATTTACTAAAATATCAAAAATAGTCTGGATCTTTATGGTTGTTCTGGTTGTTTTAGGTATGGTTGCTTTTCTTTTAGCTCCTCTATTTAGCTTATAATGAAACTCTTTAGTTCAAAAGGATTTTTAATTTTTTTGATAGCTGTTTTTTTGTTGGTTGTTGTAGCTCTTGGGAAAGAGAGTTATCAATATTTTAAAACAAAAAAAGAGATTGATGATTTAAAAAATAGAATTGAAAATCTAGAAAAAGAAAATAAAGAGCTTTCTGAAACTCAAGAATTTTTTGAAACAGAAGGTTTTTTAGAAGAACAAGGTAGATTAAAGTTAAACTTGGTTAGGCCTGGGGAGAAAGTGATTATTGTTAAAGACTCTCAAGAAGTTTCTTTTACTGAAGATGAGGTTGAGGAAAAGGAGGTTGCTAATATTTTAAAATGGTGGAAATACTTTTTTGGTTATAGGGGATTATGAAAAAAAATTATTTAAAAATTTCTTTTCACAAAGATTTAGAGAACAAAAAAGATAGATTTATTTTTAGATTTTTAGAGATCTTTCCTGGGGTTACAAGCTGGGTTACTCTTATTCTTGTTATATTTCTATCTTGGAAAAGGCCTGTTTGGGTGGCCTTTTTTATAATAGCATTTGATATTTATTGGCTATTAAAGACTTTGTTTTTTTCTTTTCATCAAAAAGCGGCTTTTAAGAAATTAGATAAAAATTTATCTACCGATTGGCTGGTTCAGCTTAATAAAGTTGATATTAGTAAAAGTGTTATTCCTGTGAAGCAATGGGAGGATATTATTCATTTAATTATTTTTCCTATGTATAAAGAGGGGCTAGAGGTAGTAAGGCCTGCTTTTGAATCTGTTGTTAACTCTAAATATCCTTCTGATAGAATGATAGTTGTTTTGGCTGTTGAAGAAAGGGCTGGAGATAATGCTATGGAGGTTGCTGAAAAAATAAAGCAAGAATTTGGTGATAAATTTTATAAGTTTCTTATCACTGTTCATCCTAAAGATATTGTAGGTGAGTTAGCTGGCAAGGGTTCTAATGAAACATGGGCGGCTAGAAGAGCTAAGGAGAAAATCATTGATCCTTTGGGAATTCCTTACGAAAATATTGTTGTTTCTTCTTTTGATATTGATACACAGGTTTATCCTCAATATTTTTCTTGTTTGACGTATAATTATTTGACTTGCAAAAAACCTTTGAGATCTAGTTTTCAGCCTATCCCTATTTATAATAATAATATTTGGGATGCTCCTGCGATTTCTAGGGTTGTAGCCATGGGTGCTACTTTTTGGTATTCAATTCAGCAAGAAAGATCAGAAAGGTTAGCCACTTTTTCTTCTCATTCTATGAGCTTTAAGGCTTTAGTTGAAATGGATTTTTGGCCTGTTAAAAATGTTTCTGAAGATTCTAGAATATTTTGGAAGGCATATTTGTTTTATGATGGTGATTATGAAAGCATTCCTTTGTTTTATCCTGTTTCTATGGATGCTAATTTAGCTAATAAATTTTCTAAAACATTAATAAATGTTTTTAAACAACAAACTCGTTGGAGCTGGGGGATAGAAAATGTTCCCTTTTTTATTTTTGGATCTATTAAGAATAAAAAAATGCCTCTTAGGAAGAGGCTATTTCATTCTTTTAATTTATGGGAGGGTTTTTGGTCCTGGGCTACAAACTCTATATTGATATTTTTATTAGGCTGGCTGCCTTTAATATTAGGCGGTGAGGAATTTAACAGAACTATCCTTTCTTATAATCTGCCTAGAATGACAAGATTGCTTATGACCTTGGCTATGTTTGGGTTGGTTGCTTCTGCTTTTTATGCTTTAAAGTTATTGCCGCCTCGTCCTGCTAAATACAGTTCAAAAAAATATATTTGGATGATTTTGCAGTGGTTGTTAATTCCTTTGACTATGATTGTTTTTGGTGCTATTCCTGCTCTTATTTCTCAGACTCGACTTATGTTTAAAAAATATATGGGTTTTTGGGTTACTGAAAAAAGCCGGAAATAGTTATTCTAAATGTATCTTTTCTTTGAATTTTTTTAATTCTTCTTTTAGATTTTTGTGGGTTTTTAATTCTGCATCTTTTGATAACAGGCTTTCGGCCTGTTTTTTTACTGACTTTACAAATGAAAGATCTTTTAGGCTATCCATTGCCAAGTCAGGTATTCCCGATTGTTTTATTCCATAAAATTGTCCTGGGCCTCTTATTTGCATGTCTTTTTCTGCTAATTCAAATCCATCTTCGCATTTTTGTATTGCTCTTAGTCTTGTTGTTGTTTGGCCTGTTGTACTAAACAAAAAGCAGTATGATTGATTTTCTCCTCTCCCTACTCTTCCTCTAAACTGGTGAAGCTGGGCTAGGCCAAATCTGTCTGCTCCTTCTATCATCATTACTGTTGCATTGGGTATATCTATTCCTACTTCTATAACAGATGTTGATACTAGCATGTTGATTTTCTTATTTTTAAAATCTTTCATTATTTTTTCTTTTTCTTTTGATTTTAATTTTCCGTGAATCATTTCTATTTTAAGATCAGGAAATATCTCATTGTTTAGTTTTTCATATTCCTCTTCTACTGCTTTTACTTCTTGCCATAAAAGCTTTCTAGTGTCTATTTGTAGCTGTTTTTTGTCTTTTGATATTGGTTCTTGTTTTTTGCTTGCCTCTATTCTTGGGCAGATAACAAAGGCTTGTCTGCCTTTTTTTATTTCTTGTTCTATAAACTTATATGCTTGACTCCTTTGTTCTGGGGGTACTATCCTGGTTTTTATTTTCTGTCTTCCTTTTGGCATCTCTTTTATAAAGGAAATATCTAGATCTCCATATATTGTTAAAGCTAAGGTTCTTGGTATGGGCGTAGCAGTCATGCTTAGTAGATGAGGTGTTGTGTTTTTGTTTTTTAATGACGCTCTTTGACCTACTCCGAATCTGTGTTGTTCGTCTATTATTGCTAATCCTAGATTTTTAAATTCTACTTCTTTTTGTATTAAGGCATGAGTTCCTATTAATATATCTATCTTATTGTTTTTTATTTTTTCTATTAATTCTTTTTTTGTTGTTTTTTTATTGTTTATCTTGCTGTCATCTGATGTTAGTAGTGCTATTTTTACACCAAATCCTTTTAATAGTTTTTTGACTTCTTTAAAGTGTTGCTGGGCCAGTATTTCTGTTGGTGCCATAAATGCTGTTTGATTTTTTGTTTTTGTTGTTTGGAGAGATGCCATTGCTGCTACTACTGTTTTCCCTGATCCTACATCTCCTTGGAGTAGGCGATTCATTGGCTTATTATTATCTATGTCTTTAAATATTTCCCATGCTGCTTTTCTTTGATCGTTGGTTAATTTAAATGGGAGTTTTTCTACAAATTCTTTTATTAATTCTTTATCGAATGGTATTCTTGTTGCTTTTTTGTTTTTGATTTTTCTTTTTTGTTTTAATACAAAAAGCTGTAAAAGAAGTAGTTCTTCAAAAGCAAATCTTTTTTTTGCTTTTTCTGCGTCTTGGATTTTTTGAGGAAAGTGTATGTTTTTGATTGCTTCTTGGATGCTTGGAAGGCTTTCTTCCTTTAATATATTTTGGGGGATTGACTCTTTCAGCTCTTTTGCTATTGGGAGAGTTAATTTTACATAATATCTAATAAATCTTGAGCTGATGCCTGTTGTCTCCGGATATATTGGCACTAGTCTTGCTGTATGAGTTGGCGTCTTATATGTGCTTATTAATTCATAGCTTGGGCTTGAAAGGTAGGGGCCTTTTGGACCTATAGCCATTTTGCCTGACAAGCTTACTATCTTTCCTTGTCTTAGATTGTTTGTTAAGAATGGTTGATTAAACCACACTGCTTTTATTGTTCCTGACTTGTCTTCTATTATTGCTTCTGTTATTACCATTCTTTTTTTAAATGTTCTGGTGTTTTTTATTGATATTATTTTCCCTTGTATTGTTGCTATTTTGTCTTTTTCTAGTTCTTTTATTGGTATGATCTTTGAGAAGTCTTCGTAACGATGAGGGAAATAATACAATAAATCTCGGATATTTATTATTCCGAGTTTATGAAATTTCTTCAGATATTTTTCGTTTATCCGAGGCAGTTCTCCTATTGATGTGTTTAGGGTATATTTTGCCATGATTATATAATATTTTAGCACAGTTTTTGTTTTTTGGGAAGTAAAAAACCAGAAAGACTTTCTGGTTTTTGTTTTGCCCCCAAGAGGAGTTGAACCTCTATCTCAGGTTCCGCAAACCTGTGCTCTATCCGTTGAGCTATGGGGGCGGCTAGAATCCTATTTTATTCATAAAATTATCTATAATTGAGTCTTGATGTCTCTTTTCTTTTATGAACTTTAGTAGAAATTCTCTTATTTCATTTGGATCTTGGTCTTTTAGAGGGATTTGAATATATGGATAAAATATTTTACTCATTCTTAGGCTTAATTCTTTTTTTTCTGGTGGATCATAAAATATCCAAAAAGATTTTATTTCATCAAAGTCGTATATTTTATTATCTATTCTTATTCCTTCTGAGCTTATTTCAAATTCTATTATTCTAGGGTCTTTGTTTGCAAAAACATAGAAGACTATAAAGGCCAGGATTATTGTTATTAAAAAAAGAAAATTGTCACTTATTAGTGCAATTATTCCAAGAATAATTGTTATTATTGCAGGGATTATGAACCATGAGTTGGTTTTTTCTTTTTTGGAAAACTCTGGAGCTTTCCACTTTATTTCTTTTGCCATATTTTTTATAGTGGCGGAGGGGGTGGGATTCGAACCCACGGAAGTCTGTAAAGACTTCAACGGTTTTCAAGACCGCCCCAATCGTCCGCTCTGGCACCCCTCCACTATATTACTACTTGATTTTTTCCTTGATTTTTTGCTTTATAGAGCAGCTTGTCTGCTTTTTCAAATATTTTTTCTGGAGTATGTTCTGGGCTTGAATGAATTAATCCTGCGCTTAATGTGATTGGTAGTTTTTTTCTAGCCTTTTCTATTATACTTTTTGCTCTTTTTTCGGCTTGATCTTCTTTTATATTTCTTAATATTATTGCAAATTCTTCTCCTCCCCACCTTGATACTACATCAAACTTACGAACAGATTTTTCTAATAAGTTTGCAGTTTTTTTTAATAATTCATCTCCCTTTATGTGGCCAAACTGATCATTGTATTTTTTAAAATCATCTATGTCTATTATTATTAAAGAAAATTGATCTTTTTGCTTTCTTCTGTCTTTGTGTTCTGTGATCCACATTGTTCTTTGACATGCATCTTCTAGGTGCTCTTTAAATGATTCTTTGTTTTGTAGTCCTGTTAGAGGATCTGTTTTAAGGACCCTTTTAAGGTCTTCTATCTCTTTTTTTAGTTTTTTATTTTCTTTTTTTAGTTCTTTTGTTTCTTTGTCCATTTTAGTGTATTGTTTCTCCTGGTTTTTCTTTTAGTTTTTTTGCTATTTCTTCTGCTATTTCATTCATCCTTTGTTCGTATTCTTGGTCTGATCTTGTAGGCGGCTTATATATTATTATATCTGCTTTGTATGTGTCTTTGTTTGGATTTTCTGTTATATCTATTGTTACTGTTTTTTCTTTTTTTGTTTCTGGATCTTTATATGTAAACATGGCATCTACTCCCATTCTGTCTAAAATGCTACCTGTTGTTTTGTAGAAATGAAGACCTTGGTCTTCTAGTTTTTCTGGATCAAGATCTAGGCTCTCTAAAACCATATTAAACAAATCAGTGCTCCATTTTGATTTTGGCATTGGATTTATTGCTTCTTCTTTTGGATAGACGCTCCTTATTTTTTTGGCCCACCATCTAAATCCTCTTTCTTGGTTTGGATCAATATCTTCTTCGCTTATTATCTCTTCCCAGTTTAATGGATATCCTAGGCAGTGATTTTCAGTATCCTTGCCCATAAAGGAGTTTTCTGATCTGTGATATTTTTCTAATCCCATGTTTTGATTATATAGAATATATATGTTTTATTCAAGTTATTTAAAAATCAGCTTTGAGCTGATTTATTTTTTAATATTTTTACTAGAATTGATTCTATTAAAAACCAAAAAGTGAAAATTGGCGGTGAGGGTGGGATTCGAACCCACGATACGGTTTTACCCGTATAACGGATTAGCAATCCGCCGCTTTCGACCACTCAGCCACCTCACCAATTAAGATTATCTTATCATATTTTTGTTTTTTTTACAAACTATTTTGAGCTATTGCTAGTACTATTATTTTATTTGCTTTTTCATTTTTCAATTTTTTTGTTGCTTCTATTATTGTGCTACCTGTTGTTATTACATCATCTACTAGTATTATATTTTTATTCTTTACATTTTTTGCTTTAAATGAATTTTTTATATTTCTCTCTCTTTCTTTTTTTGTTTTTGTTTTTGCTTGAGGGACTGATGTTTTTACTCTTTTGAGCATGTTCGTTTTTATTGGAATGTTAATTCTTTTTGATAATTCTTTTGCCATTAATTCTGATTGATTAAATCCTCTTTGTTTTAATTTTCTTTTATGAATTGGTATTGGTACTATTATTGTGTTTTTTGGAATTTGTAATTTATTTTGTTTTATTGCCTTTAATATCAATAAAGCCAGTGGTTTATATAGTTCTTTTATATATTGATATTTAAATTTTTTTATTAAGTCTTCTACTTGTTTATATTGAGTTGCAATAATTACTTTGTCTATTTTTGTTTTACTTTTGCATTTCTGGCAGATATTATTTTCTTGATTTGTTTTTTTACATAAAAAACAAGTTTTTTCTTTTTTTACTTCTATTTTATTAAAGCAGGCCGGACATAAATATATGTCTGGCCTGTTGCATTTTAAGCATTTTTTTGGAAAAAATAGGTCTAGAACAAATTCTTTTATTTTATTCATTTTCTAAAATGTATATTGATTCTGCTTGGACTTGAGCTTTATTTCTTACATCTTCTTTGCTGTTTATACTTATTCTTGCTCCCTCTTCAATCTCTGAAAATGCTACTTGCTTTTCCTCTATTCTATCAGGGTCTAATTTTAATATTTTTGTCTCGTCTGTTATTTTTATTATTATTCTTTCTTCTTCCCAGTCTTGAGGTAGTTTATATGGGTCTTGTATTTTTGTTTTTATTGTCAATGATTCATTTGTCTTTTGTATTACTTCTCCTGTAAGGCTAGTTATTTCTTCTGCTTGAGGATTATATGTGTTTATTATTTCTTCATAATAGGCAATCTTGTTTTTACTTAATGCCTTTCCTGCTATTAATCCTGCAAGGAAAAATATTATTGCTATTGTTATTATTATAATTATTAGGGTTGTTTTTTTCATTTCTTTTTTATATTAATGTTTATATCTTTATTATATTAAAAATTAAAATAATTGTCATTTTTTATTTTTTTTATGATATAATATATTTAAGATAAAATTTTTAAATAAATGCTTATGTTAAACAAAAAAATATCTTTTATAAGTGGAGTATTTTCAATAATAATTATTTCTCTTGTAGTTGGGCTTGGCATTCATTTTGTCATTGCTTGGACTGGTCCTTCTGCGTCACCCCCTGACGGAAATGTTTCTCCTCCTATCACAACAGCAGGAGGGCAGACAATAGGAGGCAATTTAACTATTACAGGCAATCTTAATTTAGATTCTTTGTCTCTTCATAGTGCAAGTGACTATTTAAATTATGGTTCTAATTTAGATACTGTTAGTCGTATGGCTTTTAAAGATGCTCAGTTAGACAATTACGGTAGTGTTTATGGCAGTGGAGATGGTGCATATTTTGGCTTGCTTGATGGAGATGGCAACTGGTCTTATTTGGCAGCCAAAGATAGTTATACTGCTTTTAGAGTGAACAACATTGAAAGGATGAGAATTGATACTGATAGTGTTGATATGCCCGGGGACTTAAATGTTGATGGCCAGATTTGTATGAGTGGTGATTGTAGGAGCTCCTGGTCTTCTGGAGGGAGTGGTTTTGTTTGGAAGTCTTCTCCAACTACATTGTCATTTACAGAGGATGGAGCTTGGCATGATATTGATTTAACTTCCGCAACTAGCTCTAATGCTTCTTATGCTATAATTTCTTGGGCTGCTTGGAACACTCAAGACGATCATATAGTAGATATTAGATTTAGGAAAAATGGATCTTCTAGTACCTGGGAGGCTGCAGCTATGTCTGGCGGAGATGCTCCTGGCAGAGGATCTGGTCAGTTTATTATGGCTTTAGATTCTGGTCAGATTATGGAATACAAGGTTGCTACTAAGCATGTGTATGGCTTTTATGAAGTAGAAGTAGTGGGATATATTGAATAATTATGAAAAATAAAAGAGCAATATTAATAATAGCTGTTTGCGTTCTTATTCTAGTTTTAGGAAATGGTTTGTATAAAGTGCCCGGACAGGAAGAGGCTATGGGCAGTAGTTCTGATAAAGTTTCTGGCTATGCTTGGTCAGACAATATTGGTTGGATTAGTTTTAATTGTACAGACGTAAGCTGTACTAGTTCTGATTACGGGGTTGATGTTGATTTGGGGTCTGGTGATTTTTCTGGCTATGCTTGGTCAGACAATATTGGTTGGATAGATTTTTCTCCTAATCCTCCATATCCTTCTGCTCCTAATTATTCAGCTAATTATGATTCTTCTACTGGTGAGGTCAATGGTTGGATTAGAGCTCTTTCTTATGGTGATAGTTGGGATGGATGGATATTATTAGGAGACGAGGTAAACAGCTGGACTAATCAGGTTTCTATAAATCCTGATACAAAAGAATTTGAAGGTTGGGCCTGGGGAAGTAGTGTTATTGGCTGGATTAGCTTTAATTGCTCTGGTCCTGGCACTTGTCAGTGATGCTTGTTTTTTCAATTAAAAAAATAGCCTTTTGAGCTATTTTTTTGTTTCTTTATCTTATTTTCTCTATCTTTTTTGCTGTAAATTCTTTTTTCTCTTTTACACTTTCTGTGCTTTGAGTTTCTATTTCATTTCCTATTGATAGTTCTTCTAGAGTTATTTCTTTTTCTTCTTTTATTGTTTTATTGTCTTTTTTTATAAATATTGATTCTGTTATTTGAGTTTCTTCTGTGATAATTATTTCTCTTTCTTCTGTTTTTATTTCTCCGTTCTTTAAAATAAATATTGCATCTATTGTTATTTTATTGTTTTCTATTTGAGTTATTGTTCCTGATAGGCCATATATTTCTGATGGTAGAGATTCAGGGGTTATTCTTTTATCTTTATTGAATATTATTAATATACCCAATAAAACAATTATTA
>WJLL01000026.1 GCA_014728535.1 Candidatus Portnoyibacteriota bacterium
CTCTTCAAGAAGAAGTTCCTCTAGTAGAAATTTCTGATCCTTTTATTTTTCCAGAAAAAAACGGCAAAATCACAGACAAACTTTCTTTTAGCATAAAAATGCCAGTTTCTGAAAAAGATAAATTTAAAAAGTTTATAAAGAAAATTAAAAAAGCGGTACAATAATCTTGTACCGCTTCTTTATTCTTGACAAAACAAATATTTATCTGATATAATATGAGTATGAAAAAGAAAATAAAAAGGACATTTATTCCTCACTCAGACAATGATTTTCGTCCAGAAATACTAAAACCCAAAACACTATTTATTTTGGCAGTTGTTTTGCTATTAATTAAATTTTTAGCTTTTTCATATGCATTCTATTATTCTCATACAGATCAATTTGCAATAGTAACAAGCTCTGAATTAATTTCTTTAGCAAATCAATCTAGAGCAGAAAGGGGATTGCCGCCCCTAGAAGTAAATCCAAAACTTTCTCAAGCAGCAAAAGAAAAGGCCTATCATATGCTTCAAAATCAATACTTTGCTCATACCAGCCCAACAGGAATAAGCCCATGGTATTGGCTTCAAAGAATTGGATACAATTATTCTACTGCAGGAGAAAATCTAGCTAAAGATTTTACAGACAGCATATATGTCCATAAGGCATGGATGAATTCTCCATCTCATAGATCTAATATTTTAAATAATGCATATAAGGAAATAGGAATAGCAGTAGTGGAAGGAGAAATAAATGGTCAAAGAACAGTATTAGCTGTACAATATTTTGGAAAAACATTTGAAAAAACAACATCAGAGCCTATAGCTCAAAAGCCAATACAAAAACAACCAGAACAAGAAGAACCAGAAATACTGCCTGAAATAGCAGGAGAAGAAATAGAATTATTAAAAGGGCCAAAAACACCAGCAGCAGAAGAGATAACACAAGAGGCAAGGGGAGTATTTACTACAATAGCAGAAAAATCTGAATCCTGGATTCAAAAAGCATATTTCATAATTCTAGCAATATTAATATTAATAGTAGCTTTAACTGTATTCGTAAATATCAGGGTTCAATATCCAAAAACAATATTTACAGCAGTGGCATTTATAATCCTGCTTGCAGGAGTAGCTTGCTTTAATGGTCAAGCAATATTAAATAGTGGAATAGATATAATATGAAAGAAGTATTCATCTTTATATTAATATTTTTAATAGTATTTGTTTTTGCTCTTGTAATATTCAATGGCAGATTTCTTTATGCTCAATTTAAATATCACTCCCTGGGAACACCGCCAATGTCTGATGAATATCAAAAGTATACAAGTATTGAGCACACAAACATTATTCAAAAACAAAAACTAACCAGACCTGATAGGATAATAATCCCTAAGATTGGAGTTGATGCTCCAGTTATATTGCCCCAAGGAACAAGCGAACCCCTTCTTCAAAAAGCATTAGAAAAGGGAACAATATTTTGGCCAGAATCTAGCCTTTTAGGAGAAAATGGAACTATGGTAATTTTAGGCCACAGCTCTGCTTATCCCTGGTATCAAGGACAATATGGATCAATATTTAGCTTATTAAACCAACTCCAACCAGGAGATGAAATAATATTAATAGCAGAAAATAAGAAGTATAAATATCAAATGGTAGGAAAAGAAATAAAAGCACCAGAAGACTTTAATATACAAAGAGAAACAGATAAATCAACTCTGTATCTAATAAGCTGTTGGCCAGTCAACACAGCTTGGAAGAGAATAGCAATAAAAGCAGAAAAACTCTAAAATACTTGACAAGAATATATATGTATGATATTATATACATATAATAAGAATTATCTAAATTAAACTAAAAATTTATGAAAAACATACAAACAACAAAGAAATTTAGCACAAAAGCAGCTAGCATACTAATAGCTGTCTGTGTTGTATTTTCTATTTTAATTCCAGCTGTAGATGCCCAGTCTTGTACTACATGTACTTGTGACTGGTATGATTCAGGCTGGATTTATTTAAATGACTCAAGATTTCAAGCTGATGAAAAAATGACCAGCTGTGTAAATCTTGATTATCCATTTGCTTTA
Organism: Candidatus Portnoyibacteriota bacterium; assembly: GCA_014728535.1. Taxonomy (GTDB): domain Bacteria; phylum Patescibacteriota; class Minisyncoccia; order RBG-13-40-8-A; family RBG-13-40-8-A; genus WJLL01. The sequence goes on from WJLL01000026.1 coordinate 2,065, forward strand.
ATGTGGAGTCAGCAAGGCGGATACCATGCCTGGTTTAACGGCAATGTTCCAGAAGGTGACTATAAAATAGATATGAAAATAGGATATAGTCATAAAACAGGAACAGCCCCTCAAACAAATGAAACAATGAGGGTTTATACAGGAACCAACTATAATGGATTAATTCCTCCTTCTAATTACACAGACAAAGCAAATGTGCCAGATTTTGGAGATGATATAGTTGATTCATATGAAAACATAGCTGGTTGTTTAGATGTATTGTCTGCAATACAACCATATTCTAATGTAACTGGAAGAACTATGCATTTTCCACAAAATGGAGATCTAGCAATACAAGCAACAGGCGAAAGCCTTATGCTTTATGCTATTAGAATATATGGATGCAAAAAGGAAGAGCCACAATATCCAAATCTATCTATAAACAAAGAAGTAAGAAACATAACTCAAGGATCAAGCTGGAGCAATTCTGTTAATGCTGATCCAAGTGATGAAGTTGAATTTAGAATAACAGTATCAAATACTGGAAACGGAGATTTAACCAATGTAAGAGCATGGGATAGCCTTCCATACAAACTAGACTATATCTCTGGTTCTACAAAAGTAAATGGAAGCTACTTTTCTGATGGAATAATCAGTGGAGGCATAAATCTAGGAGATATTGGTCCAAATGGAGAAAAAACAATAGTCTTCAAATCAAAGGTTCTTTCAGAA
>WJLL01000005.1 GCA_014728535.1 Candidatus Portnoyibacteriota bacterium
AGAATAAGCAAGCCCGGAAAAAGAATTTATGCAGATAAAAAAGATCTTGGACAATTTTTAAAAGACCAAGGGATTGTTATCTTATGAACCTCTCAAGGCCTTATGACCGTAAAAGATGCGAGAAAAAAGGGTGTTGGTGGAGAGGTTTTATGTAGAATTTGGTAAAAATATTTTAATTATGTCACGTATAGGAAAAAAACCAATTGAAATTCCTCAAGGAGTAGAAGTAAAAATCGATGGCAATACTGTAAAAGTTAAGGGGCCAAAAGGAGAATTAGAACAAAAAATTCATCCAGGTATTGAAATTGAAGTAAAAGATAATTCTATTGAAATTAAACCAAAAAGAAATGATTCTGCGGCTATTTGGGGTACTTTTAGAATGCTATTATCTAATATGGTAAATGGTGTTAGTCAAGGTTTTGAAAAAAAATTAATTTTTGAGGGCGTTGGTTATAGAGCGTCTGTTAGTGGTAGCAAGCTTGTTTTAAATTTAGGATATTCTCATCCAATAGAGATGGAGGCCCCTGAAGGTATTAGTTTTAATGTAGATAAAAATACTATTGTTATTTCTGGAATAGATAAGCAATTAGTAGGACAGGTTGCTGCTAATATAAGAGAAAAAAGACCTCCAGAGCCTTATAAAGGAAAAGGAATTAGATATGAAGATGAAATTATTAGAAGAAAAGCTGGTAAAAAAGCTGTAGGCTCTGAGTAATGAAAAGCTTATGTTAAAAAAAGTTCAAAATCGTAATAGAAGACATAAAAGAGTAAGGGCAAAGATTAAGGGAAGTGAAAAGATTCCTCGTCTTTGTGTTTTTAGATCAAACAAGCATATATATGGTCAGCTAATAAATGATGAAAAAGGGGAAACTGTGCTTATGGTTAGTGACAAGGAGATTAAAAAGCCTAAGCTTAAAAAGGTTGAGATTTCTAAAGAAGTAGGAAAAGAAATAGCTAAAAAAGCAAAAAGCAAAAAAATCGATAAAATTATTTTTGACAGAGGAGGGTATAAATATCATGGGCGAGTCAAAGCTCTTGCTGAAGGTGCTCGCGAGGAAGGATTAAAATTTTAATTAATTTAAACTATGGTTGAAGAAAAAAAGGAGAAAATAAAAAAAGAAGAAAAAAGCAAAGAAGTTAAAGAAAATAATAAGGAAAAAAGTACAAAAAAGAACTTTTCTGCTTTTAGAAAAAGAAAAAGATTTAATAAAAAAGAATCAGAATTTGATCAAAAATTATTAGATGTAACAAGAACTGCCAGAATGGTTGCTGGTGGAAGAAGATTTAGTTTTAGAGCAGTTGTTGTTATAGGAGACAGGAAAGGGAGAGTTGGAGTAGGCTCAGCCAGAGGAGCTGATGTAAGTACTGCTGTAAATAAAGCAGTAAGACAAGCAAAGAAAAAACTTATCAAAATTCCTATCACCGAAGAAGGATCTATTCCCTATTCAGTTGAAGCAAAGTATAGCGCTGCTAGAGTTATGCTTAAGCCTGCTGCCCAAGGAAGAGGTGTTATAGCTGGTGGTACTGTTAGGACAATTTGTAATTTAGCTGGCATTAGCAATATTACTGGAAAAATTATAGGAAGAACCAACAATAAATTGAATAATGCTTATGCTACAATAAAAGCTTTTCAAAAAATTGATTAAATATGCAATTACATCAAGTTAAACCAAAAAGAAAATTAAAGAATAAAAAAAGAGTGGGTCGCGGAGGAAAGCGAGGCACTTATTCTGGGCGTGGCGTTAAAGGACAAAAAGCAAGAGCTGGTAGAAAAATAAGGCCTGAAATTCGTGACTATATTAAAAAAATTCCTAAAAAAAGAGGATATAAATTTAATCCTTTAAAGAAAAAACAAGTTGTTAATCTTAAAGATTTAGAGAAGAATTTTAAAAAGGGAGAAATTGTAAGTCCTAAAACATTGCTTAAAAAGGGATTAATTGCTAAAGTAAAGGGTAGGATTCCTGAGGTTAAAATATTAGGGAGTGGAGAACTTAAGAAGGACTTGGTTTTTAAAGATTGTGATATGTCTGAATCAGTTAAAAGAGTTGTTAGTAAAAAATAAATATTATGAAGTGGTTTAATAAAGTTTTATTAATATTTAAAATAAAAGAAATAAGAAACAAGGTACTTTTTGTTTTAGCCTTGTTGGTTGTTTTTAGGCTAGCAGCAAACATACCAGTTCCTGGGGTTAATATTGAAAAACTTCAGGCTTTTTTTGAAAGTAATCAATTGTTTGGGTTGATTAATATTTTTACTGGTGGAGCGATGAGCAATTTTTCTATTGTTATGCTTGGGCTTGGTCCATATATTACTGCTACAATTATTCTTCAGCTTTTGACAATGATATTTCCAAAACTGAAAGAAATGTATCATGAATCTGGACCAGAAGGGAGAAAAAAGTTTAATCAATATGGCAGGTATTTGACTGTTCCTTTAGCTATTCTACAATCTTATGCAATGATTGGTTTGTTAAGAAGTCAGCAGGTAGTTGGTGCGCTTTCTACTTTAGAATTAATTGCTGCTATTGCTACAATTACAGCTGGTGCTGTGTTTTTAATGTGGTTGGGTGAATTGATATCAGAAAAAGGAATTGGTAATGGTATCTCTTTATTAATTTTTGCTGGCATTATAGCCAGAATTCCTACTTCAATTAGGCAAGCAATAGTTACTTATACCCCTGAGAAGTTACCTTCTTATTTGGCCTTTCTTGCTGTTGCTGTTTTAGTAATCGTTGGTGTTGTAATAGTTACAGAAGCACAAAGAAATGTTCCAATTTCTTATGCTAAAAGAGTAAGGGGCAGAAGAATGTATGGTGGATTTTCTACTCACATGCCTTTAAGAGTAAATCAGGCTGGGGTTATTCCTATTATATTTGCTCTTTCAATAATGCTTTTTCCTGGCATGGTTGCTAAGTTTTTTGCTAATAGTTCTAATGCATTTATAGCAAATGCTTCTCAATTTATTGGCCAATTATTTGAAAACCAATTATTTTATGGGGTAGTATATTTCTTGCTTGTTGTTTTATTTACTTTCTTTTATACAGCAGTTACTTTTGATCCTAAAGCAATTGCAGAGAACATTCAAAAACAAGGGGGGTTTGTTCCAGGAATTAGACCTGGTGAAAATACAGCTAATTTCTTTTACTATATTTTAAATAGAATTACTCTTGTTGGGGCATTGTTTTTAGGCGTTGTTGCTGTTTTGCCTATTGCAGTAAGGGGCGCTACTGGATTAGCTAGTATGACAATTGGAGGAACCGCTGTTTTGATTGTGGTATCTGTTGTTTTAGAAACAATGAAGCAAGTAGAATCACAATTAGTAATGAGAGACTATGAAGGATTTTAAACCATCAGTTTTTGTTATCTATGGCCCTCCTGGTTCTGGAAAGGGAACTCAAGCTAACAAGATTGCTGAGAAGTTTGGGTTTGAACACTTTAATACAGGGGAAGTAATAGAGGATACAATAAATGATCCTGAAAAATTAAAAGATCCTATTGTAAGGAAACAGAAAGAAAATTTTGAAACTGGTGATTTATGTGATCCTGCTTGGGTTAGTGAGTTGGTTTCTAAAGAAATTGAAAGAATGCACGAAGAAGGAAAAGGAATTGTTTTTAGTGCATCTCCAAGAACTCTTTATGAGGCAAAAAAGATTATGCCTCTGTTAGAAGATCTTTATGGTAAGGAAAATATTTATATTTTTGAAATTGTAGTTAGGCCAGAAACTTCTATTTATAGGAATTCTCATAGGAGAGTTTGTAAAGATTGTGATTATTCTTTAGTTTATACTCCTGAAAATGAAAAGCTTAAAGAGTGTCCTAAGTGTGGAGGTAAATTAGTAACAAGAGTTTTAGACAAACCAGAGATTATTAAGGTTAGAATTAATAAATACATAGAAAGAACTAAGCCTGTTTATGATTTTTTAAAACAAAGAGGTTTCGATATCTATAAAATAGACGGAGAGCCTTCTCCTGAAGAGGTAGAAAAAAGTATTTTTAATAAAATAAATGACAAGATTATATAATAAAAAGGAAATTAATATAATGAAAAGAGGTGGTAGGTTCTTGGCTAAGATTTTGAGACAAGTAGCAAAAGAGGTAAGGCCAGGCATTACTACTGAATATTTAAATAAGGTCGCTGAGGACCTTATTTTTTCTTATAACCTAAAACCTTCTTTTAAGGGGTTTGGTGGATTTCCTGCTGCTTTGTGTACTTCTATTGACGAAGAAATAGTACATGGAGTGCCTGGAAAGAGAGTATTAAAGGATGGAGATATGCTTAGCTTAGACTTAGGAGTTGAGCATGAGGGATATCATTCTGACATGGCCTTTACTTTGGGTATTGGCAATATATCTAAGAAAAAAAAGAAACTTATCAGTGTTACTAAGAAATGTTTAGAATTGGCAATAAACCAAGCTAGAGCTGGTAATTTCTTAGGGGATATAGGAAATGCAGTTGAGAGCTATGCTAAAGAAAACGGCCTTGATGTTGTGAAAGAGTTGGTTGGTCATGGTGTTGGGAAAAATCTTCATGAAGACCCTCAGGTCTTTAATTATGGAGAAAAGGGCCAAGGGATTGAATTAAAAGAGGGCATGGTGCTAGCTTTAGAGCCAATGGTAGTTGCTGGTGGTTGGAAGGTTCAAAAAACAGAAGATGGTTTTGGTTATAGGACTGTGGATCGCAGTTTGTCTGCTCATTTTGAGCATAGCATTACAGTTACTAAAAGAGGGGGCGTAATATTAACTAAATAATTTTTTCTTTTTTTTTGTTAAAACATCAGTTGTGGTGTTTTTTATTTTATCTCATTATGATATAATTAATTCTTATGGACAAAATTCATTTATCAGTTGTAATACCAGCATACAATGAGGCTAAAAGAATTTCAGCCACTCTTTTAGATATTGATAAATATCTTTCTAAGCAAAAATATTCTTATGAAATAATTGTTGTTAGTGATGGGTCTTCTGACAATACAGTAGATGTTGTTAGAAAATTAAAGGAATTGGTTAAAAATCTTAAGATTGTTGATAATAAAGAAAACCATGGAAAGGGATATGTAGTTAAGCAAGGAATGTTGAAAGAGGCTAGTGGAAATTATAGGTTGTTTATGGATGCAGACAACTCTACTAGTATAGATCATTTAGAGAAGTTTTGGTCATATATTAAAAATGATTATGATATTGTTATTGGTTCTATTGAAGTAAAAGGTGCGAAAATAAAAGAGAATGCCCTCGCTTATAGAAGATTCTTGGGAAGAATTTCTAAATATATAATTAGAATTTTTGCTGGTATTTGGAATATTAAAGACTCTCAAAGAGGATTTAAGCTTTTTACTGAAGATTGTGTTAAAAAAGTTTTTCCCAAGCAAAGTCTTATGAGGTGGGGTTTTGATTTTGAGATTCTTGCCATATCAAAGAAAATGGGATTTAAGATAAAAGAAGTTCCTGTTGATTGGAAAAATGCAGGCGAGAGCAAGGTTAAATTTTCAGCATATTTTAGAACTTTTGGGGAGCTTATGAAAATAAGATGGAATTTTATAACCAATAAATACAATATTGACTAATTATGCAAATTCCTGATTTTAGAAAAAAAAGGACCAGAAAGGGCTTTAAAAATGTTTCTGAATTGAGAAAGGACTTGGTTAGTGGAGAGTGGGTGATTATTGCTACTGGCAGAGCTAAAAGGCCGAAAGCTTACGCTAAAGCAAAAAGAAAAAAATTTAACCAGCCTATCTCTAAATGTCCTTTTGAAGATCCTCAAGCAAGTGGCAACGGAGAGCCGCTTTTAATTTATTACGAAGAAGATAAAAAGAAAAAAGTAAAAAGAAGTAATAAAAAAGTTAAAGAGTGGAGCTTGCAGGTTATACAAAATAAATATCCTGCTCTAGGCCCTGGGGATTGTTCTAAAATCTATAAAGAAGGTCCTTATGAGCTTATGGACGGAGCTGGTTTTCATGAAGTAATTATTACTCGTGATCACGAAAAGCACATTGCTTTATTGCCCTTAGATAAGGTAGAAGAAGTTGTAAGGGCTTATCAGGAAAGATATCTTTTTTTAAAAGAACATAAGTGCGTAAACTATATATCAATTTTTCATAATCATGGCAGAGAGGCTGGTGCCTCTATTGCTCATCCTCACTCTCAATTAATTGCTATTCCTGTTTTACCTTCTGACATTAAAAGAAGCTTGCAAGGAGCTAAAAAGTACTATAAAGATCATAAAAGGTGTGTTCATTGTACAATGCTAAAGTGGGAAAGAGAAGAAAGAAGATGTGTTTTTCAAAATGAATATTTTATAGTTTATGCTCCTTTTGTTCCCAGGACAGCCTTTGAATTAAGAATATATCCTAGAGAACATAAATCTAATTTTGAAGAAATGACTGATAAGGAGAGAAGATATTTAGCAGAAGCCCTGAAAGAAGCTCTTAGAAGGTTGTATAAAGGCCTTAAAGATCCTGCATATAATTTTTTTATTCATACAGCTCCTTGCGATGGCAAGGATTATAGTTATTATCATTGGCATGTTGAAATATGGCCTAAGACAGCTATTTGGGCAGGGTTTGAACTAGGAACAGGAATAGAGATATCAACCATTGAGCCGGAAGAAGTAGCAAAATTCTTAAGGAAAATAAAGTAGATTGTGATTGAAGAATTAATTATATTATTAATATCAGCAATGCCTTTTTCTGAATTAAGAGGGGCTATTCCTATTGCCTTGGCAGTATATGATATGCCTCTGGGCTTAGCATTTGTTTTGGCTGTGATTGGAAATATGATTCCTGTCTTCTTCATTATAAAGGGTCTTGATTTATTGATTAACAAGTTTCTTGTTCATAAAGTGTATGCATTAAATCGTTTTTTTGGATGGCTTTTTGAAAGAACAAGAAAAAAGCATTTAGGTAAATTTGATAGATGGAGGGATTTGGCCTTAATCATATTAGTGGCTATTCCTCTTCCTTTCACTGGTGCATGGACAGGGGCTATTGCATCTTTTGTTTTTGGAATTCCTTTAAAACGAGCTATTCCTTTAATTTTTTTAGGAGTTATTATTGCTGGCATTATTGTCAGTCTTGTAACTCTTGGCACTATTAATTTATTCTTTTTATGAAATTAATTATAGCCAACTGGAAAATGAATCCTGATAATTCTTTAGAAGCTAAAGAGCTTTTTAGATTTTTTGATGATATAGAAAGTGATAATGAAGTAGTAATATGTCCGCCTTTTGCTTTTTTAGGGCTAGCTCCTGAAAGGACTGTCTTGGGTGGGCAAAACTGTTTTTGGAAAAAAGAAGGATCTTTTACTGGAGAAGTTTCTCCTTTAATGCTTAAAGATATGGGTTGTAGGTATGTTATAATAGGGCACTCAGAAAGAAGGGATATTTTTGGAGAAAATAATGAGATCATTAATAAAAAGATTAAGGCCGTTTTAGAAGCGGGAATTATTCCTATTTTGTGTGTTGGAGAAAAAAAAGGAGATAATGCTAATAGGGTTGTTGTGAGACAATTAGAAAAGGGCCTTGAAGGAATTGATTCTTCTAATGTTATCATTGCTTATGAGCCTGTTTGGGCCATTGGAACAGGAGATTTTTGTTCGCCTGAAAAGGCTGATGAGATTAGAAAAATAATTAAAGAAAAAGTTAAAAGCAAGATTTTGTATGGTGGGAGCGTTAATAGTAAAAACGTTAAAAGCTATATTGATAAAGGATTTGACGGTGTTTTAGTTGGAGGAGCTAGTTTAAAAAAAGAAGAGTTTGTTAGTTTAGTTAAAAATGCATAAATTTAAATTATTAAAAGATTTTGATGTTAAAAAGAAACGCGTTTTAATGCGCGTTGATTTCAATATACCCCTAGGAGATGATAAAAAAATTAGTTCTAATGAAAGATGGCGAATAGAGGCGGTATTGCCTACATTGAAATACTTAGTAGAACAAAACTCAAAAGTAATTTTAATTTCTCACCTAGGTAGGCCAGGAGGGAAAAGAGTTGATGGTCTTTCTTTGAAGCCCGCAGCTGAAGAGCTTTCTGTGTTGTTAAATAAAGAAGTTGGTTTTTTAGAGAAAACAATTGGAGATGAGGTGAATCAAAGGATAGAAAAAATGAATTGGGGTGATGTATTATTATTAGAAAATCTTAGGTTTTTAAAAGAAGAAAAAGAGAATTCTGAAGATTTTTCTAAAGAGCTTGCTAGGTTTGGTGATGTTTATGTGAATGATGCTTTTAGTGTTTCTCATAGAAAGCATGCTTCTGTTGTTGGGGTGGTTAAGTTTTTATCTGGATGTGCTGGATTTTTATTTGAAAAAGAAATAAAAGAATTTGATAAAGTTTTGGGTTTTTCAGAAAAACCTTTTGTGGCTGTTGTTGGAGGAGCAAAAATATCTACTAAAATTGGAGTAATTAATAAATTTTTAGATTTAGCTGACAATGTTTTAGTTGGAGGCGCTTTAAGTAATACAATACTTGCAAAAGAAGGATGTTTTATGGGCGAATCTCTTGTTGAGGAGTGTGCAGAAAAAATAAATACGAATAATGAAAAACTAATTCTTCCTGTTGATTTTGGCGTTTGGAATGGAAAAAGCTCTACTTATATTAATATAAGGAATGTAGAAAAAGGAGAAAAGGCTTTAGATATAGGCCCTAAGAGCATTGATCTTTTCTCAGGCTTTATTAAAAAAGCCAAGCTTGTTGTGTGGAATGGACCTTTGGGGCTTGTAGAAAAAAAGCCATTTGATAAGTCTACCACTGCTATAGCAAAAGAAATTTCTAATAGTCAAGCTTATTCTGTTGTTGGAGGAGGAGACACTGTTGCTTTTTTAAGAAAATGTGGAATAAATAAATTTGATCATATTTCTACTGCTGGTGGTGCAATGCTTAGTTATTTAGCTAATGAAACATTGCCAGGAATTAAAGCATTAGAAGATTTTTAATTATGAATAAAAACAAGTGGGTAATAAAAGAAAAAGCTCCCCAGAGCTTTTTAAATAATTTTCCTGAATATTCTAAAACAACACTGCAATTGCTTTGGAATAGAGGATTGAGAAATCAGAATAAAATAGATGAATTTTTTAATCCTGATTATGATCAGGATTTGCACGACCCTTTTTTATTAAAAGATATAAAAAAAGGCATTAAAAGAATTAAAAAGGCCAGTAGAGAAAAAGAAAAAGTTGCTATTTTTGCTGATTTTGATGCAGATGGAGTTTGTGGAGCTACTATTTTAAAAGAAATATTTTCTGTTTTTAAAATAAAGCCAACTATATACATTCCGGATAGAAACAAGGAGGGATATGGAATGAATATTCCTGCTGTTAAAAAAATGGCAGAAGAGGGTGTTAGTTTAATAGTAACAGTTGATTGTGGAGTTACTGATTTTAAAGAAATTAGATTGGCTAATAAGTTAGGCATTGATGTAATTGTTGTAGATCATCATGAAATTCCTGAGAAAAGGCCTGCTGCCCTTGCTGTTATAAATCCAAAACAAAAAGATTGCAAATACCCTTTTAATGATTTGTCTGGCGCAGGAGTTGCTTTTAAACTAGCTCAGGCGATAAGAAAGTTAGAGGACCTTCCTATTTCCTGGGAGAAATGGCTTCTCGACCTAGTTGCTATTTCTATTGCTACTGACTCAATGCCCTTACTTGGAGAAAACAGAGCCCTTGCAAAATATGGACTAGTAGTGTTATCTCAAACCAAGAGAAAGGGCCTTAGAGCTCTTATGGAAACAGCCAGAATAGAGCCTATTTATAATCAGAAAACAGAAAGTACTAATTTAACCATCAATACATTGGCTTTTGTTTTAGGCCCAAGAATAAATGCTGCAAGCAGAGTAAAACATGCTAAGTTAGCCTATGATTTATTAAATAGCACTAACTTAGAAAAAGCCAAAAAGCTTTCTAATGAATTAGAGATGCATAATCGGGAACGTAAGAAATTGATGGACAAGATGTTTAGTAGTGCAAAAGAAAAAGTGATTAAAAGAGGCTCTAGTTGTAAAATCGTGTTTGAGGGAGATGAAAAATGGTCTTCTGGATTAGCAGGCCTTGTTGCTCAGAAGCTTTTAAATGAGTTTTGGTGTCCTTGTTTTATTTTTCAAAAGCTTAAAGAAAAAAGTACTGGCTCTATAAGGAGTCTTCCAGGTTTTGATGCTGTTAAAGCCTTGAAAAGTTGCAAAGACTTATTAGAAGAGTTTGGAGGACATCCTCAGGCTGCTGGTTTTACAATATTAAATAAAAATTTGGAAAGTTTTGAGAAAAAAATAGGGGCGCTTGCTAAAAAAGAGCTGAAGAAAAAAGCAGAAAAAATGCTGGAAGTTGATATGGAGGTTGGTTTAAAAGATCTTAATTGGTCCTTACTTGAAGACATTGAAAATTTTTCTCCTTTTGGAGAAGGCAATCCTTTTCCTTGTTTTTTAATAAAAAAAATAGAAGTTTCTTCTATTAGGAGCGTAGGAGTAAATGGCAATCATCTTAAGTTGTATTTAAAATCTTCGGACTGGACTGGGGTTAAAAAAATAGATGCAATTGGCTTTGGCTTGTCTGATTTTTATGATAAAATAGGAATAGGAGACAAAATAGATGTTATTGCTGAGCTGATGGGCAATTATTGGAATGGCAGTAAAAGACTGCAGCTTAGAATTATAGATATTAAAAAAAGAAAATAATATGAAAATTACAATTTTTACAGACGGAGGATCGAGAGGCAACCCCGGACCAGCTGCAATTGGAGCTGTTTTATTAGATGAAAAAGGCAATGTTGTTAAAGAATATTCTGAAAAAATAGGGAGAGCTACTAATAATGAAGCAGAATATGAGGCTGTTATTTTTGCTTTACAAAAAGCTAAATTGTTGTTTGGAAAGAAAAAAGCAAAAGAAATGGAAGTCGAATTAAAAACAGATAGCGAATTTGTTGCCAAACAACTTAATGCTGAATACAAAATTCTTGATCGAAGAATAGAGCAATTGTTTCTTAAGGTTTGGAATCTTTGTATTGACTTTAAAGAAGTAAAAATTAAGCATGTTTCTAGAAAAAACAATATTGAGGCAGATAGGTTAGTAAATCAAGCCTTGGGCTCAAAAAAGAAAAGTCAGAGAGGATTAGGGATTTAATTTTAATCAATTATTATTTAAAAAAACAGATGATTAGACATCTGTTTTTTAATATCCTTTTAAAATAGATCCTGTAAGCCGAATTTTGTCTCTTTTAAAAGAGGATGATCATTTATCTAGACTTGTTATTACTAACAAGTTCTTGCGAGCTACCTTTGCACTAATAAAAAATCATAATCATTTTTTATTAGACTTGCTCTTGCACTCACCTAGGAATTTAGCCGTTTCACTTTCTGCATTTCTGCAGAATTAGCCCACATGGGCTGCTTGATTTTTCAATCAAAGCCGTCGCTGTTCGCATCCCTCAACATGTTTGTTGGACGGGCGTTACCCGCTAGGATTCTCTCTATTAGATAGAGGAGTGTTCGGACTTTCCTACCCTTTTAGGATTAATCATCTTTGCAGTCTATTTTAAAAGGACATCTTTACATTATCATGTTTATTATATAAAGTCAATTGATTTTAGAAGGAAATTGAGCTACAATGACATTATATGAAAAAGTCTGAATTAGTTTTTAGCGCCATGTTGGTGCCAATTGATTTTTTAATGTTTTTATTGGCTGGGATTGCAGCTTATTTTTTGCGTACAAGCTATCTAGTTTCTCAATGGAGGCCTGTCTTGTTTGAGCTAAATCTTCCTTTTAATAGATATTTTATTCTTTTACTTATTGCTTCTGCTTTTGGTATTTTGGCAATGGCTATTTCTGGTTTGTATAATATATCTGCTCAAAAAAGATTATTTAAGGAATTTTTTCAAACACTAGTTGCTGTTTCAGCTACTTTATTGGGTGTTGTTTTTTATGTATTTTTGAGCGCTCAGCCCTTTGAGTCTCGTTTTATTATATTAACAGCTTGGGTTTTTGCTATAATTTTTGTTTTTTTAGGCAGGTTTTTTGTTAAGAAAGTACAACGATATTTAGTTGGTAGATATGATTTTGGTGTTCATTATGTGGTTGTAGTAGGCAGTGATAATATGACCGATAAAATAGTTGGAGAAATAGAAAAAAGCCCTGATTTGGGTTATAGGATTAGAAAGCGCTTTTCTGGTCTTGAATTAGAAGCAATAAGGGGCTATTTAAGTAAAAATGAAGTAGATGAGGTTATATTGGGCACTTCTAATTACAATAAAGAAGAAGTTTTAGAGCTTTTAAAGTTTTGCGAAGAACAAAGACTTGATTTTAAATTTATTCCTGATCTTTTTCAAACTTTTGCCACAAATGTAGAATTGAATACATTTGATGGAGCTCCACTTATAGAAATTAAAAAAACCTCCTTAGATGGATGGGGTAAAATTATTAAGAGATTTATTGATGTGATTGGTTCTTTATTTGGGCTGGTTATTTTATCTCCTTTTTTCTTGATTATTTCTTTATTAATTAAAGTTGACTCTAAGGGTCCTGCTTTGGTTGGGCTGGCAAGGATTAGTCAAAGAAAAAAATTTTATTTATATAAATTTAGATCAATGGTTGAAGGTGCTGATAAAATGAAGGAGGAGTTGATGGCTTTTAATGAAAGAAAGGGGCCTTTATTTAAGATTAAAAACGATCCTAGAATTACTAAGATGGGTAGATTTTTAAGAAAATGGAGGATAGACGAATTGCCTCAATTAATTAATGTTTTAAGGGGGGAAATGAGCTTGGTTGGGCCTAGACCTCATGAGCCAAGAGAGATAGATAAATATGCTAGACAGCATAAAAAGGTTTTGTTAATCAAGCCAGGTATTACTGGCATGGCTCAAATTAGTGGCAGTTCTGATCTTCCTTTTGAAGAGGAGGTTAGGCTAGATACTTATTATATTGAGAATTGGTCTATTAAAAAAGACATATATATCTTATTAAAGACCTTTATAATAATTTTTACAGACAAATCTGCTTGTTAAATGAAAATAGCACTAGTTCACGATTATTTAAATCAATACGGAGGAGCAGAAAGGGTATTGGAGGCTTTTGGTGAGATATTTCCTTCTGCTCCAATTTATACTTTGTTTTATGATCCTAAAAAAATGAAAGGGTGTTTTTCTGATAAAGAGATTAAAACCTCTTTTTTGCAAAAGATGCCTTTTATTAGTTCTTATCATAGAATCTTTCCTCCTCTTATGCCTGTAGCTGTAGAGAAATTAGATTTGTCGGGATATGATTTAGTTTTATCTGATTCAGCTAGTTTTGCCAAGGGGGTTATTACTAAACCAGAAACTCTACATATTTGTTATTGTCATACCCCTCCTCGTTATGCTTGGGATGATAGTCATAATTATATAAGGAACTTTAACATGCCTCTTATTGCTAGGCCAATAGTTCCTTTTTTTGTAAACTACATTCGTTTATGGGATAAAGAGGCATCTTTTAGGGTAGATAAATTTATTTCCAATTCAAAATTTGTAGCAAGAAGGATTAAGAAATATTACAATAGAGATGCAAAAGTGATTTATCCTCCTGTAGACTTAGATGATTTTAAGTTTAGACCTGAAAAAGGAGATTATTTCTTGTTGGTAGGCAGGCTTGTTGCTTATAAAAGAATTGATATAGCAATTAAAGCGTTTAATAAGCTTAGAATGCCTTTAAAAATTATTGGTGGGGGGAGGGAAAGGAAAAGGCTTGAGAAGATTGCTGGGGATAATATTGAATTCGTTGGAGAAGTTAGCAGAAAAGAGGTTGAAGATTATTATAGAAGATGTAAGGCTTTGATTTTTCCTCAAGAAGAAGATTTTGGCATAGTTGCTTTAGAGGCTATGGCCTGTGGAAAGCCAGTTGTGGCTTATGGAAGGGGAGGTGTTTTGGAAAGTGTTGAAGAGGGGAAAACTGGTATTTTTTTTAATGAGCAAAATCCTAAATCTCTTATAGATGCAATTAGAAGCTTTGATGAAAGCAGATTTGATTCTAATAAGATTCGTGAGCATGTTCTTAAATTTGATAAATCTATTTTTAAAGAAAAAATTAAAAACTTTATAAAAAAAGAATATGAAAATTGGCGTAGATATTAGAATTTTAGGGAAAAATAAAATGACTGGAATAGAAAATTATGCTTCTAGTTTGTTTTCTAGTCTTTTAAACAAAGACAAAAAGAATGAATACATATTCTTCTATAATGGATTTAAAAAGCCAAATCTGGATTTTGATTTTTTAAAAGAATCAAATGCTAAGTTGATTATCAAAAGATTTCCTAATCAAATTTTTGATTTATTTTTAAAAATATTTAAATATCCTAAGATTGATTTATTGCTTGACGGAGTTGATGTTTTTTTGAGCCCTCATTTTTTAATAACTCCTCTGAGCAATTCTTGTAAAAGAATACTTGTTTTTTGTGATCTTTCTTTTGTTCGTTATCCTGAATTTTTTTCTTTTTCAAGAAAATTATGGCATTGGTTTGTTTGTCCTAAAAAACAAGCCGTAAATGCGTCTAAGATTGTTACAATCTCTGAGTCTAGCAAGAGAGATTTAATTGATTTATATAATATTAAAAAGGATAAAATAGAAATAATATATCCTGGCATTAATGGGACTGATAAAAGCGTAGAAAATCTAGTAAAAAAGTATAGTTTTTTGAATGATAAAAAAGCCATCTTTTTACTTTGTTTAGCAACTATTGAGCCTAGGAAGAATATATTGGGCGTTATTGAGGCATTTGAAAAAATAAAGGAGTCTAAAAGCAATGTTATGACTCAAGTTAGATGGTCTGGCTTTGAAGGCGAGGTTAAGCGAAATGGAAATAAGATATTGGATTTTTCTAATCTTAAGCTAATTATTGCTGGTTCAGAAGGTTGGCTTTACAGGGAGGTGTTGAGGAAAATTAAAAAATCTAATTATAAGGAGGATATATTTTTCATAGGATTTGTAGATCAAAAAGATAAATTTTCCTTTTACAATATTGCAGACTTATTTATTTATCCTAGTTTTTTTGAAGGATTTGGTCTTCCGCCTCTAGAGGCAATGGCCTGTGGTCTTCCTGTTGTTATTTCTAATAATTCTTCTTTGCCTGAGGTTGTTAGTGATGCTGGTATTATGGTTGATCCCCACAAGGCTGGAGAGATAGCTTCTGCTGTAGAAATTACTTTAAGCAATGAAAAGCTTTATAGGAGATTGTCTGGAAAGGGACTGAAAAGGTCTCAGGAATTTAATTGGGATAATGCTGGAAAACAAATTTTAAAAATAATTAATTATGAAGGAAAGAATTAAAAAAATTGGAATTGATGCAAGATTTTTTGGGCCTGAAGATAAAGGGTTTGGTCGTTATGCTGAAAAATTAATTAGAGGACTAGAGGAGGTTGATAAAAAAAATAAGTATTTTATTTTTTTAAGGAAAGAAGCCTGGGAAAGATATGTTCCCAAGAACAAGAATTTTAAAAAAGTTTTGGCAAATTATAAGTGGTATGGTTTAAAAGAACAGGTTTTTTATCCTTTTAAAATTAGAAAATATAAATTGGACTTGATGCATTTTACTCATTTCAATGTTCCATTGTTATTTTTTGGTAATTTTATTGTTACAATTCATGATTTAACATTAAGATTTTTTTCTGCAAAAAGAAAAAATCTTTTAAGCTCTTTAACATATCCCTTTAAAAAAATAGCTTATCTTACTGTTTTTTATTTTGCTATTAAAAAATCAAAAAGAATAATTGCTATTTCTGGATATACTAAAAAAGATATATTAAAGCATTATAAGATAAGACCTGAAAAGATTAAGGTAATTTATGAAGGGGTGGATAAAAGAAAGGAGGAAAGCGTTGTTAGAAAAAATCAAATTCTTTATATTGGCAATGCTTATCCTCATAAAAACCTTGAAAGGTTAATTTTTGCTTTTGAAAAATTAAAAGAAGATTTTAATGTTAATCTGGTTTTAGCAGGAGGAGATGATTATTTTTATAAAAAATTAAAGAAAAAGATTTTTAATTCTAAGAACATTGTTTTTAAGGGCTTTGTTGATGAAAAAGAATTGGATTTGCTATATAAAGAATCTTTATTATTTATATTTCCTTCTTTATACGAAGGATTTGGTCTTCCACCGCTTGAGGCCATGAGCAGGGGATTGGTAGTAGTTTCTTCTTCTGCCTCATGTCTTCCTGAAATTTTAGGAGATTCTGCTTTGTTTTTTGATCCTTTCGATGTCGATGATATGAAAGCAAAAATTAAAAAAGCCCTTGTTGATAAAGGGCTTCAAGAAAATCTTAGAAGTAAAGGAATTAAAAGAGTTCAGAATTTTAATTGGGAAAAAATGGTTTTTGAAACTCTTGATTTATATGGCTTATTCTGATCCTTTTACTTTAATTTTCTTTGTCTTTGTTTTTGTTAGTTTAGGCAGCTTTATTGTGAGTATGCCTTTTTTTATTTCTGCCTTTGCCTTATCAGCATCTACTTCTGTAGGGAGAACTATGGATCTTGAAAAAGATCCCCAATATAGCTCTTGGTAATAATAGTCTTCTGCAGAAACACTTTCTTCCTTTTCTCTTTTTCCTTTTATAGTTACCATGTCGCTGGTTATGCTTATGTCTATATTGTCTGGATCTACTCCTGCTATTGTAGATTTTACAATTATATCATCTTTTTCTTGATAAACATCAATAGTTAATCTTCCTTCTTCTTCTGATTCTTCCAACCACTCTTCGTTTTTTGGTTCTTCTTGGGTGGGTTTTAATTTTATGCTTTTTGTTTGTTTTTTCATAGTTTTTTTGTTTGCCTTTGAGCCGCTCCTTGTTTTCTTTTTGGCGGTTTTTGGCTCTTTATTTTTTTTAGCTTTCGAAGTGTTAGTTGGCTGCTTATCTTCAGAAGAAGATTCTTCTTCAGCGCCTGTTAATTTTTCAAAAAAAGATGTCATATTTTACAAATAGATCTATGTTTATTAATTTTTTTGAACATAAATGACAATGTTATTGCCATAAAGACCAATAGTATTAATAAATAAAAGTTTCTAGTTAAAGCATCAATTAGTCCTTGACTATTTAATATTATAATATAGTTGAAAATTGAATGCAAGATTGTTCCTATTAGTATGCCGCTCCAGAGTAAAAGTTTTCTAATTTTTGAATTTACAAGAAGGGATGCTGCTAAGAAATATCCTATAATTCCTGAAGCTAGGGCATGAAGAAATGTGGCTCCTAAGAATCTGGTGCTTATAAATTCTAAAGCAGATCCTATGGGCATTGTTGCTGGATAGGCCTGACTTAAAAGATATATATTTTCTGCTGCAGCAAAACCTAAGGCAGCTATTATCATATATATCATAGCATCTACTGGCTCATCAAAGAAAGAGGATCTTAGAGCCCCAAATTTTACTACTAGGTATTTTAAAAATTCTTCAATAAATGCAAATCCTATGACCAGAATAACTATTTGACTTATAATGTTTAGTCTGCTTATTCCTTCAAAAAATAAATGTTCCAATAGTCCTGCTAATGGAACAGATAATACTCCTAGAAAAAATATTTTTATTATCATTTTGTTTGGCTCTGGGTGTTTGTCTTTTCTTAGATAAAACGCCAGCCATATTATGCTGGGCAGAGGAGCTAGTAATAAGCAGAGAATAAGTTTCATTTTTTCTTAATTATTTTTTCTTTATTTCTATTATTACATTTATTTTTTCTCAAGACAATTTTAGGTTTGCATCTGCTTGTATTTTTTTCCAAGAAGTATTTTTATTACTTTTATATTTTAGATAGGCTGTTGCAGCGATCATTGCCGCATTGTCTGTGCATAGGCTTATTGGAGGGACAAAGAATTTTGTTTTTGAAGATTCTTTTTCTAATTTATTTTTTAGGCTTTCTCTTAGTCTTTTATTTGCTGCTACTCCTCCTGAAAGAATTAAAGTTTTTGCCTTATATTCTTTTACTGCCTTTATTGTTTTTTGAGTTAATACATCCACCATTGCTTCTTGGGCTTCTTTTGACAATTCTTTTATAAAATTTTCTTTTTTAATATTTTCTTTGTTTTTTTGAGTTAAATAAAGCACTGCCGTCTTTAATCCACTAAATGAAAAATCGTAGTTTTTATGTTTTATCATTGGTCTTGGTAGTTGTATTTTGTATTTGTTTGTTTTTGCTTCTTCTGCCTTTTTTGAAATAATTGGTCCTCCTGGATATCCTAGATTTAATAATTTTGCTATCTTATCAAAACACTCTCCTGCTGCATCATCTCTTGTTTCGCCTATTATCTTATAATCTCCAATTTTTTTCATTAAAACAATCTGAGTGTGCCCTCCTGATACTACCAGGGCTATTGCAGGAAATCTTATTTTTTTACCTTCTATTAATGCAGCTAAAATATGAGCTTCTATATGATTAATTCCTATTATCTTCTTATTCCACTTATATGCTAGGGCTTTTGCAAAGTTAGTTCCTATTAGAAGAGCGGGAATTAGTCCCGGGCCCCTTGTTGCTCCTATCAGATCAATGTCTTTTGGTTGTTTTTTTGATTCCTTTAATGCCTTTTTTAAACAAGGCTTAATATTTTTTAAATGTTCTCTGGCTGCAAGATTAGGAACAACTCCTCCATATTTTTTATGTATTTTAATTTGAGAAGAAACTATGTTTGATAGAATATTAAAATCAACCCCTGTTTTTTTAGGTGTTGCTTTAATTATTGCAATTCCAGTATCATCACAGCTTGTCTCTATTCCTAATATTATCATGTTTATAGATTAGCATTTTGAGCTCGGGTTGTAAATATATTTTGAATAGTATTTGTGTTATTATATAATATATAGACAATATTAATTTTTTATTCATGACTATACAATCAGACAGAGATTTAAAAGACTATGAAAAAATTGCAGGTCAGGAGATTGTAGAAAATATACGTAAAAAAAGCAAAAAGCTTTCTGGCAAGCACATGGTTTGTGTTAGTTCCACTCATGAAGGAGGTGGAGTTGCAGAGATGTTAAACAGTCTTATTGTTTTATTTAATAAAATGGGCATAAGATTTGGTTGGAGAATTTTGCATGGCACTCCTGATTTTTTTACAGTTACTAAAAAATTTCACAACGCTCTACAGGGCGAAGATATACATTTTTCTGATAAAAAAAAGAAGCTATATTATGAAACAAATAAAAGATATGCTTTGTTTAATCATATAGATCATGACTTGGTTGTTGTTCACGATCCTCAGCCCTTGCCATTAATTAATTTTTATGAAAAAAAACAGCCCTGGGTTTTTAGATGTCATGTTGATCTTTCAAATCCTGATCAAGACCTGTGGAGCTATTTAAAGAAATATATTGAAAAATATGATGAAATGATAGTTTCTACTGAAGAATACAAGAAAAATCTTAAAATTTCCCAGTCTATAATTCATCCTGCTATAGATCCTTTAACAGTTAAAAACAATGAAATTTCTAAAGATGTGATGGAAGAATATTTAGGCAAAAATGGAATAAGTCTTAAGAAGCCCATTATTTCTCAAATATCAAGGTATGATAAATGGAAAGATCCGGAAGGAGTTATTAAGGTTTTTGAAAAGGTTAAAAAAGAAGTTGATTGTCAGCTTGTTTTATTAGGAAACATGGTTACAGATGATCCAGAAAGTGTTAAGATTTATAGCAAGACTATTAAAAAATATGGCGATCGTGAAGACATCAAGATTCTTGTAAATGTTAGTGCTAATGATTTAGTTGTTAATGCCTTACAGAGAAAGTCTTCTGTTGTAATTCAGAAATCTATTAGAGAGGGTTTTGGCTTGACTATTTCTGAGGCCTTATATAAGGGGACTCCTGTTGTTGCTTCTGATGTTGGAGGGATTCCTTTACAGGTTAAAGACGGGGAGAGTGGTTTCTTGCATTTTCCTGATGATATTGATGGGTTTGCTAATAGTGTTATTAAAATCTTGAAAGACGATTCTTTAAGAGAGAGGCTTGGAGAAAATGGTAGAGAATATGTTAAGAAAAACTTTTTAATTACTCGTCTTATGATGGATTGGCTTAATGTTTTTGAAAAACGTTTGTTATAATAATTAAAAAATAAGAAGTATGTTATCTAAAATTCCTATTAATATAGATAAGATTAAAAAAGAAGACTTAGACAAAGAGATATTAAGAGCCAGTATAATAGCTGAGCTTGATGCTATAAATCTTTATGAGCAAATGGCTGCTATGACAGAAAATGAAGATTTAAAAAAAGTTCTCTTGGATGTTGCTAAAGAAGAAAAAGAGCATGTTGGAGAATTTGAAACATTATTATTGAGGGCTGATAAAGAACAAGCAGAAGAGGCAGAAGAAGGCAGAAAGGAGGTAGAAGAAATGACTGGTAAATAATTATGGAAAATAATTTTGAGAAAATAGAAAATCAGGTTTTAATTAAAAATCCTGAAAAATTAGAGAAAACAAAAGAAGCTATTAAAGAAAAAGGAGTTGATAAAATTCATGTAATAGCTGACTTTGACAGAACTCTTACTCATGCCTTTAAGGATGGTGAAAAAAGGCCTTCTTTAATTTCTGTTTTACGTGATGGAGATTATATTAGTCAGGATTATTCTGACAAAGCTAAAAAGCTTTTTGAAAAATATCATCCTATAGAGGTAGATAATAATATTTCAGAAGAAGAAAAAAAGGAGGAAATGAAAAGATGGTGGACTGAGCATTTTGATTTGTTAATTAAGTCTGGCTTAAAAAAGAAGCATATCCGGGACGTAGTTGATTCTTCTGGAGTTGATTTAAGAGGGGGTTGTATTGAGTTTATTAAAAAACTTAATTCTTTGAATATTCCCCTTGTTATTATGTCCTCCGGAGGATTGGGAGGTGAATCTATCAGATTGTTTTTAGAAAAAAACAAGGTTTTTTATAATAATGTCCATATTATTGCCAATGAATATAGGTGGAATAAAGAAGGTAAGGCCGTTGGTATTAAAGAGCCAATTATTCATTGTGATAATAAAGATGAGACTGCTGTTCAGGATTTTCCTATTTTTGATAAAATCAAGGAAAGAAAAAACGTTTTGTTGTTGGGTGATGGATTGGGTGATGTTGGCATGATTGAGGGATTTGACTATGATCATTTAATTAAAATTGGATTCTTAAACGATAAAGTCGAAGACAACAAAGACATTTATATGGATAATTATGACCTTGTTATTTTAAATGATTCCAATATGAAATATGTTAATAAAATAATTAAAGAAATAAGTTAATATGAAAAAGACAATTGAAAATTTAACCAAGGCTTTTATTGGAGAAAGCCAAGCTCGTAATAGATATGCTTTTTATGCCAAGGTGGCTAAAAAAGAAGGTTATGAGCAAATTGCTGAAATATTTCTTATTACTGCTGATAATGAAAAGGAGCATGCTAAGAGAATTTTTGAGCACATTCAAGAGTTAAAAAAAGACAGTGATGAGGACATGGATGAAATAACAGTAGAAGCCGAAGCTCCTACTGTTTATGGTGATACTGCTACTAATCTTAAAGCTGCGGCTGATGGTGAGCATTATGAGAATGATGAAATGTATCCTCTTTTTGCTAAAATTGCAGAAGAAGAGGGATTAGATAAGATAGCTGCTAGATTAAGAGCTATAGCTGAGGCAGAAAAACATCATGAGGAAAGATTTAGAAAATTATTGGAACAAGTTGAGAATAATACATTCTTTAAGAAAAATGAAGAGGTATGGTGGATTTGTAGGGAGTGTGGTTATGCTTATTATGGCATAGAGCCTCCTAAAAAATGTCCTTCTTGTGATCATGATAGGGCTTATTATCAAATTAAATGCGAGAAGTATTGATTAATTCTTAAAGGCGTGTTATTATCTTAGATGCCTTGGCCCCGTCGTCTAGTGGACCAGGACACCAGGTTTTCATCCTGGAAACAGGGGTTCGATTCCCCTCGGGGCTATTTGTATAGAAAAAGGCCGGGACTTTTTTGTCCCAGCCTTTTTGTTTTTTTAGAATTCGAATGACAGAGCAAACTCCATCTGCCATTCTTTGTTCTGGATGTCCTTGGCCA
The DNA here is from genome assembly GCA_014728535.1 of Candidatus Portnoyibacteriota bacterium. Taxonomy (GTDB): domain Bacteria; phylum Patescibacteriota; class Minisyncoccia; order RBG-13-40-8-A; family RBG-13-40-8-A; genus WJLL01. The sequence goes on from WJLL01000005.1 coordinate 22,011, forward strand.
TCCAGAATTGGACCTTGCCTGCATTAAATACAGGCCCTAAAAGAAGACAATGTGGGTCTTCCCCTATGGTTCCAGAGGTCATCATTCTCACTCCTACCCCTTTATAGGTCAGAGTGTGTCTGAGAAAATGAATTGGCTTTCCGCCTTTGTTAATTCCAACCTCATTCACCAAGAAGGCAAACCAGTGTCCATTAGATATTGTAGGAACAATATCTATGGTAAAGGAATTAAAAAGACCTTCAAACTTCTCGGCCTTGACTATCAGGTCAGGGCCTGCCGCTACTTGAATACTCAGGCCTTTAGTGATTTTAAATGCAGGAGGCCCTAATTTCACTAAAAGGAAATTGTCTGGCCATACATTTAAAAAATAGAAGTTTACCCCCTCAGGTGGGCAATGGAAATACCAGAGGTTTACTTTCTCTGGATAAAGATTGACCATTGCGCTGTCTCCTTTTGCTTGAGCGGGAAAAAGAAACATTACGATCAATACAATCATTAACAGATAATTCTTTCTCACTTTTAATCCTCCTTTATTTTGTTAAGTTTCTTATATTACTATTATACACTAATTAATATAAAAAGTCAAGTATATGTACAAGATGACCACATAGGTAACACTTTTGATACTTCTATAGGTGTTTCATAATTTAAAGTTTCATGAGGTCTAATAAAATTGTATTCTATCAACCATTCAGTAAGATTTCTATTGAATTTATCAATGTCTGTAGTAAA
>WJLL01000027.1 GCA_014728535.1 Candidatus Portnoyibacteriota bacterium
GGATATTTCACCGACAAAGACTTGGCCAGTGTATCAGGAAGAGGGAAGGCCTGGTATGGCAGCGATGGAATAATAGCTGAAGTATCAGTTTTGACGAAAGACGGGACAACTGGCTTCATTGTCGATGCAGACCAAATCATGCTTAGTGATCAGAAATCTATCCGCGCCGAAGCAATCGCAAAGGCCAAAAGCAAACTCACGGCCGAGGAAAAAAAGCTACTTGACGTCGAGTAAGCCTACTCAGCTTTATTTTACACAAAGCCTTCAACATAAACAGTTGAGGGCTTATTTTTTTGTCGAAAAGAAAATTTTAAAAAATAAATTTTGAAATAACTTTGCTAACTTTCGTACAATGTCCGCGCTTGATGCGAAATGACTGAACAAAAATGAAGTTTTTGGGCAGACATTTTGCATAAGTAGCTGTTATGCGATGTCGCGTAGCGACAAGTATAATAGGTGCTGGTAAGTGCGGACATTATGCGGACGGAGCGAAGCGATGTCCGCATAACGTTTCGGCATATCTGAAGTCGCGAAGCGATTTGGGGTTAAAATTTTAATTATTCAGATCTATATACAGTAAAAAATGGTAGCTTATCCATATCATTATAGTGAAACATCTTATAGTTCGCGCGCCTTGCAGTTGGTGACAGTTTGTATTTTCTTAAATTAATTTTTGGTACGAACGGATAAAAACGAATCTCTTGCTTGGGCTGGCTTTTTTCTTCCCATTTAAAGTTTGCGAAAAGTGGTGGGATCATAAAACCTGACTTTAAGACTTTTTCCATAATATCCCAACCTGCGCCGAAAAATAAATTTTTTGGCTTTGAACCGATTGTTTTTATCTGCGCGCGAAATGAACATCCGGTACATTGGACGTCATATAAAGGATAATTAGGTGGTAGTAGCATTAATCCTTTTTTACAATTAGGACAAGCTACCATTTTTACTACCTCTTGTTCTCCCTCTGTACCTTTTTGTTTATTTGTTGACATATATTAAATAAAAATTTTTAACCCAGATATGCCGTGTTAGGCGTCCCGAGCGTAAGCGAGAGCCTGCAAGGCGTGGCAAAATTTCTGAAAGAAATTTTGAGTTACAAAACGGCACGGCACTAAACTAAAGATTTCCAATTCTCTTTATAATAAAGAAACTTTTTATTGAATTCTTCTTTGGGCGTAATTTCTATATTTAAAGATTTGAGTTTTTTTTTGAGATTTTCAAATTCTGGTTCTTTAGTATCTTCGGAACACATTTTTTCAAGTTCAATGATATAACCATAACCTCTAGTAAAATCTAAACAAACCGTTATATCATCCCATTTAAACTCAAATCTTTTTCTAAACCATTTAATTTCAATATTATAGCCCAAAGAAAGAAATAATTTTTCTAACTTCTCAAATTCATCCTTATCAAATTTGATTTCTATTTCTTCTCTGTGGTCATCATGAATTTGACCTTTTTTCATCCAGATTTTAGAGAAAAAATTATTTCTTTGAATTCTTAAATCTTCATCACAATCAAAATAAAAAGTTTCTTGATAATCTTCTTTAATTAAAGAAGCATTTTTTTTAAAGAAATTAAGAAGTTCATCAAACTTTTCTTTTGAAATAAAACTTCTAATTTCTGTTTCTATATTCATAATATTAAAGAGAATTGGAATATTAATAAAATTTTGCTTTTATAGTGCCGTTTTGTAATTACGCATAATGTCCGCGCTTGATGCGAAATGACTGAACAAAAATGAAGTTTTTGGGCAGACATTTTGCATAAGTAGCTGTTATGCGATGTCGCGTAGCGACAAGTATAACAGGTACTGGTAAGTGCGGACATTATGCGGACGAGCGAAGCGATGTCCGCATAACTCCTTTTTATACGACATGTAACTAGTCTTATTAACTAAAATTTGTATATTATACGAAATTATGTTAAATTTAAATAGTCGTATAAAACACACTCTAATTATAATATTTTTTATAAATCCATGCAAAAAGAATTACAAAAAACTGAACGAGAATTAAAAATTAAAAACTATAGCCCCAAAACTATTAAAAGTTATCTTTATGGTTTGCGAGAATATTTTTCTTTCAAAGGAAACAACCTTGTAAAACTTGATCAGGAAAATATAAGAAGTTTTTTGCTTCACTGCGAGCAAAAATATGTTTCCCCACAAAGCAGAAACCTATTTTTAAATGCCATTAAATTTTATTACCGAAATGTAGCTAAAGAACAACAGAAAATTAACATTCAGTCAGCAAAAAAACAAAAAAGCTTGCCTGTTATCTTGTCGCGAAATGAAATAAATAAAATTATAGCATCACCAAAGAACCCAAAACATAAACTCATATTATCCCTTGCTTATGGAGCAGGACTGCGAGTAAGCGAAGTTGTTGCACTAAAAGTAAAAGACTTAGACCTTGAAGAACTAACCGTGCATATCAAACAAGCAAAAGGACAAAAAGACCGAATAAGCGTAATACCAAAAAGTTTAATTAATATTTTAAAAAACCTAATTGCCGGAAAAGCAGGAAACGATCTTGTTTTTGAGAGTGAAAGGGGTGGGAAACTAACAGAGCGAACAGCGCAGAAAATATTTGAAAAAGCCTTGCGTGATTCAGGCATTAAAAAAGAGGCCACCTTTCATTCACTTAGACACTCTTTTGCCACTCACTTGCTTGAAAATGGAACTGATGTTCGCTATGTCCAAGAATTGCTTGGACATCAAAACATCAGAACAACACAGAGATATACGCAAGTAACAAATCCAAGGCTTAAAAATATTAAAAGTCCACTATAATTAAAACAAGAAAAATTGTAAATTGGCGGAAGGGGTGGGATTCGAACCCACGAGCCTCACAAGGAGGCACGGCTTTCCAGGCCGTTCCGTTAAACCGCTCCGGCACCCTTCCCTCTTAATCTCTTAACTCGATCCTCAACAGAAGGATGAGTCATAAAAAGCTTAGCCAGCCCCTTACCCTTCTTCCCCTTTAAAGGATTAGATATATACAAATGAGCAGTCGCTTTATTTGCACTACGCAAAACATAGGGACTCCTGGAAATCTTCTCCAAAGCACTGGCCAATCCTTCAGGATAACGAGTCAATAAAGCTCCAGAAGCATCAGCCAAATATTCTCTTTTACGAGAAATAGCCAATTGAATCAACTTAGCTATTATGGGGGTCAATATAGCAGCAACTAATCCAATAACCATCAAAACAACCTGCAACTGACCACCTCCTTTATCACTGCTCTTCCCCTTTCCTCCAAAAAAACTCCAACGAAGAAAGAAGTCAGACAACAAAACAATAGAACCAACCAAAACAACAACAATGGTTTGCAATAAAATATCCCTATTCCCTATATGGCTCAATTCATGAGCAATAACCCCCTCCAACTCAGAACGATCTAACAACTCAACCAACCCAGAAGTAACAACCACAACAGCATTATCAGGATCACGACCAGTAGCAAAAGCATTAGGAGCAGGATCATTAACAATATACAACCTAGGCATGGGCAGCCCAGCAGTAATAGAAAGATTCTCTAAAATACGATACAACTCAGGATTGTCTTCTTTTTTAACGGGCCTGGCCTTAGACATAGCCAAGACAATCTTGTCAGATTTCCAATAACTCAAAAAGGACATAAAGAAGCTAAAAATAACAGCAAATAATAAGATGTAGTATGAATCGAATAAATAACTAAACAACCAGCCCAGGGCGATAATAACAATCAAAAAAACACTGAACAAAATCCACGTTCTTCGCTTATTAAAAGATATATTCTTATATATATTCATAATATAGATTATATATTAAAAAACCCCTTTTTTCAAATAAAAAGAGGCAAAAGCTATTAAACTCTTGCCTCAAAATAAAAGCTAAATAGGATAAATGATTGTCTTCTTTGTCTTCTTATAAGAACTCTTCTTGAAGCGCGTTGGTCCTTCAAAAACTTTTTTTCTTCTTTTCACAACAATAAATTTTTCAGGAAATTTTTCCAATTTTCCATCTTTTTCTAAAAAAAGACTTTTTTTACCTACTTTATAAAAGCGTTCTTCAAACTCTCCTTTCATAGAAATCTTTTCTGCTAAAATCAGAAAATAAGAACCTTTATTGACCTGCCTAATAAGAAAAAATATCCCAGGAGGTAATTCTGGCCTTGCTCTTCCCAATCCTTTTTTTGATGAAAATATAACAAGAAAAAAAGTATATAGGATAAAGACAAGATGCCAAAAAAAGAAAAGGCCTAATTTCATTAAATCATTTTCAATGTCTGTTGTCCAAAGATAGGGACTGCCAAAGAAAATAATAGCTAATAAAATAATTAAAACAACAAATATAGTCTTAGATTTCATTCTAAGCCTCCTTTATAAGATACTCAAACAATAGCATAAAACAAAATGCCTGTCAATGCTAAAACAAAAATAGCCCCATAAAAGGGGCTATTCTTTAAAAAACCAAATCTATTAAAAAGCAACTTTAGGATTCTCTCTCTCAACACCCTCTTCAATCTCAAAGAAGTCTCTCTTCTTAAAACCAAAAATACCAGCAATAAGACGAGAAGGAAACTTCTCTACTCTAACATTCAAATCACGAACATTGGTATTATAGAATCTGCGAGCTGCTTGAATCTTATTCTCTGTATCAGATAATTCTCTTTGCAATTCAAGAAAATTAGCATTTGCCTTTAAGTCAGGATAATTCTCAGCAACAGCAAACAAGCTTTTCAATGTATTAGAAAGAGCATTCTCTGCATTCTTCTTTTCTTCAACTCCTTCAGCATTAACAGCCTTTGCTCTTGCTTCAGTAACAGAATCAAGAGTCTCTCTTTCATGCTTAGCATATCCTTTAACTGTTTCAATTAAATTAGGAATTAAATTGTGCCTTCTCTTTAATTGAACATCAATATCAGACCAAGCCTCTTGAGCTCTATTTTTAAGAACCACGAATCTATTGTAACTAGCAATAGCCCAAATAAGAATCAGAACAACAAGAGCAATAATAATATATGTGATTGTCATAATATTTAATTAGATTAATAACCTGGCATCTGAGGCATACCACCACCAGCTGGTCCACCACCTTCTTCTTTTTCTTCAGGCTTATCTGTAATAACAGCCTCAGTTGTCAAAAATACAGAAGCCATTGAAGCAGAATTCTCCAATGCACTCCTAGTGACCTTTAATGGATCAATAATCCCTGATTTAATCATATCAACCATTTTCATAGAAGCAAAGTCATAGCCAGTCTCGCCCTTATTTTCATCAACAATATGATTAATCATTATTGATATGTCTTTAATGCCAGCATTCTCAGCAATCTGTCTAAAAGGAGCCTCTAAAGCTCTCTTTACAATCTTAACTCCAAATTTTTGATCATCAGAAATATTAGTATCTAATAAATCGTCCATATCATGAATAGCCCTGATCAAAGCAGAACCACCACCAGGAACAACGCCTTCTTCAATAGCAGCCCTAGTAGCATGCAAAGCGTCTTCAATCTTAAATTTCTTATACTTCATTTCTGCTTCAGTGGCAGCACCTACTTTAATAACAGCAACACCACCAGAAATCTTAGCAATTCTTTCTTGTAATTTTTCTTTATCAAAATCAGAATCACTCTTCTCATGCTGAACTTTAATTTGCTTTAATCTTTTTTCAATCTCCCCCTTATTGCCTTTACCACCAACAATAGTAGTATTTTCTTTTGTAGAAACAACCTTGTCAGCCCTGCCAAGCATATTAACTTCTGTATTCTCTATCTTTAATCCAGTCTCCTCAGAAATTACCTTACCGCCAGTAACAATAGCAATGTCTTGCAACATTTCTTTTCTTCTATCACCAAAACCAGGAGCCTTAACTGCTAATACATTAAATGTGCCCCTTAATTTATTAACAACCAAAGTAGCCAATGCCTCTCCCTCAACCTCTTCAGCAATAATAACGAGGGATTTCTTCCCGCCTTGATTTAATTTTTCAAGCAAAGGAAGAATATCATTAATTGCAGAAATCTTTTGATCTGTAATTAAAATATGAGGATCTTTATATTCAGCTTCCATTCTTTCTGTATTAGTAACCATGTATGGAGAAATGTATCCATTGTCAAACTGCATTCCTTTAACCAATTCCTTAGATAAGCCAAATGTCTGAGATTCTTCAACAGTAACAACACCATCCTTGCCAACCTCCTCCATAACATCTGCAATCATCTTACCCATTTCCTCATCCTGGCTAGAAATAGTAGCTACTTGAGAAATTTCTTTATTTCCCTTGATAGGCTTGCTTATCTTCTTCAAAGAACCAACAGCTGCTTTAACAGCCACATCAATCCCCTTTTTAATTTCTAAAGGATCACTTCCAGCAGTAATATATTTCAACCCCTCTTCAACAATCGCATGACCCAAAACAACAGCTGTTGTTGTTCCATCACCAGCAATGTCATTTGTTTTTTCAGCAACCTCTTTTAATAATTCAGCACCAATATTCTCAAATTTATCTTCTAATTCAACTTCTTTAGCAATAGTAACTCCGTCATTAGTAATATCAGGAGTACCAAATCCCTTATCTAAAACAACATTTCGCCCCTTAGGGCCAAGAGTGACTCTGACTGCATCAGCCAGACTATCAACTCCTTTTTTAAGAGATTGTCTTGCTTCTTCATTAAATTTAAATTGTTTAGCCATAATTTTATTATCTCCCCTTTTCTATATTTAGCATTAACAATACTAAATACATAAAAGGAAGATTCCTTATTTAATAATTGCCAATATGTCTTCTTCTTTACAAATTAAATATTCTTTTTTACCAACATTAACCTCGCTAGGGCCATATTTGGTAAAAAGAACTATATCGCCTTTTTTAACGCTCATAGGCATTCTTTTCCCCTCAGCATTAAATCGACCAGGACCAACAGCAATAACTTTGCCTTGTTCTGGCTTTTCTTTTTCAGCTGTGTCAGGCAAAACAATACCTGACTTAGTTTTTTCTTCTTTTGAGGTGGGCTCTATAACAACCCTATCATCTAATGGTTTAATCATATTTTTTAGGTAGAGTATAAAAATATGAAACAAGTCTTTGTTGCATATTAATATATCTCTACAATGCTTATTTGTCTTATGTATACATTTTAGAAAAAAAAATTAAAAAAGTCAAAAAACACAATAATTTAAACAAAAAAGCGCCAGAGCGGATTAAATCCAATAGCGCTTATTAACTTTACTTAAGAAGGTAAGAGATTTTTTCTTCGTTCTCCCCTTTATCATATATGTGGTAATATAATATATAATTAATTTTGCTAAATAAAAAGGGCCGTGTTTTTACTCACGACCCAAGACAGCTTAAGAGGGAGGAGAGGTTCTTATTCTGCCCTATTTCCGCTTAAAGCGGGAGGTGCAATTACCCTTTTAGAAAGCTATTTGCTTCAACCTTGCCCCTTATAAGCTATTTACTCCTGACCTTCTCCATCTCTTGAACAAATATTTCTTCGATGATTTGAAGGCCAACCTCCATAACCTTCTCCGTAGGCACCCCAACCTCTTTTGCAATATTTCCTGCTTTTCTCCTAAGTTCTGGAATGTTTTCCAAACAAGTATCTCTTTTTAGGTGGTACTTCAGCATCTTATAGGCAACAGCATCTCTTTCTGACACATCCATTCTCTTCACCTCCTTTTTTTAAGATATACTAATTATATCATTAAAATAATCTTTTGTCAAATAAAAAGAGCCCCTTTACAGGACTCTATTTAATACAGCTAGAGAAGAGTCTTTAAAAACTCTTCCGAAAAATTAATTCTTCCCTCAACCTCATTCAACTGATTTCTCAGTTTATTAACTTTTTCTCTGTTTTCTTCACTTACATTTTTATACGAAGAAATAAATGTCGGCAACTTGCCAGGCTTTTTGGATATTTCTGCTTTCAATATCATTTTCTCAACCTTATAAATGTACTTTGGCTCTTTTTCTAATATTTTCCTAGCTTCATAAACTGCCACCTTCCAATTATTTTTCGGAACATTGTATTTCTTCGAAATAAGACCAAGGTACTTGCCAAGAAAAAAATACAAAAAGATCACAATCAACGATCCTAGAATTAAAACTCCGTACATGCTCTCAAAAACAAACATAGAAAAATAAAGTGCGCCAAAAACAAAAACAGGAAAAGAAGCTATGACTAGAATAAAAAAAGCAACAACAAGGCCAGTACTGTTTTCCACTCTTCTCATAAAATAACCAAGTGAAATATTAAATCTTTTCAAGGTACTCATTTTAAACCTCCCTTATTTTAAATAATCCTGAATTTTTCTCAGGATGAATATCTAAGCCCAACCTTAACACACTTTCATTGTATTTGTCAAGTATTTTCTTCTCTGGAGAATTGGGGTGAAACTCTAAAGAATTATCATCAACAACAATACGACCATAACCGCCAACAGGAGACCCCTGATACTTTTTCTCAAAGAATCTGAAAAGCCTCTCAAGCCAATTACCTAAAAACCCACCAAGCACAAACTCCTGAATCTTAGCAAAAAACACCATCACTCTATTATTAACCTTTCTCTGATCAGAAACAACAAAGTTAGAAGAATATAAATACCGACCCAGCCAATCATTTTCTCTAAAAAAATCAGCCAACACACCACCTCTATCAAATAAAGGAGTTAAAAAAGCATAAAGCTGAGCTGTATACAAACTAGGATAATTAACACGCAAAGAAGAATCAGTAACAAAATGATTCAAACAAAAACGATTAGCTGACTTCTTCCCATGCCTTCTTTTTCCAAGAACATGTAAAAACAAAGCCAAAAAGAAACGAACCATCCAAATCCTCCCCTTTCGAACAACAACAAACAAATCAATATCACTCTCCTCTCTAGCATTATTCTTAGCAACAGACCCACTAACAGCTATCATCCTAATAAAAGGCACAGCCTGCATCCAAAAAACAACCCTGCGAGCCTTCTTCCATTTATATTCAGAAATCTTCTGCCTTTTAATTCTGATATCAACCAAATCATCAACTCGCTCCTTTAAACCAAAAAATCCATTTCTCTGATTAATATACCTACTCAACCCAGGCCCTTCCAACAAACTCAAAACATCAAACAAACTAAGATCAGGAACAGGCTCAATATCAGAACCACCAGATAAAGAAAAGATATGAACAGGATTTATTAAATATTTAAAAATCTCAAACCCAGTCAAAGGCCTATTCAAAACATCATAATACAAGACAGTAGCTAATATTGACTTTTCAACCAAAGAAAGATTCATAATTCTATTATACCAAAATAACTTGTAAAAAAACATTATTTAAGCTATTATATAAATAACAAAAAATGGCAGAAATACCTAAAAAAACAAAACAAAAAATCAAGAGAAGAGATAAGAAAAGAAAGCCCAAAATGAAAATTTCGGGCAAAAGTGTTTTTAAAATAAAAAAAATTAAAAATAAGAAAAATGGTAATTAAATTTATTCTTCAAATAACAGCTAATGCTCTAGGAATAGCCCTGGCAGCATATTTTATTCCTCAAATACATTTTACAGGAGACATCCTGGATTATGCAGTAATAGGCGCAATATTAGCCCTGGCTAATTTAATAATCCGCCCTATACTAAAAACAATCACTGCCCCATTAATAATATTGACTCTAGGCCTCTTTATTATAATAATAAATGCAGTTATACTGTTTGGAGTAGACTGGTTTACAGAAAAATTAACCATAGATGGAATATGGGGATATCTGTGGGGAACAATAATAATATCTATAGTTAATGCTTTAATAATAAAAGGCTACAAAAAAAGAAAAAAACACGAAGATGAATAATATACTAAACATAACACAAATAGTAATTGCTGTATTGCTCACAATAAGCATACTCTTCCAACAAAGAGGCTCAGGACTATCTGGAGCATTTGGAGGAGGCGGAGGAGAAGGCGGAGGAGTATACTTCAAGAAACGAGGAGCAGAAAAAGCAATATTCAAAGCCAGCATTGTATTAGCGGTACTCTTTATAGTCAGCGCTATTATAAGAATGATTATTTAAGCCAAAATTAATGGCCACAAAAATCAAAAACCTAATAAGGAAAATAATAAGAAAATTTCCTTCCTGGCAACAATGGCAAAACCTACCCAAAGTTCTTAACAAAAAAGAGCTCTATTTTATACTGCTCCTAATATTATTAACAATAGCCTCAACAATAACCTGGATAATAACAAGCAATATAAGAAACACAAAACTAATACCAGACCATGGCGGATCATTTAAAGAAGGAATAGTAGGCAATCCTCAATATATCAATCCAGTATTAAGCCAATCAAATGACGCAGACAGAGATCTAGCAGAATTAATATTCTCAGGTCTAATGAAATACAATGAACAAGGAGAACTAACCACAGACATAGCAGAAGATTATGCTATAGGAGAACAGGGAAAGGTATATGATTTCTTTTTAAGAAAAGACATAAAATGGCACGACAACACACCCCTAACAGCCGATGATGTAATATTTACAATCCAGGCAATACAAAACCCAGCAAACAGAAGCCCCCTAAGAATAAACTGGACAGGCGTAGAAATACAAAAAATAGATGACTACACAGTAAGATTCATCCTATCAACGCCCTATGCCCCATTCCTAGCCAATACAACAATAGGAATACTACCAAGACACATATGGGAAAACATACCTCCAGAGAGCTTTCTTCTAGCACCGCACAACCTAGAACCAATAGGAACGGGGCCATATAAGTTTAAAAGCATAGACCAAGATGATGAAGGATTCGTAGAAAGCATAAAACTAGAATCATACGAAAACTACCACCTAAGTGAACCATATATAGAAGAAATAGAAGTATTTTTCTATCCAGACGAAGAAAGCCTAATAAGAGCATACAATAGAGGGAGGGTGGATAATATAAGCCTATACTCTCCTAAAAATAAAACTCTGATAACTAGAAATGAAAGCAACATATTAAGATTAAACATGCCTAGATACTTTGCAATATTTTTCAACCAATCACAAAGCAAACCCCTGGCAGATGAAACAGTGAGACTGGCCCTAAACTATGCCACAAATAAACAAGAAATAATAGACGAGACACTAGAAGGAGAAGCCAAGCCAGTATACTCCCCTATCCCAAAAGGAGTCTGGGCCCACACAGATGAAATAGATATATACGACTATGCACCAGAACATGCAAAAAACATACTAGAAGAAGACGGCTGGACAGATGAAGATAATGATGGAATACGAGAAAAAGGAGAAACAAAACTAGAAATAGAACTAACTACCACAGAACTAAAAGAACTGCAGCAAACAGCAAGTATAATACAAAAGCAGTGGGAAGAAATAGGAGCAAAAGTAAACCTAAAAATACTGAATATAGGAGAAATACAACAAGAATATATCAGGCCAAGAGAATACCAGGCCCTATTATTCGGCCAAGTGCTGGGCATAGACCCTGACCCATTCAGCTTTTGGCACTCTAGTCAAAAGAAAGACCCAGGACTAAATCTAGCCCTATACGACAACCAAACAGTAGACACTCTCCTAGAAGAAGCAAGGCAAACACTAGACAAGCAAGAAAGAATAGAAGACTACAAAGAAATACAGCAAACAATAGTAGAAGATGCGCCTGCTGTATTCCTCTACAGCTCATACCACCTATATATAAATGACCAAAAAATTAAAGGAGCAGACGTAGAAAACATAGTACTCCCCTCTAAAAGATTCTCTAATATAAATGATTGGTATATAAAGACCAAGAGAATAAAAAAATGAACCTAGAAAACAAAAAACCAAATATTAGACACCTCCATGAAATGAAAGAAGTGATATATGACAAAGAATGGCTAAGCCAAGCCAATCTAAACATGGAACTATATTACATGTATAGAGACCTAACAGAAAGCCAACAAGATAAAGAGGAAGCAGTAACAAACCAACTAAGATATGACATCACAGTCCTCCTTCCTGTAATGCTAGGAAAAGAATACAATAAAACAAAAGGCCACGACCACCCCAAAAAACCAAACACCAACCTAACCTACCCCGAACTATACGAAGTACTAGAAGGAGAAGCAATATTCTTGATCCAAGACTCACAAGAAAATGCAATAAAGGATGTAAAGATAATAAGAGCAAAGAAGAATGATAAAATAATAATACCCCCAAACTACGAGCATGTAATGATAAATCCAACAGAAAAAGAAGCAAAAACATGCAACTGGGTATACAGAGGAATGGAATCAAATATATATGAACCATTTATAGAAAAACAAGGATTCTCTTATTATGCAATAAAAGAAGAAAACAATATAAAGTGGATCAGAAATCAAAACTACAAAAATATACCACTAATAACAGAAGAGTCTCCAAATAAAACATATCAAACAGAAATACCAACAGACGAGCCGGTATATGAATTAATAAATAACCCAGAAAAATTAGATTTTCTAAAAAATCCCCAGAATTATAACTGGGGATAAAATATATCTGGGGATGTGGCGGAATCGGTATACGCGCATGATTCAGGATCATGTCCCTTTAAGGGTTGAGGGTTCGAATCCCTCCATCCCCACCAAAGACGATTAGCCGCCTCGCTCGGGGCGCAGAATTATCAGGGTTCTGTTGGAAATGAGTTCCAACTTTATCCAGCAAACACCACCAAAGCCGACCGCAATCCGGACGCTCTCCATGAAAGAGCAGGCAACCTTCACCGCACAAGTGGAGAAAGAAGTTGCTCGCATCATGTCGGAACTCAACCGACTGTGGGAGTGCAAGCCGAAGATGGTGAACCCGCACCCGATGTCCGTGGCCGATAGTTATATGCTGTATCGCCAGCCTTCGATTAAGCAACGGGAGTTCCATCCGGAAATCGGCGTCGCCGCCTTCGTGACCGAGGAGCAAATCGATCACAGGACGAGCGATCCACAGATCCGGTACGAACTCTATGTGCTGACCGCCGGAAGCGAGAAGGCCGAGCGCAAGGCCGAAGACCACGGGTACAGTCGCGAAGGCGGCGCTTTCCTCACGATCCTCGAGATTGATGCGGAATGCATCGTCATCAAGACCAAAAACGGCAAAAAAAGAATCTCGTTCCACTAGTTCTATCCGAACCCTTTGTGGTAGCACCACTTTGGGCTCTTTTATTTTTTAAAATTTCAAAGAGTAAATTTTGCGAAAACAAATATCTTCAGCTATTCTTTATCTGTATTTGTTTTCGCAATTGTCGACGCGAATTTTTCCAAAGCGAGGGTGCGGACTTTAAAGGGGCGCAAAATTGCGTTAGTAATTTTGCAAGAAATGGTTTCAAGTCGCGTTGTAAAGATACGCAGGAAAATTTTAATATCAATAATTTTTATTGCATCTACAGAATCAACGCATTGTCAGTGCTAAATAAAAAGGTCGTTTCTATTCAGAAACGACCTTAATAAGAATCTTTATTTCATCCCCTCCCTTGCCTTGTCATGTAAGACCGCAAGAGCAACCAGCAAAACAAGCTGTTGCATGGGAGTGTCAACATTGTGAGAGCCAAACTCATATCCCCTGCCTTCTTCTCTATCATCATAACCATGTTTAGGCTGAATCCCGCAAGCATCTCCTGGACAATCAGCAGCAAAAGCATCTCCATATGAAATATGCGTCCTGGTGCTGCCTTCATAATATGATGTCGACTTACCCATCATGGCCGTAACAGCAGCTCTCATTGCCTCTGTGATTTCATCACAAACTAAATATTTCTTATCCTCGTCCAAAGACTCTAACCAACCACATAAAGGAATGCTAAACATCCCTCCTAAAGAACAACCGCTAAGGTCATTAATAGTAACTGTCTCTACTGTCATTAACTGCAATAAAGAAGAAGATGTTTCCCCTTCAAAACAACCAGCCAAAAAGAAAAACATAGTAAAACTAGCCGAAGCCCTATAAGCAGCCATCATATCAAGGCTATAGCTTATCCCCTCGCCATTACAGTGAATACAACCATTTTCAAAAATATCACTCTCACCAGTGCCATTGCAACAATCACAAATCCCATCATGCTTTTTAACTAAAGGTATAGGCGCATTAAATTCAACAAAGTCTTTTGTTTCCCTGCCTTTTTTAAAGGCGCTATCAAAGCCAAAATCACCATCAAAATCACCTACATTTTTTTTAAAACCAAATCTCTCTTTATAATTTTTTATCAACGGCAAATCAGTAGAAATTTTTTTGCTGTTTTTGATAAAATCTTTATGCGCCCTCAAAACAATAGTTGGCTTTGTCTTTTTAAAAGACAACTCATACCAACAAGGGATGTTTTCCCAAGTAAGTATCTTTATTTCTTTCAATTCAATCTCCTTATTTTTAATTTACTGAGTATAAGATATCAAAGAATTAATAAAACATCAAGTAAAGAATATTAAAATAATCCAAAAAGGATCAGAGCAAAAACTCTGGTCCTTTTAATATCTTAAAACAATTGACAAAAACAAAAAACAAGGATAAAATATAAAAAACAAAAAGGAGGAGAACCTTGAAAAAAATAAAAGAATTCTATATTTGGTTAGAATGGCATATCCAAACAATGAAAGACAGTACTGGATTTATCATAACCACAATAATAGTATTTGCTGATTCATTATTAATGAGCCTACTATATTTCTCAATCAGAAAAAGAGGCCTAACAATAGAAGCATTAATGTATGCAATAGCAACAATCATACTCACCGGCAACATAATAATATTATGCTACTATAGCCACAAAAGAAACTGGAGATTGATCATAGAAAAAACAGAGACTTTTATAAAGCTCTCTAATCTAAAAGAAGAACACAAAGAACTATTAAAAAAGAAAATGAAGGAAGCAAGAGAAAAAAGAGATGCCACAGAACTAGAAAAAGAAAGAAAGAAAATCAAAGAAATAAACAGAATAGAAAAATCAATAGAGGAAATAAAAGAAAAAATAGAAGAAATAGAAAGCGGAAATTGCTTAAAGAAGCTCTATTCAGAAATAAAACGGAAAAGAGAAAAAATAAAAAAAATAGAGAAAGAATAAAACAATAAAAAGCAGGAGAATAAATTCCTGCTTTTTTGTTGACAAAATAAAAATAATCTGATATTATAGGCATATCAAAATAAAGGAGGTTCTTTAAAAATGAAAAAAGAAAATGGGCAATTGATTTTTAAGAAAGGATTTTTTATCAAATATCTCTGGGGATTTAATTCATTTTTCTTTATCCTTAACAAGTTCGAAGTGAGATATAAGGCGCCCAAATATCCCAAGGACATATGTTCTTTATTCTGGGGTTCAATAATAGCTCCGCTTGTATGGATTGGAAACGCCTTATATATTCTACTATTTACGATAGGAATTCTAGGGATAATTGTTATGTTATTATGTATGAATGCGATTGAAATTTCTCTAAAATTCTTTTTTGGGACATTGCCAAGGAAAGAAACTATAAGTCTTATAGAACCACCTCAAACAATGTTTCACCCCTACAAAAGATACGGTGAATATGATGAAAAGAAGCTCCTCTTTGCTCCCTGGGAAATTGTAACTTTCTTGCTAGTAATTTATCTGGCAATTAGGAATTTTTCCTTAACCAAAAAGGGCGCAGCCTATATTTGTCAAATGCCAATCTTTTGGATTGCAATGATAATCATTGCAATTATCGTAGGCATGATCTTTTTTTTCAGATCCACCTCTGGAAAATTACTGATAGAGTTCTTAAAAGCAAAAAAGAAAAAGATCTGCCCATTAATCAAATTCGAATAGCACCAAAAAGGATCAGAGCAAAAATTCTGGTCCTTTTAATATCTTAAAACAATTGACAAAATAA
>WJLL01000006.1 GCA_014728535.1 Candidatus Portnoyibacteriota bacterium
AACAGTAGAGATAGACAATACAGCATCTATATCAGGAACATTAGATGTATATTCTACAGCTACTTCTTCATTTTCTGGAGATTTAACAATAGCAGGAGATCTTAATGTAGGTTCTGATGATTTTTATGTAGATGATAGTTCAGGTTATGTAGGGATTGGGACGACGGAGCCTTTGCGAAAGTTTAATGTTTTCGCGGGCTACTACGATGGAATCAGCGGAGTACAGAGCATGAGCATCGCAAACTCAAATCGGGAACTCATACTGGCAGCTGACGCCAATGGAGGCGTGATTCAGGCTGTTGATAATTCAGGCGTGGCAAGGAATTTGTACTTGAATTCAGAAGGTGGTAACGTCGGTATCGGGGATGCTATTCCTGGCTACAAACTATCCGTAGACGGCACAGCCTCAATATCAGATGACTTTTATGTGGGAGAAGATACTCTATATGTAGATTCATCAAATGGCTATGTTGGCATAAACAGCAATCATCCTAATGCGCTTCTTGAAATAGCTGGCTCAAACCTCAACCCTGCTATAAGACTAGAAGACTCTGATGCTGAAGATGCTGAATTTCATTTAAATAACAACGTATTGGATATTACAAAAGGAAATGACACTACAAGACTGGGAATAAACCTAGATAGCGGAAACATTGGTGTTGGAATAAATGACCCAGAAGCTTTGTTTGAAATCCAGGACAATGATTCTGAAACAGAATTATTTGCTATAACAAGCAGCTCTCTTGGAGATTACTTTGTAGTAAAAAATGATGGATATGTAGGCATAGGAGCAACAACACCAACAGCATACTTAGATGTTACTGGCTCAA
This sequence comes from Candidatus Portnoyibacteriota bacterium, assembly GCA_014728535.1. Lineage (GTDB taxonomy): Bacteria > Patescibacteriota > Minisyncoccia > RBG-13-40-8-A > RBG-13-40-8-A > WJLL01. The sequence continues at coordinate 831 of WJLL01000006.1, forward strand.
ACAGCAGTGGAAAATCTTTAAGATTGCGCTCAGGGGATACTTCAGGAGGGAGCGCAGCAGATATAGATTCTAGTCAAATAATTCTTTCATATAATGGGGGAACATCTTATTCGCACGCCATTAAAACAAGGCACTCTTCTGGATCAGATGCTGGAAATTCAATTGATTTCTATGTTTGGGATCATGGAACAGATGATAGTGAAGATATTGGCACAAACCATGTAATGAGCTTAAATGGTGGCAACGTAGGCATAGGCGACACATCCCCAGGATACAAGCTATCCGTAGACGGCACAGCCTCAATATCAGATGACTTTTATGTCCAAGGAGATACTGCCTTATTTCAACCACACACAGATTCTTCTGTATATTTTCAAATAGCAACATCCTCTAGATCAGGATATGATGCCTTATTTACAGTAAATACAACAGATCAAAGAACTCAGCTTGGAACAAACGATACAACAAGAGGACAGCTTCTCATTTACGGAGATGCTGGCTATGATTCAGGAAGAATACTTTTATACCAATCAGCAGAAGAAGATGGCTATTTTGATTTCTGGAGCATAGAGCCTCGCTATGAAGGAAGATTGTCATTTGGCTCTCCAGGGAATCTTGACATGCTAGTTATAGATCATGAAGGAGATGTAGGAATAGGAGACACAACACCAGGGCACAAACTGTCAGTAGACGGCACTGCCTCTATATCAGATGATTTCACGGTAACAGGAGACGATGTATTATTTCAACCACACACAGACCAAACAGACGCATTTGTAATAGCTTCTTCTGGCTGGTCATCAGGAGGCGATTATGATCCACTCTTTTCTATAGACACAACAAATGAAACAATAAAAATACAAACAGACAGCAATATGGGCACAGACCCACCAACAGTAGCAAATGCAGCCCTTTCAATAAAACAAAGCGATACAGTAGGATTATTCTTAGATGCAAACCAAATAGACTCATTATCAACAATGTATATGAATGTAGGGTCTGATAAAGATATTATTATGACCTACGGCGGAGGAGATGTAGGAATAGGAGGAGACATTAGTCCAGACTATGATCTAGAAGTAGGAAATGACACTACGGGAACGGCAGGAAAACCAGGAGGAGGAAGTTGGTCTGACTCTTCTGATATTAGACTAAAAACAAATATTGCTACAAAAAGCAATACACTAGAAGAATTAATGAAATTAAGGCCAGTAACCTATGAGTGGATTAATCCAGAACAACACATACCTGGAAAACACACAGGTCTTATTGCCCAAGAAGTAGAGCAAGTATTTCCTAAATGGGTCCATGAATATAGTGCGGATAGAGAAGACGCCCTATTAATCCCAGAAGGCGAAAAAGCAAAAGCTTTATTCTTCCCAAACGACTTTAATGCATATATAATTGGCGCTGTTAAAGAAATAGGGACAACTATTGATTTATTAGAAGCTCCAAAAGACAAATCATCAATAACAATAGACAGCATAGGCAATGTAGGAGTAGGAACAGAAGAAACATATCACAAATTCTCAGTAGAAGGATCCGCATCAATATCAGGCGATCTATACATTGATGGCCTAGCATCAGCATCAAATGCATATGTATATGTAGACAAAGACGGGAAGCTGCATGCAGGAAATGAATACCCAGATCTAGCAGAATTTATGCCTCTAGCGTCTTCTTCAGAAACTACATTTGAGCCAGGGGATGTAATCACAGCAAGAGAGCCAACTCAGCAAGAAATAGATAGAGAAATAACAACAGAGCCATTTATTGGCATAAAAGCAACAGCATCATATGACCAAAATGTGCTAGGAATAATATCTTATCCAGATGTGCCAGCCCTAGGAGACAAATTAGGAGACAACTATCTCCCAGTAGCTCTAGCAGGAAGAGTGCCTGTAAAAGTATCATCAGAAAATGGTAAAATTGAAGTAGGAGATTATTTAACAACATCAACAAAGCCAGGAGTAGCAATGAAAGCAACAGAACCAGGATCAGTAATTGGTAAAGCATTAGAATCATATGACAATCCAGATCAAAGCAAAACAGACACAATACTGGTATTTATAGACATGTCATGGTATGGAGGAGAAATAAGGCTAAATGAGAATGGAACAATAGATGAAAATGTATCATTTGAAACATCCAGTAATCCAGAATTCCTAGCCAGCTTAACCAATGGATTAAAGGAATTAGGAGTATCTATAGCCAATGGAGTAATTAATGCCACAAAAGTAGTAGTAGAAGAAATAAAGACGAATATAATAAAGATCACAACAAAGAAAGACAAAGACAATGTAGTAGGAACAGCAATAATCCCAGCTAGACAAATAGAATACAGAGTAGAAAACTCATTAGTAGATGAGAATTCAAAGATATTTGTTTCATTCAAGGCAGACATAGGGGCAAAATCATGGCATATATCAGAAGTAGCACCAGGACACGGATTCACAGTAAGACTAAGCTCTGTAACTCCAGAGCCAATAGAATTTGATTATTGGATCCTCCTAGTTGAAGAAGAAGCAGAAGAAGAAACCCAAGAAACCACAACACAACAAACACAACCAACAGAATCATATTGTGGAGATGGAGTATTAAATATTGATTTAGGAGAAGAATGTGATGATGGGAATACGCAAGCAGGGGATGGATGTAATCCAGGATGTATAATTGAATTAGAAGACACAACCAATGATACAACTACAGATACTACAACCACAGAAACCTCTGATACCACAGAAGAAACCACTCAAGAAGCAACAGAGAGCACTGCAGAATCTCAAACAAATGAAGACACTTCTTCAAGCGGCTCAGATACCACAGACACAACAACAGATACATCAGAAACAACAACAGAAACATCTGACACCACAGAAGAAACCACTCAAGAAACAACAGAAAGCACTGCAGAGCCTCAAACAACAGAAACCACAAATACCAACGAAGATACATCTGCAGGTGAAACAGAAATGACAGAAGAAACAACCACTACTGAAACAAGTAGCACCACCTCAGAAACCACTGATACAAGCACAACAACAGAGGAAACAAATACATCAGAATCAACAACAGAGACAATAAATGAATAAACCATGAATAAAAAAAATAAAAAATTAATTATTTTAATAATATTAATTCTGATAATAATCATTGGAATCTATCTTATTATTCCAAAACAAAAAGAAGAACCTTTAAAACAAGATTCTTCTGAAAATGAATTTCAAAATAAGCAACTTCAATCCCAAACATTTGAAATAAAAGAAACCAATAATCCAGAAAGAAAATTATATATTGATTCTCAATACAATTTTTCTTTTCAATATCCCTCTAGCTTTGTAATAAATAAATTTCAAGAAGCAGAAAATACAAGCACAATCTTAGTCCAAGAAAAAGAAACAAAAAAAAGCTTTCAAATTTTCATTTCCTATTTTGATGAACCAGGCCCTTTAACAAAAGAAAGAATATTAAAGGATCTCCCTGATTTAAAAATAGAGAATCCACAACAAAGAGTTTTAAAGAATGGAATTGTTGCTTTAATATTCTTCAGCGAAGAATCATCTATAGGAAAAACAAGAGAAATTTGGTTTGTTTATAAAGATAATCTTTATCAAATTTCAACCTATAAGGAGCTAGATCAATTAACAGCCCAAATGCTGCAAACATGGGAATTTAATTAAAATAAAGAATAAAAATGAAAAAAATACTTATTTTCATCATCATACTATCTGGCATATTATTTGCCTCACAAGCATATGCTGGAATAATAATGAAGCCTGTTTTTAATACAGACCTGGTTGGCTATTGGAATCTTCAGGAAGGAGCAGGAGGAACAGCATATGATAAAAGCGGCAACCAAAACAATGGAACACTAACAGACATGACAGAAGACGATTGGGTAGATGGAATGATTGGTGGAGCATTAGAATTTGATGGCGATAATGATTATGTGGACTTGGGTCAACCATCAAATTTACAGATGGGAGTAGGGGTGATAACCTTGTCAGTCTGGATAAAACCTACAGGCAGCTGGGATGTTAATAATATAATATATACTAATGGAGCTCTTACTGGGTCCAAGGGTTATGGTCTTGCGTTAGACGATAGCGAGGGAGTGGTCAAATATGAAATTTATGGAGAGTTAGGAGATAGACATTGGGTTAATGCCTCTGTGGGTGTTGAAATGGATAAATGGCAAAACTTAGTGGCGGTATTTGATAGAAACGAAATGATTTTATATGTCGATGGAATAGAAAAGCATCAAATGAACATAGATGATCCTGGCGATGTGCAAGGAAGCTATAATTTTCTTATTGGAACGCATGCCAACTATATTGATGATAATAATTTTCATTTTAATGGAAAAATCGACGAAGTCCGCATATACAACAGAATCCTATCAGCAGAAGAAGTAAAGAGGCTATACAATCTATCCATGCCAACAATAAAAGCACCAACAAAAACAGGATTAGTAGGATATTGGTCGTTTGAAGAAGGAAGGGGAACCCAAGCAGGCGATATGAGCGGCAACCAAAACCATGGAACATTAACCAATATGACAGAAGACGATTGGGTGGATGGTAAGCTTGGCAAGGCATTGGATTTTGATGGGAGCGATGACTATATTGCTTTAGAAAATTTACATTACGACACACAGGGGGAAATTAATGCTATTACTGTTTGTTCTTGGGCAAAGTCATCATTTTTAACTAATCAAATTATAGTCAGCTTTGACCGAAATGAGTATTGGAGATTGGCCCTTAAAGATGATAGAGGCTCAAATAATATAGGATGGGATACAACAGATAGTTTAGGAACCGTTGACGACCTCACAACTACAGCAGACTATGCAGACGGTAATTGGCACCATATTTGTGGATGGTTTAATGCGGAATCAACACCAGATAAACAAATATTTGTAGATGGAACAATAGTAGCATCTAAGACAGCTCATAGTGGTAACAATCTTGGGAGCGGTATTACTCGCTACGGACTTATTGGTACAGGATCTGAAGCTTCTTCATTTGATGGAGATAGGGGGCCAAGCGCATGGATGCACGGCTCCATCGACGAAGTCCGCATCTACAACAGGGCATTATCAGAAGATGAAATAGAAGCTCTATACAAATCTGGCCTGGCAAAAATAAACACATCTCAAAATGACAAACTAACAAATGGATTAGTAGGACTTTGGTCTTTTGATGGACCAGACATGGATGGAGATACAGCATATGACAGAAGCTCTAATTCTAATCACGGAACTTTAATAAATGGTCCACAATTAACTATTGGCAAGATTGGGCAAGGAATAGATTTTGATGGGGATAATGATTATGTAGAGATCCTAAATGACGATAGTTTAGATATTACAAACAACTTAACAATAGCTGGATGGATAAAGCTTAGCTCGCAATCAGACCTCAGGGGAGTTTTTGCGAAAAAGGATGGTCTTGGTTGGTTAAATGTTGATTATGGTTTTGTGCAACGACTCTCAGAAAAAATAGAGTTTATTATATCTGATGGAAGTACTTATGACAGAATATGGATTTCTAATTTAAACAATAATCAATGGTATTATTTAGTAGGAGTTTTAACGTCTGATAAATTAAAAGTATATCTTGATGGTAATTATGTTGCTCAAACTGATAGAACAGTAAATCCTAAAACAGGTAGCAATTTAGAAATAGCATCTCCGTGGGGTGGTGGTGGAGACAACTTTCATGGCTCCATCGACGAAGTCCGCATCTACAACAGGGCATTATCAGAAGAAGAAATTAAGCGCCTATACAATATGGGCAGATAAAAAATATGCAAAAACCAAAAACAATAGAAAAAATACTTTATTATATCTTCTTATTCTTAATCCCTTTTCAAATAAGGAGTGCAATAATAAAAGGAACAACAGAATGGGATTCTATCTTCCTATACTTAACCGACATTCTAATTCTTGCAATATTCATTCTGTACATAAAAAGAACAAGAACATTTTCAATAAAAGAAAATAAGTTTCTTGTTCTTTTAATCTTCATAGCAGCATTATCAATAATCCCAGCTCAAAAAGAATCAATAGCCCTATACGGCTTAATAAAATTAATAGAATATATCTTCATATACTACTACACAAAGAAAAATATAAGAGAATTAACGCCAAATGCAATATTTAATATCTTAATCTTCACAGGATCAATCCAGGCAATATTAGCCATAGCCCAATTCATAGAGCAAAAAAGCATAGGAATAAAATTCATAGAAGCAGGAATATACAGCCCAGGAGAGCCAGGAGTAGCCACCTTTATATACCAAAACATACCCATACTAAGAAGCTATGGCAGCTTTCCCCACCCAAACATCCTAGCAGGATTCCTTATCCTAACAATATTCTTAATCTACTACCAACTTCAAAAAAAACAAAGCTCAATCCTGTATATATTCCTATCATTAATGATCTTTGCCTTATTTACTACATTTTCAAGAACAGCCATGGCAGTATTCTTTGTTTCAAGCTTAATCTTTCTTTTATTGAATTTAATTAAACTAAGAGTATTTGAACACACAGAAGCAAGAATAAGAGCAGGGAAGAGAATAATGAATATATTTCTTATTCTCATCCTCTCATCATTAATATCAATCCTAATCCTATCTCCATACCTAAAAGCGAGATTCTTTAATATTACACCAGAAGAGCAGGCAGTAGACCTCCGCTTCTTCTATAATAAAATGGCTGTAAATATGACAAAGGATAATATAATAACGGGAGTAGGAATAGGAAGCTTTGCTGTTCATTCTCAAAACTATCCTGCCTATTTAAGAGCAGCAGCAAAAATGCAGGATCAAGAAATAAAAGAAATCCCGCAATGGCTATTCCAGCCAGTCCACAACATATATCTCCTTATAGCTTCAGAAATAGGAATAATAGGATTAATATTCTTTCTTCTAGCAATAGCAAGAAAAACAAAAGATTTAAAAAACAATATCTTCAATCCAATATTCTATATCTTAATTTCATTTCTAATTATCGGCCTAATGGATCACTATTTCTGGACACTACAATCAGGAGCAATAATGTTCTGGCTAACTCTGGCTTTAACAGAAAAACATGAAATATATAGCTGATCTACATATTCATTCTAAATATTCACTTGCAACATCAAAAAACACAAACATACAAAACCTAACAAAACAAGCCAAGATAAAAGGGGTTGATATTTTAGGCACAGGAGATTTTACCCACCCTTTATGGCTAAAAGAATTAAAAAGAAGCCTGGAACCAGCAGAACCGGGCCTTTTTAAACCAAAAAAACTAGAAACAAGATATATATTATCAGCAGAAATATCAAGCATTTATTCAAAAAATGACAAAACAAGAAAAATACACAACATTATACTAGCTCCTTCATTTAAAATAGTGGAGAAGATAAATAGGGAATTAAAAAAAATAGGAAATCTAAAATCAGATGGCAGGCCAATACTAAAACTAGATGCAAAAGAATTAGCCAAAATAGTCTTAAATGCATCAAAAGACTGCTTAATTATCCCAGCCCATATTTGGACACCCTGGTATTCTCTTCTAGGATCTAAATCAGGATTTAATTCAATAGAAGAATGCTTTGAAGAATATACTAAATATATTTATGCAGTAGAAACAGGATTATCAGCAGATCCAGAAATGTGTTGGAAATGCTCTTTTTTAGACAAAACAGCACTGATCAGCAACTCTGATTCCCACAGCCCCAAAAAGATAGGAAGAGAAGCCACCCTTTTTGAGGGAAATAAAATATCATATAATCTAATAAGGGGGGCAATCAAAAATGCCAGCCCCAATGCTTTAAAGAAAAAAAACAAGAAACTGGATTTAGAAATAAAGAAGACAATAGAATTTTTTCCTCAAGAAGGAAAATATCATTGGGATGGCCACAGGAAATGCGATATTTCTTTAAATCCAGAGCAGTCTTTAAAATACAACAACATATGCCCCAGATGCGGCAAGCCACTGACAATAGGAGTAATGAACAGAGTGCTGCAACTGGCAGACAGAAAAACAAAACCAAAACACACCACTCCATTCCAAAAACTAATCCCTCTAGAGGATATAATAATTGATTCATTAAATGTAAAATCAAGAACAAAAAAAGCAGAAGAGCAATATAATAATCTAATAAATAATATAGGAAACGAAATAAGCATACTAACAGAAGCAAAAATAGAAGATATTAAAAAAGCATCAACAGATAAAATAGGAGAGGGAATAGAGAGAGCAAGAAAACAAAATATATTTCTTCAGCCAGGATATGATGGAGAATTCGGAAAAATAGATATCTTCAAAGACCCGCAAAAACAAAAAACAAAACAAAACCAAAACACTTTATTCTAATGGATTTAATTGCAAATACAATCTTAAACCTCCTATACCAACAAAGATACCTATTTTCTTTCATAGGTGCTATTTTTGAAGGAACATATATTATGATTTTAGGAGGAGTTCTCCTAAAATTAGGATATTTTAAGTTCTGGAAATTAATTTTAACCCTAGGATTAGGATATTTCATAAACGGCCTAATTTTTTACAGCATAGGCAGATTAGGAGGAAAGCATTTAATAGATAAATGGATGAATAAATTTCATATAACAAGCAAAATAATAGAAAAATTAGAAAACTATTTTCAAAAACACAGCGTAAAAGCAATCTTTATAACTAGAATCACTTATGGCTTAAGCGTGCCAGCAATAATAATAGCAGGAAGCTTTAAGATGAAAATGAAAAAATTCATCCCAGTAACACTATTAGCAACAATAGTTTGGGTACCCACGATGCTTATTATAGGATACGTCTTTGGCTTAAGCTATGAAGCTATAGGCTTAGCATCACAAAGAATAGCAAAAGGCCTAGCTATAATAATAGGAGTAGTAATTTCATTAATATTTATTTTCATAATTTACAAAATTAAACTCTGGGCTCAACACAAATTTGTAAAAAAAATGGAAAACAATAGATTCAGAGTAGTAAGAAAGATAGGAGAATTCTTAAATAAAATAACAAAATGATATATATAGGAACATCGGGCTGGAGCTATAAAGAATGGAAAAACAAATTCTATCCAAAAAACACCCCAACAAAAAACTTCTTAAAATATTATTCTAAAACATTCAATACAGCAGAAGTAAATTCATCTTTTTACCATTTGCCCAAAAAACAAACCTTAGAAAAATGGAAAGAAACAACAAACAAAGATTTCTTATTCTCTTTGAAAGCCAGCCGATTTATAACTCACATAAAGAGATTAAAAACAAAAACACCTTGGAATAAATTTAAAAACACAGTCATAACATTAAAAAACAATCTAGGACCAATCCTTTTTCAATTCCCAAAGAATTTCCATGCAAAAGAAGAAACAAAAAATAACATAGAGGACTTTATAAAATACATAAGAAAGGATTGGAGAACATACAAAATAGCATTTGAATTCAGACACGACTCTTGGTTTAATGAACAAAACTATAAAATGCTAAGAAAGCACAATATATCATTAGTAATTGCAGACTCATCTCAATATCCCAGGAAAAATATATCAACAGCAGATTTTGCCTATTTCAGATATCATGGCCCAACAACATTATTCAGCTCAAAATACACAAAAAATCAATTAAAAAAAGAAAAAGAGATAATTAATAAAATAAAAAAAAGAACAAAAGATATATTCATTTATTTCAATAATGATGTAAATGCATATGCGCCTCAAAATGCGCAGGAATTAATGGATATTCTTAAAAAATCATGAAAATATCAAAAGACATGAAAATAGAGGATATAATAAAACACCACCCTCAAACACTAGAAGTTTTTCAAAAATTCAATATTCATTGTATTGGATGTGCAGCAGCAAGCTTTGAAACCCTGGAGCAAGGAGCAGCAGCCCATGGAATAGACATAGAGGAACTTGTAAAAGAATTAAACAAAGCAATAGAATGACAAATGAAAAAATAGTAAGAATATTAAAAGAAATAGCAATATTCTTAGAAATGAAAGATATTCAATTTAAGCCCAGGGCTTATGAAAAAGCTGCTGAGGCAATTGAATCATTAGATAAGAACGTAGAAGAAATATACAAAGAACAAGGAATAAAAGGACTAAAAGAAATACCAGCAGTAGGAGAAGGAATAGCAGAAAGAATAGAAGAATTAATAAAGCACAAAAAGATAAAGCACTATGAAAAACTAAAAAAAGAAATTCCCATAAATATAGAACAACTAAATGCAATAGAGGGGATGGGCCCTAAAATGACAATGAAGCTATACAAAGAATTAAATGTAAAAAATATAAAAGACCTAGAAAAAGCAGCAAAACAAAAAAAGATAAGGAACTTAGAAGACTTTGGGGGAAAAACAGAAAAAAACATACTAAAATCAATCCAATTCTATAAAAAATCACAAGAAAGATTTCTTTTAAGCACAGCAATATCAGAAGCAAGAAAAATAGAGGAAAGAATAAAAAAACAAAAAGGAGTAAAGAAAATAATAACAGCAGGATCAATAAGAAGAAAAAAAGAAACAATAGGAGATGGAGATCTATTAGTAACAACATCTTCAAAAAAAGCAGCAAAAGATATAATGGAATTCTTTACCAATATGCCTGATGTAGTGCAAATAATAAACAAAGGAGAAACAAAATCTTCTATAAAGCTAGAAAATAATATGAATTTTGATTTAAGGGTTGTATCAGCTAAAAGCTTTGGTTCAGCCCTTTTGTATTTCACAGGCAGCAAGGCTCACAATATAGCATTAAGAAAAATAGCAATAAGCAAAGGATACAAGCTAAATGAATATGGATTAATAAAAAACAAAAAAACAGTAGCCAGCAAAACAGAAGAAGAAATATATAAAAAACTAAAACTGCAATATATGCCTCCAGAACTAAGAGAAGATAAAGGAGAAATAGAAGCAGCTCAAGAAAACAAACTGCCAAAACTAATCAACTACGATGATTTAAAAGGAGATCTTCAAACACAAACAACATGGAGCGATGGCTCAAGCACAATAGAAGAATATGCCCAAGAAGGAATAAAAATGAATTTAGAATATATATTAATAACAGACCACACCCAAGGATTAGCTATGACAGGAGGATTAGATGAAAAAAGACTAAAACAACAAGCAAAAGAAATAGAAAAAATAAATGAAAAATACAAAAACAAAATAAAAATACTGAAAGGAGCAGAGGTGAATATAAAGAAGGACGGAACTCTAGACATAAAAGACAGCGCATTAAAACAGCTGGATATAGTAGGAATAGCAGTGCATTCAGGATTTAAAATGTCAAAAAAAGAAATGACTGACAGAATAATAAAGGCAATGAAAAATCCAAATGCCCACATCCTATTCCACCCTACAGGAAGAATAATACATAAAAGGCCAGCATATGAATTAGATATGGAAAAAATAATAAGAGCAGCAAAAGAAACAAATACAATACTAGAAATAGACGCTTTCCCAAGCAGATTAGATTTAAAGGATGAATATATAAGAATGGCAAAAGACAAAGGAATAAAATTCTCTATAGACACAGATGCTCACAGCGCAACTCAATTAAAATATTTAGAATATGGCATAGCTCAAGCCCGCAGGGGATGGGCTGAAAAGAAAGATATAATAAATGCCTGGCCGCTAAACAAACTAATGAAAATGATAAAATGAGAATAATAAAGTACTGGCTCCCTATAATAATATGGATGGGTATAATATTTTACCTTTCCTCCATACCGGGCCTGCAATCAGGATTAGATAATGATTTTATTTTAAGAAAAATCGCCCACATAATGGAATATGCAATTTTAACATTCTTGCTATTAAGGGCATTTAATGCAAAAACAACAAAGAAAATATTAATAACCGCACTAATATCCATAGCATACGCTGCATCAGATGAATATCATCAAAGCTTTGTCTTAAATAGGCATGGATCATTAATAGATGTAGGCATTGACAGTATAGGAGTTTTTTTAACCTCTATAATGTGGTATATTAAGAATAGGAACAATTAATAATAAAAGAATAATGACAAACCCAAAAATACAAGAATATATAGAGCAATGTAAAAAGCAAGGAATGTCTAAAGGAGATATAAGGTATTCCTTGATAAGCAAGGGGTGGCCCAAAGAAGAAATAGACAATGCTCTTAAATCACAATCAGAAGAAATGCCACCACCTCCTAAGCCAGAAGAAAATACAATTAAAAAAGAGGTAGCTAGACCAAAGGGCAATTCAAAAAAGACTTTAATAATATCATTGATAATATTAATAATTCTAGGAGGATCATTTGCATCATATGCTTTTTACTTTAAAAACCTAATAGCAAAAAAAGCAATCCTTGATTCATTTCAAAATCTTGAAGAAATAAAGACATTTGACTACTTCATTGAAGCAGATATTAATGCAGAACTGTCCGAAGAAATGATGATGATGCTGCAAAGCCAATCAAAAGAGCAAAAAATAAACATTATTATAGATGGAGAGGCAGACTTTATACTAAAAGAAGATCATAGGCTTCAGGCTGATATATCTGCCAGCCTTGAGAGTGAAGAAGCTATAGGAGCAGAGATTATATACGCCTATGACAAGATATATTTTAAAATCAAAAAACTATCAATAATTCCAATGTTTAGTGCTGAATCTATGGGAAGTGAATGGATACAAATTAATCTTGAAGAAGCCAATTCAACAATTCAAGGAGAAGAATTATCAGAAGAAGAAATAAAAGAATTAACTCCGCCAAAAGAAATGATTGATATTGATAATATATCAAGTGAAGAAATTAATGAAGAGGATTGCTATTATGCAAAATTAAAAATAAATCCAGAAGAAGCTGAAAGATATTTTACTAAATTAAATAAATATATTTCTGAAAAAACAAAAGAACAAGGCTTTATAAAGGAAGAAGAAATGCAAGAATTTAAAAAATCATTGACCAAGGAAGGAAGCATGGAAATAGAGGTATGGGTGGATAAAAGTGAAAAAATTATCAGACAAGCAAAAATTAATTTAAAACCTGAAAAAGAAGATTTAAGCGCAAAAATAAGAATAGAAATATCTGAAGTTAATGAAATAGTACAAATAGAAAAGCCAGAAAACACCATAACCCTAGAAGAAATAATGGGTTCTTTTATGAATTTTGCATTTTAAATTTAAAAATAAAAATTAATTTAATACATTATGACAAACCCAAAAATACAAGAATATATAGAGCAATG
>WJLL01000028.1 GCA_014728535.1 Candidatus Portnoyibacteriota bacterium
TAGCAAACAGAATAATAGTCATATTGCAAGTCTCCCTTGCCGTAATTTTCATAACACCACTCCTGAGCCATTCTTTCACTTTCAAACATAGGCTCATCTCCTGTATAGCTCTCGGGTCTTGGCTTTGGTTTTTGTCGAATATAGTAAGAAACATCATCTACTCTTTCTTCTTCAATAAATGAATCGCTAAGAACGATTTTTACATTTTTATCAATAGCTTCCTGAGGAAAAACTGTTCCAAACATAATTTCGTCAGGAGTTACTGATAAGGCATTTTCAATTTTAGCAGTTACATTAACAACATGAGCTTCGTAAGCTGACATTGCAGCTACTCCACCTAATATTGCTACAACTGCTAAAGATGCTAATAATATTTTCTTTTTCATAATTTTGTTTTTTTTGATTAATTTTTTATTATCAACCTTTATTTTTGGTTTTTATTCCTCCTTGATATCGACCTTTTATTTTTATTTTTAGTTATTTTTTAAATTAAAAAAAACTTCTTTTGCTTTTCAGAATTAAATCAAAAAATCCTTCAAAGGCTTACAAAGAAGCTCTGGTTTTGTATTTAAGGTAATATTTTTTTGCCAACCGTTTGTTTTCACTAGGATAGCATCTTCCTCCTGGATGTATTGGCTTTTTAAATCTTTTTTAGTTTAACCCTCTAAAAAATTGATGTCAAGCCTTTTAGGAGTTTCTTTTTATTTATTAATATTACCCTCTATTCTTATTTTTATTATTTATTTAATAAATCGTCAAACTTTGGTTGTTTATATACTGTGAATAAAAAAATTGTATTTGGGTGTTTGTCTAGGGAGGAAATCCAGCAAACACCCAAGTATAATGTTTCTATTTAAAATACCAAGAAGGGAATTCCTCCTTTCCCTCCTTGGCTAATTTTAATTTATTACTTTTTAAAACTCTTGTCAAGTTAATTTGACAAAATAAACATTTTCCTATATTATATTAATAGATTTTTTTAAAGGAGGTTTAAATGGCAGCACCACAAACACATGGGCTTATCTCTATTTTTATTCTATTCCTCTTTATTTTCTTAGCCAGTCTTGGATTGGTTGGAGAAATAGGAATCTGGGAATTCTTTTCTGTTCTTGTTTGGGGAGTGTTAATTGATTTTGATCATTTAATATACCCCGCTTATGTTCGTGATTTATTTCGAAGAGTACTGGAGGGAGGCAGCCCTAAGAAAGGCTTGGATAATTTTGTTCCCTGGTTTCATACTTGGGTTGGGTTTCTTCTTTCCTGGATTTGGGGATTTGGTTTTCACTGGTTTGTTAATTCAGATTTTTTGATTTTTCTTCCCCCGCTAGTTTGGTATATCCATTTTCTTGTTGATATTTTTCAAAAAACAGAAGAAGCGCCTAGATATTCTTTTTTTTATCCTTTTATTAAAAAAAGATATTATAGGAATAATGGCTATCCAATAAAGCCAGCTGGAGAATTTATTATTGGGTCTTTTATTTGGATGATTGTTGCTTTTGTTTTACTGGGAATTCTTAAATATTCCTAGTAAAATATTTCTGGTAAAAAAATAAGGGGGTCCTTTTTTAGGACTCCCCTTTTTTGTTTTTTTAGTGCTTTTGTTTTTTTTGCGACATGCTTATTATGTCGCAAAGCTCTTTTAATAAATAAGGTATTTGGTCTTTGGGAAAAGTTATTTTCCCTTCCGCTCCGTTTCTGTTAGAAAAAAGAGTTGTTCCCTCCCTTTTAATCAAAAAGGAATCTTTTATTCCTTCTTTTAAAAAAGTGATGTTTAGAGAGCTGTTTTTTCCCTCAAGAGAAGGAGAAATTTTATGAAGCTGTATATCTCCATCTTTTTCTGAGAGAAAATCTACTCTGCTCGTTTCTTCGTCTTCAAACTGAGAATTCAAAAAAGACAAATAAATAGATCTAAGCACTAAAGCCTTCTTTATTTAATTTTTTAAGAACTAAAGACAGTATAATATATTATTTTTCTTTTGTCAACTTTTTTTAAATAAAAAAACCCACTTTTTGTTTATATTAATAAGTGGGTTTATTTTATTTTAAATATAAAGCCTAAATGCAGCAAGTGATCTGACATGCGGATTATCATCTGTTTTAGCGATTTCAACAAAAGCTTCTCTGTTCTTTTCTACATCAAGCACTCCAACAGCAGCCAAGCGGACACTCGAATCTTTGTCTGTTTTAGCGATTTCAACCAAAGTATCATTATTCTTTTCTGGATCAAGCATTTCAACAATAGCTTTACGGATATACCCATCTTCATCTGTCTTGGCAATTTCAACAAAAGCATCCTCAACAGAAGAAAATTTTTTACCTTTTCTTCTTAGTATTTCCTTTGCTGCTATTTTACCCCATTCTTCTGGTGCATTGAATAGAATGCGCAGAAGATCATCTTTAGTGAAAAACTCTTCAAATGATTTTCCCCAGTGCCTAAGAAACAATTCTGGAGTTTTAAGTTTATCAACAATCTCCTTAGGAATTCTTTTTTGCGCCTTTGGATGCCAGAAAAATATTTCTTCTTTTTCTTCTCCTTGAGAATTTTTTAAGTTAAAGAACTTCCCTATGGCTCCATGGCCAATAAAATCATTGTGCATACATCCTTTAAGCCTTTTTCTTCCTTCTGAAGAAAATATTACTCTATCTTCAAGATAAAGAATTCTTTCACCATACTCAATCCATGATATGAAATCACACACTATTACCTCCTTTATTTAATCTTTTAAGAACTAAAAAAGCATAACAAAGAAATATTATGCTGTCAATAGCCCCGAGGGGATTTGAACCCCTGTTACCACCGTGAGAGGGTGGCGTCCTAGGCCACTAGACGACGGGGCCTTAAA
>WJLL01000029.1 GCA_014728535.1 Candidatus Portnoyibacteriota bacterium
TAATAATGCCAATCAAAATTTAATATGTTTCACATTAAGCAGATATTAAAAAGAACGGCAAATGGAATAATAGAAGAAGAGTTAGATGAGGAATTAATAATAAAAAACGCAGAATTTATTATAAAAAAAGACATCCCTGATATAGAGGTGTCTTTTTATGATAAAAAAAATCTAGGAGTGAAGTGCCAAAGCTCAATAGCAGCTAATGAACTTTTTTTAAACAGAGAAAAATTAAGAGCAAAAATAAATAGTTTTTTTAAAAGAAGAATAATTAATAAAATTATTGTTATTAATCGATAATTTCAACTATTATTTCATCAGAGTCATAATCACCTGATTTACTAAAAGCCTCTACTCTAATAAGATACTCCCCTTCCTTTATATTGGAAGGGATTTTAAATCTAGAGTAATAAGGGTAAGAATAATCTGTTTTAATCAAATTATCATCAAAAAATATTTTAACTTTTTCAATCCCTCCTCTTGTGTCAGCCTTAATTAAAATATAATCTTCATTTATATTAATTTTATCTCCATCTTCAAGATTACTTATCTCAACCTCAATATTATCAGAGTCATCATATTCAGTGGGCGGCTCTTGATTATTAAATCCCCTTTGCTCTGCCCAATTTAAAACAGGAATTTCCCAATTATTAAATTGAGGATCATTAATTCCATTTCCATCACCCTGAGGATCGTCTTTGTCTAAATAATAAAGAATGCAATGAACTTGAGAATAAACTCTTTCTTCTATAAGATCAGAAGGCGTATCTTCTGTAATTAATTTTCCATTTAATTTATTAACCTTAACTTTTATTTGATTAACATATTCTCCATTCAATATACCCTTTTCTGTTTCAATTGGTTCAAAATCAGGAAAATTTTCGACTTTGTCTGGCAAATCAAAATAATTAGACAATTCTTCATCATCTTCTTTGTCATTTATTTTTAAATCATAAGCTTTTTTAATAAATTCATTCCAAATAGGAGCGGCTACATATATACCAGCCCCACCCCTCATTGATGTATTGTCATTATTTCCAGCCCAAACACCAACAGCTAAAGAAGGAGTATAACCTACAGTCCATCCGTCTCTATACTCTTGAGTTGTGCCAGTTTTAGCAGCTACAGGCCTGTCTTCTAAATAAAGCTTGGATTTAGATCCAAATGCAGGAGCCCTGCTTTCTTCATCAGAAAGAATGTCTGATATTATGCTTGTTATTTGAGGATCAATAACCTCTTTCGGATTATACTTGAATTCTTCTAAAACATTTCCATTGCCATCTTCTATTTTCAAAATAGAGGTGATAGGATTTTTAACTCCATTATTAGCAAAAACTCCAAAAGCCCCAGTTTCTTCTAATAGCTTAACCTCTCCTCCTCCAAGAACCAAAGAAAGTCCATATCTGGATCTATTTTTTAAAGTCTCTATTCCCATGTCTTGCGCTATATTTATAGTCTCATCCAAGCCAGCCAAGTAAAGAGTTTTAACAGAGGGCACATTTAATGATTGAGCTAAAGACTTTCTTAATGTGACTGGCCCCCTAAAGCTTAAATCATAATTTTTAGGGGTGTAATTATTTTCATCAGTTCCAAAGTTAGTTTGAAGATCAAAAACTACAGTTTCTGGAGTAAATCCTTTCATTAAAGCAGCGGTATAAGCAAATGGCTTAAAAGAAGAGCCAGGCTGTCTCTCTCTTATAGCAACATTTACATTGGGTTCAAATAAACAATTCTTGCCAGGCGTGCAATTTTCTGGTTCAGATTCACCAAAATAATCCTTAGAGCCAATCATAGTTAAAATTTGTCCTGTTTTAGGATCTATAGCAACCAAGGCAGCATTGTGTGCTCTAAAGTTTTGAATATTTTTCTCAACCCTTTCTTCTATTATTTTTCTAGCAACTTGGTGAAGATCCCAATCAAGAGTAGTATAAACCTTTAAGCCCGCTCTTTTCATATAGTCTTGTCCATATTTATTTTCTAAATACTCTTTTACATATAAAACGAAATGAGGAGCTTTTATTCCTGAAGTTACAGGGCTAAAGTCTAATTCAGCATTTATGGCTTCTTCCATTTGCTCTTGTGATATATATCCAAAATCTTTCATTCTTTTAAGTATATATTCTTGTCTATTTTTTAAGTCTTCAAAGTGAGAACCATAAGGAGAATAATAGCTGGGAGCCTTAGGTAGGGCTGCTAATAGGGCGCTTTCAAACAAGGTTAAATCTTTTGCGTTTTTATTAAAAAAGGTTTGAGCAGCAGCCTCTACGCCATAAGCATTAGACCCATAAGGAACTTGATTTAAGTAAAATCCTAAAATTTCATCTTTAGAATATTTAATCTCCATTTCAATAGATAAAATAGCCTCCTTTATTTTCCTAGATATCGTTTTTTCTGGACTTAATATAGCGTTTTTAATAAATTGTTGAGTTATTGTAGATCCTCCTTGGCTTATTCTATTTCCTCTAAAATTAGCTAAAAAAGCCCTGATTATGCCTTTAAAATCAAGGCCAAAATGATGATAAAATTGATCATCTTCAGCAATAATTGTGGCTTCTTTAAAATATTCAGGGATTTCTTCGAAAGGAATTACAGTCCTCTTTTCTTCTCCATGCACATCATATAAGAGAAATTTGCCAGTACGATCATAAATTTTAGTTGATTCAACTACCCTTCTTTCAGCTATTTGTTCTGGATTAGGCAAATCTTTAGCAAAGTATGCAAAAAGACCTACAAGAAATATAAAGAGGATAATTGCAGACCAAAAACAAAAAATAAGAAATTTTTTAAAAATTCCTTTACCTTTTCTTTTCATAGAAAAAAACACCTTTAACCTAGTTAAAA
>WJLL01000030.1 GCA_014728535.1 Candidatus Portnoyibacteriota bacterium
ACACACCAACCACATTGCCCAGTCAGTTCTTTCTTGTTCTTTTAATTTCTCATAAACTTCAGTGTGGTCAGCTTCTTTACCAAAAGTTTCTACAAAAGTTTTTAATGCTGCAGGGGATGCTTCCGCTTGTTTTAATTGTTTAAGGGTTATTAACATTAGAATTTCTCCTTTTTAAGTAGTTTACCGTTTTCATACCAATTCTTACATTCTCCTTCTAATTTGCCGCCTTTATAATTACGAATTTCAGTTTGTTTTCCATTTTCATGCCGTCTTTTAAATTCCCCATCCAACTCGCCATTTTTAAAATGGCAAACTATATGCTGTTTTCCACTGGGGTACCAACTCTTATATTCCCCCTCTCTTTTGCCATCCTTATAATGGCAAATTATGTATTGTTTTCCATTATCATGCCATTCTTTATATTCCCCATCCCTTTTACCATTTTTATAAGTACAAATTACCCACGAGTTTCCATTTTCCCACCAACTTTTATATATTCCATTCTTTATTCCATTCTTATAACTAAACCATCCCCAATCAAAATCAGGAGTATCTAATTCATCTACTAACCATATTGCCCAGTCTACTATTTCTTGTTCTTTTAATTTCTCATAAACTTCAGTATGGTCTGCCTCTTTACCGAATATTTTCTTAAAGGCTTTTAAACCTCCACCACAGGCCCTTTTTTGTTTTAGTTGCTCAAGAGTTATTAACATCAAGTTTCTCCTTTTTGATTGGTTAATTAATTAATTATAGCTTTATATTAATTTTTGGAACTAATATAGTTATCATCCGATTACAAGAATTACACCTATTATCCCCAGCATTGCTAGTAAATGTAGTCAAGCTGACATACTCCCACGACTAAAGTCGTGGGGTTCTAGGGTCAACTAGCCTTCCTAGTTGTTGCCCCTTTAGGGGTATCAGTGCTCCCTTCTCCTACATCTCTGTCTACAGGAGATTGAAGTATACCTTTATGACGCAATGCTATAACAAAGGCTGCATTAACATCAGCATCTTCAACTATCGTTCTACAAGAACAATAGAATTTCTTACCTTCTCGTTTTCCAAGAAGTCCACATCTACTACATTGTTGACTTGTATATTGTGGATCAATCTTGAATATTGGTATGCCAAGCAGTTTAGCCTTGTATTTTATCATTTTCTCTAATTGATAAAAAGACCAACTGTGCAAAACATACTTGAAGGATTTTCTTTGTTTTTTCGTTTTCCTAATTCCCTTCAAATCTTCTAATACAATTCCTGCTTTATTGTCTTTTGCAAATTGTACAATTTTCCTACTCATCTTATGATTTAAGTCTTTTGTTTTTCTTTTCTCCCTTCTTTTAATTTTCTTCAGTCTGTTTCTTTTATTCTTCTTTTGTAATTTCTTTCTCATATTTTTATACTTATTATGTGTGTTTTTTGCTTGTCTTCCAAGCTTTAATGTCTTACCAGTTGATTCATTAGCAGCAACAACACAATGTCCTGTGGCATTTCTATCTATTCCAATGTATGACTGTGGTGTGTATGCTTTTTCTTCTTGTATTGTTGCTGAAATATGAATACTGTCTTTCGATATTTCTATTTGATTGACCTTAGAAAAAGTATTTGGAAAACGATATTCAAATTCTAATCTTAAACAGGAAATTCGTATTTTTCTATCCTCTTTGTCTACTTTAATTCCTTGAGAAGGAATAACAAGATTAACCTTAGATATCTTCTTACACTTTTTATTTTTTGCATATTTTCTAAGAATTTGATTTGAAATCACAGATTTCAAACCAATGTGTTTTACATTTTTAGAAGAAATAGTTCTGTTTTTAATTGCAAATTCAGCAACTTGCTTTGCTTTTACAAGTTCTTCTGAAAAATCTCTGTTGTGTTTAATGACATAAGTCAAAATCATTTGTTTTTCTGATCTTCTATATATTTCTGTACTGTTTCTTCAGAAATATGACCTACTGATTCACAATAATAACTACGTGTCCAAAGTGTTGGAAGGCGACTCTTTAGAGTCTTAAACTCTTTTCTCAAAATTCTTGAAGAATATCCTTTTAGTTGTTGAACAATAAAATGAGGAGAATCAACTGGAGTAGATTTTACAAACAAATGAACATGCTCAGGCATAATCTCCATAGATAAAATCTCTATATCTATTTCTTTTGCTTTTTCATTTAACAATTCTTTTAGACGTTCGTCTATTCCATTTGTTAATACAGATCTTCGATATTTTGGACACCAAATAAGATGATATCCAATATTAAAAACACTTTTATTACTAGTAGTCCATCGTTTCTTTTTCATATTTACAATATATGATATAAATATACATTTGTCAAATAATTATTCTAAATTATTTTTAATTTGCTCTCATCCCACGACTAAAGTCGTGGGCTTTCTCGCTCAACGTCGTAAAATCAAGTATATATTATTAATTTTACGCCTTATATCCCCATGTCTAAAGACAGGGGTTTTACGGCGCTACTACCGATAATCTTTCAACTTTTACTCCTTTGTGAAAAGTTTTTACAAGAGCGCTCACAATTTTTTGCATCCTGCACAGACTTTTCTATTTCCCTAAATTTTTTATTTCTATCTCTTTCTAATCCAAAAAAAGATAATTCAAAAAAAATAGCGTGAACAATTTCACCCAGCGTGAATTCTGTATCTATATTCTTTTGCAATACACGTTCATATTTCCAATTTTTATACTTGGGATAAAAATTAATTTTAGAAAATCCGGTTTTTGATTTTCCTATTTTCATTCTAGAATAAGGATAGTGTCTTTTTATTAAATCAAATTTTTTATTTAAAACAAGGGGCTTATTTTCTATTTGAAATAACGATAAAAAGTCTAAGCCGTATCTTTCTTTTCTGTCCTTACTTATTCCATCAAATATCATCCAATATTGAAAATCAATAAAGGGGGGTTTAGTTCTTTTTATATTTTTTTCAGAAATGGTTAATGCACATATTCTAGATATTTCGCAATGATGAATCCCATTTAAATGTTTTTTAGTTTCTAAATTACTAGATAATGTTCTAAGA
>WJLL01000031.1 GCA_014728535.1 Candidatus Portnoyibacteriota bacterium
GTGTTGAATTTTGGGTACGCAATCGTGAAAAACAAGACCCTTTCTTTATTCAGGGCTGGAAAAAGAACAAATTTTATCCTGACTTTGTGGCACTCACCAAAAAAGGCAACATCGTTGCCCTTGAATGGAAAGGTGAGGATCGAGTGAGCAATGAAGATACGGAATATAAGGTTGAGATTGCCGAAGAATGGACAAAACTCGGCAAAGGTAAGCTCCATTTCTTCTTGGTGCACAACGGAAATGTGGAGGAGGTTTTGACAGAGTTAAAAGAATTATGATGATAGAGCAAATCAAAAAACCTTTCAGTTATATTAGCAAATACTCCAAAAAAATATTGGGGTATTTTAAAGAAAAAAGGACGCTACTTGATGAAGTAAAACAAGAAAAGAACTTAAATACCGAAATCGAGAGAATATTGAAGAAAAAAACTAAATCACTCTGGTTTTCACCAGGCGAACTTGTGATTGTCATCATATCTTTTCTCTTTTTTCTATTCATAACCCACATACAAACGATATTTCCTTGCGAATCATTTATAAACTTCATAGAAGGCATTTACCCATTCAAGGGGTCTCCATTTGCATTGACTGATGGAAATCACTATCAAAATTTAATTGCAGTTCATGCAGGAATAGGTGCAGTATTGATCGGACTTGCATTCTTTATTGCTCAGCAGATCGCGAAAGAAAGAGATGGCGGAAATTCCTATAAAGGCTTTGCGTTTCTAAAACGCAGTAAATTTTTTCCTATTTTGGTCGCTGAGATTCTGTTCTTCTTTTTGTTTCTCTGGGGATCCGTAAATATTTTAAGTATTTTTCCAATAATTCTAATTGGTTTTTTTACACTTTTATCCCTTTATAAAACGATTGATTTAATGGTAAATGATTTTGATCTACGAAAAGAAGAAGAAAAAATATTTGCTGAAAAACTAAGAGTATATTTCTTGAAAATTTTAGATTCAGATATCACAAAACTGTTAGGTGATAATTTACTACAAAAGAGACTTCAACAATTCGGCAATTTCGTTGAATTCACGCCTTTTTCGCCTCTCAATAAAGATGAATATGTAGAGATAAAAACCCAACAGCCAGGGCACCTAAAAAACATCAAATATGGAAAATTAAAAAGCTTTTTGGCTTATTTACAAAAGCAAGCTCCAAAAGAGAGTACTACCCTTGAACTAGATACAGGTATTGAAAATACACAAAAAGATTCCTATAAAAAAAGCCCCTACTGTTACATAACTCCCCGATTTAATTCTTCGACAAAAGAAGTTGGAGGTGTTTTGTGTTGGGTAAGAAAAGATCTTGTCGAGAATGAAAAAATACTAAAAGAAACCACAAAAAAAGCATACAAAGCATTTGTCATTGGTGAGCCAAAACTTGACTTAGAAGAAGCTAGAAATTACATCCTCAAGCTAAAAAAGCTTGTCCTTGATTCTGTAGAAACACAAAAGATCGATCAGTTAGGCTATGCCCTCAACATTTATACGGATCTGATTGAGTATTTTTATGCATACTTAAAGCCCTTTGGCGGAGGTTTTTCCGATGAACAAGCCCGAAACATGAGTATGGAATTAGCTTTCGGTGGCCTTAAGCCAGTACGGTGGATAGCCGATGACATAAGAGAGATATTTGAGAGAGGGTTTTTATCAGATAGCAAAGAAATTATTAGAGAGGTAGCCTATTTACCCATTAGATTTTTGAAATATGCTATTGATTACGAAGACCATCTAATCTTTCAGCAATTTCAATATTACCCGGTTAGACTTTACCAGCACGCCATTAAACTCAAAAAATCAGGAAATGACGAATTGGCAGAATTTGTGGTAGATAGATCATGGCGCTACATAAAGGAAATTACAGATTACCATTTAGAGCCAAAATTAAAGGAAGAATACCCGGAAGAATCATTCAAGGATTTTTCTATTGCCATTATTAAAATATTCCAAAACTTATTAAAAACGAGTTTTGACAATAGAGATGCCACTAATTTTAACAGTTATTTAACAACGGTCACTGGTCTATTTAGAAATATGAGTATTAGCACTCGCTATGACAATGAAAAAGCCGAGACACTGAGCAATTATATAGAATCAAAGAGAAGTGAAATGTTATTTGGTTTGGCAAGCTGGATAGCATTCCAGTTTGAAAACAACAAAGACGATGAAAAATTAAGCAGAATATACGGGTATATAGCAAATAGGTTACCAAGCACTTTAAATGAATTTACTAATATTTTCCTTGATTGCCATAAGCTTGAAACAGAAAAGTTCTGGGGTTGGGACAATTGGGAGATGGATATGAAAGGTGAAGGGCAAGTTCATTTTCAAATCTTAGAAAAACTAGAAAGATTCTATGCTATTCGCACCTTAACTTTACTTGAAAAGAAATCCACTGAAGAAATTCAAAAAATTAATTTGCCAACAAATAGAGATTTCGCTTTTTTGGCAGAAGGAACTAGAGATTTGAAAAAAACTTTAGAGATAATTAAGCAAAATCCTAGTGAATGGAGTTTTGTTCTTAGTGAACAAGCAATATCCAAAGTAGACGATTTCCAAAGTCTTTTAGAAAAAGTTAAAGCGGTTCAAGATGAAAAAGACACTCAACGGAAAAGAGAAGCTATTATCTCACAAGAAAAAGTAAGGAAATTCAAAAAGGGAATAGTGAAGAATTTCACAAACAATCCAACCATCAGAAATATCCTAAAACACTATAATCATTTTGTAGAAAAACTTACCGAGATTCCTGATAAGGTAAAAAAAATAGGGATAAACACCGTTTTTGATAAAGCTCCTTTTTTCGATGAATCCGTAAGGTGGCATGTAAGTTACCTAGGTTTTGAGGAAGGCTTTGATTTTGGCAGATCAATGGCTAACGGAGAAAACAGGGAAA
>WJLL01000032.1 GCA_014728535.1 Candidatus Portnoyibacteriota bacterium
CAGTGCCTCCTGTTTCTAGCAGGATGCCTATTGGCTTTTTGTCTTCAAAGGCAATTGTAAATTCATTTAATGTTCCCATCCTTCCACAAATAACAATTACTCCATCTGAAGAACGGGTAAGCAAAAGGTTTCTTCCTGCATATTCAAACCCTGTATATATCACAATATCATGATAATCTGTTGGTAGTCTGTATGCTCTTTTGTGGGATGCTAAAGAAGCTGCAGGAGAAAGGCCTATTACTATTCCTCCTTCCTCTTTTGCCCCTATAGCAGACCAGTAAGGGATGCCTGATGTTGCTCCTGTTACTAAGACTCCATTTTGTCTTACTATTTCTTTTCCTACTTCTTTTGCTTTATCTAGGGCATCTGATTTGCAGTGGCCTGTTTCAGCTGCTCCTGATACAGATATTTTGTATTTCATATGGTATTTTATTAATTATCTTATATCTCTTCTTAGAATAGCACATAGAGGGCAATGATATCAATTATATTTGGAATTCTTGCCCTTTTTTTGGAATAGTTGATTCAATTCCTAAATGATCTTTTATTCTCTGAGTCAATGATTCTGATGCTTGCATTTCTCCGTGTACAGCAAAGATTTGTTTTACTGGTTTTTCAAAATTACAAAGCCAATTGTATAAGCCGTCTTTGTCTGCATGAGAAGAATATCCTTCAATTGTTTTTATCTTTGCTCTTACAGGAATATTTTCATCAAATATTTCTATATTCTTTGCTCCTTCTACTAGCTTTCTTCCTCTGCTGTTTTCTACCTGAAAATTAATTATCAATAAGCAGCTTCTAGGGTCAGGGAGGTATATTTTTTCATGAAAGAGGATTCTTCCTCCTGTAGACATTCCTGACCCTGCAATGATCATTTTTGGCGGAGCTACTCTGTTTATTGATTTTGATTCTTCTGATGTTTTGGTCAATGTTAGTCCTGGGAATTTAAATAAATCATCTCCATAGTTTATTGACTGTATTGCCTTTTTGTTAAAGAATTTAGAATGCTTCTTGTATACTTCTGTTACATTTATTGCCAAAGGAGAATCTACAAACATGGGCATCCTTGGCACTCTGTTGTTTTCTACTAATTCATTTAATTCATAAAGAAGTTCTTGGCTTCTTTCTATTGCAAAAGCAGGGATCATTAATGCTCCTTTTTCACAAAATGTATCTTCTATTACATTTTCTAATCTTTCCTTTCTTTCTTCTTTGTCTTCGTGGTTTCTATCTCCATATGTTGATTCTATTACTATATAGTCTGCCTGCCTTATTTCCTTTGGTGGATTTAATAAAGGACTTGGATTGTTTCCTAGGTCTCCTGAAAAAACAATCTTTTTCCCTTCTGCCCAGAATTCTATTATTGCAGAGCCTAAAATATGGCCTGCATTTTGAAATCTAAAATATGTTTCTCCTTCTAATTTGTGTTTTTTGCCATAGTTTATTGGCTCTATTAAAGATAGGCATTTTGATATATCTGCTGATTCGTATAATGGTTTTTTGCCTTCTTTTCTTGCCTCCATTTCCATAATATTTTGACTATCTTCAAGTATTAGCTTTGCTATGTCTATTGTAGGAGGAGTGGTAAATATCTTTCCTTTAAATCCGTCTTTGCATATCTTTGGAAGAAGGCCTATATGATCTATGTGGCTATGAGTTATGAATATATAGTCTATTTGTTTTGGATCAAAAGGAAAGTCTTTGTAGTTTTCCTCTTCTGCTTCTTTTGTGCCCTGGGTCATGCCACATTCAAATAAGACATTTATTTCCTTTTTATTTGTTGCCCTGGCTTTTATAAGAAACTTGGATCCTGTTACTGTTCTTACTCCGCCGTGAAATTGTATTTTCATGGTTTTTTAGTTATTGCTAGTATGTGAAGTTTTTTGTTTTTTCTTTTTAAGTGTTGTATCTTTTTAACTTCAAAACCAGCTTTTTTTAATTCTTTTTTTAATTCTTTTTTAGTAAAAGCATGATAATATCTTTGGATGTTTTTTCTTTTCCAAGGAATAAATACATCCTTGAAATCAAGCTTTGATTTTTTAAAAATCTTGCGAAAAGTATATTTAAATAGTATTTTAAAATAGCGAGGCTGATAGAGATTCCAGCAAGTAATAATGGCATTTCCATTCTTTTTTAAGACTCTTTTAATTTCTTTTAGTGCTTGGATTCTTAATTCTCTTGAAGGTATATGATGAAGAACAGCAATCATCCATGCTTGATTAAAAGAATTGTCTTTAAATGGCAAATTTAATATATTTGCTTGCTTAAAATGATCTCCATATTCTTCTTTTGCTTTTTGAATTAATGATTCTGAAATATCTATTCCTATATAATCTATATTCTTGTTTTTAAAAAGATTAAACAAGCGGCCATTGCCGCATCCCATATCTACAACCCTTGTGTTTCTTTTTATGTATTTTTTTAATTTCTTTAATTCAGGCCATAGATATTTTCTTGTTTGAGAAAATTGATTTGCTATTATATTAAAATCTTTTTTGTTTTTTTCTATTAATTTTTTCGCATAATTTAAATCCATATGAGTATAGAAAAATATATTGTAAAAACTGCATTAAAAGATAGAAAAATGAATAAAAAAAAGCTTGATGATATTAGGCGTCAGGCTGCTTTTAAATTTAAATCTCCTATTCCTGACAATATGCAACTACTACAATCATATCACAGGCTATTGGGTGAAAACAAGATTAAGAAAAATTATAAGCTGGAAAATCTCTTAAAAACTAGAAAGGTTAGAAGTATGTCTGGAATAGTGGCTATTACTTTAATTACTAAGCCTTATCCTTGCCCTGGAAATTGTCTTTATTGTCCTGATGAAAAAGATATGCCTAAGAGTTATTTGGCAAATGAGCCTGCTTGTATGAGAGCCGCTCTTACCAGCTTTGATCCTTATTTGCAAACAAAAACAAGAATAAAGTCTTTGCAAAAAACAGGACATCATACAGACAAAATAGAGATTATTGTTTTGGGTGGTTGCTGGAATGCTTATCCAAAAAGATATCAAACTTATTTTATTAAAAGATGCCTTGATGCTTGCAATGAAAAAACTTCTTCTAGTTTAGAGGATGCTAAGAAAATGAACGAAGGGGCTAAAAACAAGATGGTTGGACTGACATTAGAAACAAGGCCTGATTTAATTGATAAAAAAGAAATTAAAAGATTAAGATGGCTGGGTTGTACTAGAGTAGAGCTAGGAGTACAAAGCATTTATGATGATGTTTTAAGAAAAAATAGAAGAGGTCACGGATTAAAAGAAATTGTTAAAGCAACTAAGCTGTTAAAGGATGCTGGACTAAAAGTTACTTATCATATTATGCCTAATTTGCCTGGATCTAGTTTTAAAAAAGACATTGAAATGTTTAAAGCTCTTTTTTCTGATTCAAGATTTCAGCCTGATCAATTAAAAATATATCCTTGTGTTGTTTTAGAAAGCTCTCCTTTGTATAAATTATGGAAAAGAGGAAAATATACTCCTTATGATACTAAGAAATTAACAGATCTCTTAGTTGAGATTAAGAAAATTATCCCTTCTTATGTTAGGATTGTTAGGGTTATACGAGATATTCCTTCTGGAAGCATTGCTGGTGGCAATAAGGTTTCTAATTTAAGACAGGTTGTTCAAAGAAAAATGAGAGCCAGAGGCGAAAATTGTAGATGCATAAGATGCAGAGAAATAAAGGGACTTATTCCTAGGGATATTAGCTTGTCTAGAATAGATTATACTGCTTCTGACGGTAAAGAAATTTTTCTTAGTTTTGAAGATAAAAAACAAGACAAGCTTTTAGCTTTTTTAAGATTAAGGATTTCTAGTTCTTGGACCCTTCCTTCTCTAAAAGAATGTGGGTTGATAAGAGAGGTTCATACATATGGGTCTGTTGTTCCTGTTTCTCAGAAAAACAAAAGAGGAAGACAGCATAAAAATTTAGGAAAAAAATTAATTAAAAAAGCAGAGAGGCTAATTGAGGAGGAGGGGTATAAGAAGGTGGCTGTTATTTCTGGAATAGGAGTTAGGGGCTATTATCGGAAGCTGGGATATAGATTAAAAGATGAATATATGATTAAAAAACTGGGCTAAGCCCAGTTTTTTGTTTGTGGTGTTTTTGTTTTTTTTAATCTCCATTTCTTCTTCCCCATATGCAATATTCACACTCTGAATGATGAGAAGGAATAGGTCCGTGGAGAAGCTTTATTGCATCTTTTACTGTCTTGGCTGCCTCTTCTGGATCCGCTTTAATTTTTATGGTCTTTACATGAAAGGAAACACTTCCTTTTTCTTTTACTTTTTTAGGATAATAGTATACAAGATATCCAAATCCTGTTGTTGGATATCCATTTTTTTCTAATAAAAGAGAATAGCAGCTTAGTTGGTTTCCATAGTATTTTTCTGAGTCTCCTTCTTTTGGCGGGTATCCTCTTGTTTTGTAGTCTAAAGGAATATATTTTTTTTCTTTATTTTCTTCTGTTTCTAGACAATCATCCAGTGCTCCAAATAGAGTTGTTTCTAATGCTTCATTTGTATATTCTAATCCTGTTCTCCAATCTCTCCATTTATTCAGTAATTTCGTATCTGGAAATAGATGTCCTTCTACTTTTCCTTCTATTTCTGGAGGTAGTTTTTCTTGGTCTCTGTATTTGTCAAAATATACCTTTATTACATCATCCATTCCTCCTGGAAGAGAAGGGAATGGGCCTCTTGGTCTATGTATCCTTTCATTTATGTGAAGCCAAAAGCACCTGGGACATTCCAGGAATAAATTTAATGTTGATGGAGATAATTTAAGAGATTTTTTCATTTATCTGGAGAAGAATTTTAGAGAATCAATTATTATATCAAAATAATCATTTAGATCCTCTTCTCTGTTTCCTCCTAATACAACTGCTTGCCATTCTGACAAAAGACTGCCGCTGTCTAATGCCCTTACTTGCTGCTCTAGTTCTGCTAGGCTTTTTTCTTGCCTTGCCAGTCTCGTTGAGTCTTCTAATAGAGTGGCATATGAATTAAGTTTGGTAAATCTTTCTCCGCAAGTAATTTGGGGCTGATCTGGTTTGGCAATTAAATATATTGAAACTGCCCAGCCAATAACAGCCAGTATAGCAAGTATAGCTATTATTATATGCAATCTCCCTATTTTCTTTTTCTTAAACCAATCAAACATATTTTTATCTGTTAATTTTTATCTCTCCTAGTTCTTCCAGTATTTCTGGAGGAACTGGAATTGGCCCTCTTATTGGGCTTTTGCCTGGATATCTCCAAGCAGTTATTATTTTAATTCTTGCTTCTTTGTTTTTTCTTTTAATTAATTGATACATTGCCCAGACTTCTGATGCATGATTTGATTTTTCTGCTCTTTTTGTCAGCTTTCTTTTGCTTGGCTGCATTACTGCTATTGTATTGGGCGCAACGCCTAATTCTTTTCTTTTTGGGCTCTTTATTATTCTCTTTACTCTTGATTCAGAAAGTTGGTAGTACTGCATTTTCCTAGTTACGTGGTTGGTCCAATAATATTTTTCTGTATTTTTGGGTATATTAGAATTCATTAATTAATTTCGTATATCAAAGTCACTCTTACTACAATTTCATTTTCTCCTGTTTGTATTTGAGGAGAATCTCCTGCTCCTCCTATGCCCATTTCTCTATATACAGGATAATCAAAGCTTGTGTTTTCTGTAAAGCCGCTAATCTTTAATAGATCCACTCCTAGTTGCTCTGCTAGCTTCTTTGCTTTTTCTTTTGCATCTTTTATTGCCAATCTTCTTGCTTCTTGTTTTAAATCATTCTCTTCTTCAATTTCAAATCTTAGTGAATTTATTCTGTTTATTCCAACACCTACGCTATTTTTTAGTATCTCTCCTGTTTTTGAGATGTCTCTGATTTTTGTTTCCAATGTCTGGCTTATTTCATAGCCAATTATTTGAGGAATCCTCTTGTCTTCATAGCTATATACTGGATTTAGCCTATAATTTGTTGTTTTTATATCTGTTTCTTCTATGCCAAAATCTTTTAAGAAGCTTATTACATTATTCATTTTTTCTGTATTTTCTTCTTGTGTTGCCTCTATGTCTTTTCCCTCTGTTACAACAGAGAGATTCATTGTTGCTATATCTGGTTTTCCGTATGTTCTGCCTTCTCCTTGTATGTTTATTGTATTTTTAAAAGCTGCATCTGCTCCAATATATTTTGTTTGTTTTGATTTGTTTATTATGCCTACTATTGTGTAGATTAATAGGGATAATAATAGGAGGGCTATTATTATCCCTATTAATGATATTAAAAGTTTTTGTTTTTTAAATATTCCTAGCATGGGCTTTATTTAATTAATAATTCTTATATCTTTTATTATATCATCTTGTTGAATATTTCGCACTATTTCCATTCCTTGAGTTACTTTTCCAAAAACTGTATGCTTTCCATTTAGATGTGGCTGAGGGGAGGTGGTTACAATAAAGAATTGGCTGCCATTGCTTTTTGGTCCTGAGTTTGCCATTGATATTACTCCTGGTTCATGAGGAATTGATTCTATATTGTAGTTAAATGTATAGCCCATTGCTTTTAATTGAGCTATTGTTTGTTGTGGGAGGTTTAATGATTCAGGATTGATTTCATTTTCAAATGTATACCCTGGGCCTCCTGTTCCATCATTTGCTGGATTATCGTCTTTGCTTAAAGGGTCTCCTCCTTGAATAACAAAGTCTTCAATTACTCTGTGGAATGTTGTATTTTGGTAAAAGTCTTGATTTGCCAGGTCTTTAAAATTATTTACTGTTTTTGGAGCCTTAGATTGATATAGGTCTAAGTATATATCTCCTTTTTCTGTTTCAATTATTGCTTTTACTATTTTTTCTTCTTGGTTTTGTTCTTTTGTTTGATTATTTTCTATTTTATTTTCTTCCATTTTATTTTTTGGGATAATTATTAATAGGAGAGCAAAAATTATTAGGAGAATAATAGTGATTAATACAAGGATTTTTGTATGGTTTTTCTTTTTTTGCTGCTCTTTTATTTTTTGTTCTTTTTCTTGTTCTTTTTTTTGTTGTTTTATTCTTTTTGATTTGCCCATAAGCTTGACTTTTTAATTTATTATATGGTATAATTTGTTTATAAGGAGGTGAAAATGAATCAATTAGAATTGTTTTTTGAAGAGTGGGTGGTATGCTTGATCGCAAAAGACGGGATAAGAACAGAAACTCTTTTGGTTTCTGCGCCAAGAAGAGAAGAGTTGCATGCTGAAGAGCATGCAGTTGTCAAAGCTATGTGTAAAAGGCTCCCAGTTTCTTTCTGGGACCTCAAAAGGTCTTTTGCTCACCCAGCCACTCTTCCGCCCGGAGAATGGGCGGAAATTAGAGCTAAAAGCTCTTCGTAAATCTACGAAGGGCTTTTTCTTTTTCTCTTCTACTTAATTGGCTTTTCTTTATCCCTCTCTCAATTACATCTAATGCCTTATCATATACAGGCCTGTTTACAGGAAAAGGAACACCGTCCTTTCCTCCAAATGTAAAGCTATATCTTGCTGGATCTTCATAAGATGCTTTTGCTCCGTACACTAATTCTGAAACCAATGACAATGCCCTTACTGTCATTGGGCCTACTCCTTTTTCCATTAATACTTGTTCAAAGTTTTTAGGTTCTTTTTCATGGAGATCAAATAATATTTTATCTAAATATTTACTTTTTGTAAATTCTAAGTCTCCTGTTAGTTGAGGTAGTGTTTTGTCATCCGGCATTTCTAGTATTTTTAATTTTGATCTTTTGTTTTGATTAAATAAGCTTGGTTGTCTTGTTTGTTTTTCTCTTAATAGAAACAAGTCTTTTATTAATGATCTATATCCTCTGGTTACCAGCTCTGTGCTGGTCTTTTTATTATTTTCACTTTCTTTTGATGTAAGATTTAATGGCTTTAGCTTTATATCTGATGATATTCCTATGTGTGGTTCTTCTATAAAATCTTTTACATTATCTGATAGCCAATGATATCTTCTGGCTTGGCCTGCTTTTTCATTCATTCCTTGCTGGATTACTGTCCATTTTCCTGTTCTTGTGAAAATAAAGGTGTGATGATAGAGTTGGAATCCGTCTTGGATTGCTGTGTTGTCTACCTTGGCGCTGATTTTTGATGAGTAAACAAGTCTATCTGCTTGTTCTTGTGAAAAAGAAAGCTTGTATGCCCATTGCATTATTTGTTCTGGTGTTTTTCTAGATGTTTTTCCTTTTCCTCCACACATGAATATGCCTAAATCTTTTTCTAAATCTCTTATTCCTTGCTTTATTGCTCCTGTTACTGTTGTGGTTAATCCAGAAGAATTCCAATCAAATGCTAGAACAGAGCCGAATGATTGAAACCATGTTGGATCAGAAAGTCTTTTCAATAATTCTTCTTCACCAAATTCAGACACAATCATTTGTATAATTGCTCTTGATAGTTTTGTCATTCTTTCAAACAGCCATTTTGGGCATGTTCCATAATCTAATGGTATACTGGCTACTCCTGTTCTCATTGTTTTGGTCTTTCTTTTAATACTTGATCGTATTGATTTATTCTATCATTGAATTTATTAAAATTATCTATGCTTTTAAATATTGTAATTAAAAATATTACTATAACTATTAAGATTATAGCGAGGCTTACTTTTGTTTCTACATGTAAACTAAATATATTTCTCATTAATCTCCTTTAATTACTGCTAATGGTATTAGCTTAGCTACTTTTTTTGAAAGATTGGCTTGGTGAACAATTTCTACTACCTGATCTATGTCTTTGTATGCTTGTGGCGCTTCTTCTGCTACTCCTTTGTTGCTTTTTGATTTTATCAATATTCCCTTTCCTTTTAATTCTCTTATTATCTCTTGGCCTGATATTGTTTTTATTGCTTGTTTTCTAGACATCGCCCTTCCTGCTCCATGACAAGTAGAGTGCCATGATTCTTTTCCTTGCTCTGTTCCTTTTAGTATGTATGATCCTGTGCCCATGCTGCCTGGTATTAATACTGGCTGGCCTTTTTTTTTGTATTTTTCTGGTATTTCTGGATGGTTTGGAGGAAATGCTCTTGTTGCTCCTTTTCTGTGGACTATCAATTCCTTATTATTGTGATTTTCTTTTTTTGCTATATTATGAGCTACATCATATAGGGGGGTTGGTTTTTCTTTTCCTATTGTTTTTTCCCAAGATTTCTTTATATGATAAGCAATCATTTGTCTATTTGCCCAGGCATAGTTTGCTGCAGCTGACATTGCTGAAAAATATCTTTGGCCTTCTGGAGAGTTGAATGGAGCGCAGGCCAGTTCTCTGTCTGGCAGTTGTATTTTGTATTTATTCATTGCTTTCATCATTTCTTTTATATAGTCTGTTGCTACTTGATGGCCTAGTCCTCTTGATCCTGTGTGAAACATCACCGCAACTTGGTTTTGGAATATTCCAAATTCTTTTGCTGCTTGCTCATCAAATATTTTTTCTACTTTCTGGATTTCTATGAAATGATTTCCTGATCCAAGAGTGCCTATTTGGTCTCTTCCTCTTTGTTTTGCCCTGTCTGATACTGTTGAGGGATCTGCTGATTCCATTCTTCCTTTTGATTCGCAGTTTTCTATGTCTTCTTGATCTCCATATCCTTTTTCTACTAGCGCTTGGGATCCTTTTTGGAGTATTTTATTTAAAAAAGATATATCTGTTTTTGTTTTTCTTCCTTTTCCTAGGCCTGAAGGAACTGATTCTTGTATTTCTTGGCTTAGTTTTTCTATGTATTTTGTTATTTCTTTTTCCTGTAGAGGGGATAGCAGGATTCTCATTCCACAGTTTATATCATAACCAACTCCTCCAGGGGAGATTACTCCTGTTTTTGTGTCTATGCCTGCTACTCCTCCTATTGGGAAGCCGTATCCTTCGTGTATGTCTGGCATGGCCATGCTGTGTTTTTCTATTCCTGGTAAAGAGGCTGTATTTATTAGTTGGTTTACAGACCGGTCTTCTAGGATTTTAGTTAGCATCTCTTCTGATGCATATATTCTTGCAGGTGTTCTCATTTCTGGGCTGAATTCTTTTGGAATTTCCCAGAGATTTTGGCTTATTTTTTTGAAATCTTGTTTTTGGATCATATATTCATTATATCACGGGAGGAGGGATAATAAAAAGCTCTTTGATAAAGAGCTTTTTTGTTGTTTTGTCTTTTTTTGTTAAATATCAAATAAGATTGTGGTTTGATATTGATCGTCTTGTTTTTTAAATTCTAATTCATGATATGTTGCTGCTTTTATTTCTTGTTTAAATTCTTTTGCTGCTTGTCCATATAGTGTTGCCTTTATTTTTTCATCATTAAATTCTTTGAAATCTATATCTTGATATATTTCTTTTTTTGTTTCTGTAAAATAGAGGGCTTCATTTAAAAACTCTATTAAAAGATTCTCTATGCTTGTTGATTCCAGTTCTATTTCTTCTTGGGTTTGTTTTTCTTCTATTTCTGGCTCTAAAATATCATTTAATGCTTTTAATGCATTAAGAAATATTTCTTTTTTTGTTTTGCCAAATACTCTTACCTTTATATCTGCTGGGTGATCTATTTGTTTGTATTTCATTTTTCCTTTATTTTTTTGTATTCTTCTTTTGCTATTTTCCTATCATCCCATGGTATTTTTTTATTTCCTGCCACACACATCCATGGTTCTGACCCTTTTCCTGTTATAGCCACTACATCTCCTGTTTTTGCTAGTGATAGTGCTTTGTTTATTGCTTTTCTTCTGTCTATTATGATTTCTGTTTCTGGATTTTGTATTCCTTTCTTTACTTCCTGTATTATTTTTTCTGGATTTTCATCATACGGATCTTCGTTTGTTAGTATTATCTTATTACAGTTGTCTGATGCTATTTTTCCCATTTCTGGCCTTTTCCATTTATCCCTTCCCCCTCCGCAGCTGCCTAATACGCATATTAGTTTTGAATTGTTGTTATTTAAATCTGATTCTTTTATTGTTGTATATACTTTTTCTAGACTGTCTGGCGTATGAGCATAATCTACAAATACCTTAAATGGATATCCTATGGCTAATTCCATTCTGCCTGGCACTTCTCTTACTTCTTTTAATGCTTCTATTATTTCTTTTGTTCCTATTCCTTGGGATATTCCTATTGCTGCTGCAGCCAAAGAATTATATTTATTGAATTCTCCTGGTAGAGGGGTTTCTATGTTGATTTTTTCTGGAGTTATGTTTGCTTGTTTGTTTTTTACTGCATATGTGTATGTTTTTCCTTTGAATATGTTTAGGAAATATTGGGCATTAGGATCGTCTATGTTTATTATTGCAAATTTGTTTTGTTTTTTGCTTTCGTTTAGTGCTTTGAATAATTCTCCTTTTGCTTTTTTATAGTTTTCAAATCCTTTATGGGCTTCTATGTGTTCTTTTGACAGGTTGGTGAATACTGCTCCGTTGAATTCTATAAATCTATGCCTGTTTTGTTTTATTCCTTCTGATGTTACTTCTAATACTGCATATTTGCAATGGTTTTTTACTGCCTTTTTTAGGAATTTTTGTATTTTCATTCTTCCTGGCATTGTCATTTTTAGCATATTGGGCCATTCTTCTTTTCCTGCCTTAAATCTGATTGATGACAGAGATGCTATTTGTCCTGGAAATGCTTTTTCTAATACTTGAGTGGCTAGATGGACTGTTGTTGATTTTCCTCCTGTTCCCGTTATTCCTATTATTGTTAGTTTCTTTGATGGGTGGTTGTATAAAAAAGATCCCAGCCATACTAGGCTAAGGTGGTAGAGATTTAATACTGATTTTGGAATCAATTTCTTTATTAATTTTTTCATAATATTTTCCTTGCTGTTTTGTATATTAAATACCAAGTCTTTGATGTTGGTAAATCATATGCTCCAGGATAATTTACTTCTCTTCCTCCGAATCCTTTTTTGAATCTTGTTACTCCTGGCCATTTGTCTTTGTCTATTCCCCAGAAATCATACATTACGCAGTTTTGTTTTTTTGCTTCTTTTATTTGAGTCCATTGAAGAAGATGAGGAGCCATTAGTTTTCTGTGTTTATAGTCTGATGCTCCATGCAGATATACTGCTGTTTGTTTGTGGGTTAAAACAATATTAGCAGCTATTGTTTTGTTTTGTTTTTTTGCTATAAATACATTTATTCCTGGAATGTTAAGCATTTTTCTATAGTATTCTTTTTCATGAGTGGCAAATTTATTTCTTTTTGCTGTTTGATTTAATATATTCCAGAAATCTTCAAAGTCTTTTTTGTCTGTATAGTTATGTATTGTTATTTTTTTTCTTTTTGCTAGCCGTATATTATATCTTGTTTTATGGTGCATTTGTTCTAGTAGTTGCTCTTTTGTTTTTGTTAGGTCCAGAACTATGCTTTTTGTTGGTTGTATGCTTGATCCTTTTTTAAAATTCTTTTCTTTTAGGAGATCTTCTTCTTTTTTGGTTAAAGGCTCTATTTTAATAAATATAGATTTTTCTTTTTTTGCTATTTGTTTTATTTTTTTTAAAAATTGATCTAGTATTTCTTGTTTTTGAGAAAAAGAAAAATGAGGACAGTAAAGATAATTCTTTTTTAATGGAAGATTGTGCTTTATTATATTAATATCTCCCATCCTATATACCTTCCTGCCTATTGATTCCTGGAAATTAGCCCATTTTATTGATTGAAGAAATGATTCCATTAATTGTTTTTTCCTAATAATTTTAATGCTTGTCTTACTTTGTCTCCTATGTCTTCCGTGTCTTCTGGTATTTTGCTTAATGCTTCTCTGGCTTCATTTGCCTTGTATCCTAGAGCTACTAATGCATCTATTGCTTCATTGTCAAAGCTAGCTGTTTCTTCTGTAAAGTCTCCCTCTATTTTTGTTTTTAGTTCTAATACTATTTTTGCTGCCATTTTCTTGCCAATGCCTGATACTTTTGTTAATATTTCACTTTCTCCGCTTGATATTGCTTTTTTTAGACTTTTTACTGATGCTACGCTTAATACTCCTAATGCTCCTTTAGGGCCTATGCCTGATATTGATACTAGTTTTTCAAAGAATTCTAGTTCTTCTTGTTTTAGGAATCCATATAGGTCTAATATATTTTCTCTTACATAAAGATGGGTGTATAGTTTTACTTCTTCTCCCTTTTTTGGCAGATTTTTAAATGTGCTGAGGGTAATAAAAATCTTGTAGCCAACTCCATTTACGTTGGTTATAATGTACTTGTCAGTTAATGTTTCTATTTTTCCTTGGATAAAGCCTATCATTTTCTTAATTATATCATTTTTAGGTTATTTGAGCCAATTATGGACTACTCTAGGGTTTTAAATTTGTATAAGCCTGTTGGACCAACTTCTCATGACATGGTTTATGAAGTAAGGAGGGCTTTAGGAATTAAAAAGGTTGGTCATGCAGGAACATTAGATCCTTTTGCAGAGGGCGTTCTTTTAATTCTTGTTGGTAAAGCCACTAAAAGACAAATGGAGTTTATGAAAATGGAGAAGGAGTATGTTGCTGAAATATTTTTAGGTGCTGTTTCTGATACTGATGATAGGATGGGAGCTATAGAGGAAAGAAGGTGCGAGAGAGTTGATGTTGAAGAAGTTAAGAAATCATTAGACTTATTTGTTGGGGAAATAGATCAGGTTCCTCCTTCTTATTCTGCTGTTAAGATTAAAGGGCGAAAAGCATATGATATAGCTAGAAAAGGAGGGGTGGTTAAATTAAAAAGCAAAAGAGTTGTTGTTTATGGAATTGAGTTGTTAGAATATGTGTGGCCTATTGTTAAAATTAAAGTAGTTTGCGGAAAAGGAACATATATTAGATCTTTGGCTAGAGATGTTGGAGAAAAGCTTGGTTGCGGCGCTTATGTGAAGAATTTGATTAGAACCAGGGTTGGTGATTTTGATATTAATGACTCTATTAGAGTTGAAGACTTGAAAAAACTTGCAAAAAATATTAAATTCTGATAATATTCATTTAACATGCCAATTATGCGATCCGCAAAAAAAGAATTAAGGAAAAATAAAAGACGAAGAGTTAGGAATCTTCGTCGTTTTGATGAATTGAAAGACAAAATTAAGAAAGTAGAAGTTTTAGCTAAAGAAGGAAAGATTGATGAGGCTCAAAAGTCTCTTTCTG
This sequence comes from Candidatus Portnoyibacteriota bacterium, assembly GCA_014728535.1. Lineage (GTDB taxonomy): Bacteria > Patescibacteriota > Minisyncoccia > RBG-13-40-8-A > RBG-13-40-8-A > WJLL01. Next base: position 14,130 of record WJLL01000032.1, read on the forward strand.
AAGCATACAAGGCGATTGATAAGTCTGCAAAGAATGGATTGATTAAGAAAAATAATGCTTCTAGGAAAAAGGCTAGATTAGCTAGATTGGTTAAAAAGGCTAAAGAGTCGAAATAAAGAGATCTAGGGCTGGACCTGCTTCTATTTTTCCTGTTTTTAGGTCAAGATCTATGGCTAATAAAAAGCTGTAGATTTTTTTTAATTCTTCTGGACTGAAGTTTCTTGCTGTTTGAGTTGTTTTTTTAAATACAAAAGGATGCATTTTTAATTTTTTTGCTCCTGCTTGATAATTAAATCCTTGAGGCTTGTATTCTTTTACTTTTAAAATGTTTCTAAATTGATAAGCTAGCATTGATAATAGATATTGTTCATTTTCTCCTTTTTCTAGATATTGTCTTGTCATAAAAATAGCTTTTGCTTTGTTTTTTTGAGCCATTGCATCGATTAATTTAAAAATGTCTATATCTATTTTGGGTTTTATTAGTTTATCAATATCTTCTTCTTTTATTTCTTTGTTGTTTTTATAGGTGCTTAATTTTTCTAATTCATTTGTTATTCTCCATAAATCATTTCCTGTAAATTCTATTATTTTTGTTAGAGCCTTTGGCTCTATTTTTATTTTTTCTTTTTTTATATAATCTTGTATCCAGGTTTTTAGCTTTGCTCCTTCTAGAGGAGAGTATTCTGTTGTTTTGCTGTTTTTTATTAGATGCTTGAATAAGCTTGTTTTTTTATCTGTTTCTTCTGTCCAGAGCATTGTTGTGGTGTTTTCTTTTGTTTGTTTTAGTATTTCTATTATTCTTTTTTGCTCTTCTTTATTTAAAGAAAAAGGGTTTTCTATAATTATCAGCTTATTTTGTTCAAACATTGATACTGTGCTTGTTGAATTTTTTATTTTTTCTACAATATCAGTTTCTTTTTCTTTTGCATCTATTCTAATAATATTAAACCAGTCAGGATTTTTTGTTTTGTATTCTTCTATTATTTCTTTCAATCTTTTTCTTGATCTATATATATCTTGTCCATATAAAAAGATAATCATTGTTGTGGTTGCCATTTAATTTCATAATGAGGCTCTACTATTTGTATCCATATCTTTCCTGGAGTAAATTTTATTTCTTCTCCTTGAGGATTTAGGAAATATAGTTTGGTATTTGTGTCTTTGCCTTGCTTTTTCCAATATCCTTTTATTTCTTCTCCGTTTTGATATATTATTGCTTCTCCTGATCCTTCTACATCTACATCATTATAGTCTGGGCCTTCTATTTGTCTTGATTCTGCTTTCATTACAGCTACTACGCTGGTGCTTACTTGCTCATATGTGTTTTTATCTATTTCTCTTTGATCGTTTCTCCACCTTAGATATGTGTTTGTTTCTGAATCATATTCATAATGCACCCTGTATTTCCCTTTGTATCCTATTATTAATGTACCTCCTTTTGCTTTTGCTTTTGGATCTTTTAGATGAGGATATCCTTCAAATTTGTTTTCTGTTCTGTATCCTATTTTTTCTGCTGCGTTTAACAATCTTTGATATGAAGTAAAGCCATTATGAGGAGGGTCTATATTGTTTTTTCTATAATATGCATTATATGGATTCTTTAATGCATCTATGTTGTCCATTATATTATTATCTAGCTTGTCTAATGCAAAATGCGATCCGCCCCAATGACAATATATTGCATCTAATCCCATTGCTAGTGGGATATAGTCATGGCGGGCGCTTCTAATTGATCCTATTTCTTCTGGTTTCTGACAGTTGTATACAGCCATTAATCTAGTTATGCTGTCTGTTATCACAGGCATTTCTACTACTATGTCTGCTTGGCTTATTCCGGAAAGGGGTCTTGTTTTTGAGTCTATTGCCAGCATTACTGCAAATGGTCTTTGTTCTGGCGTTGGGCATTTTGTGCCTGTTATTGGGCTGATATTTTCTGAGTTTTGCTCTTTTTGTTCTTTGTTGTCTATATCAACGCTTCTTCCTGAGTTTATGAAAATTAAAGAAGCTATTATTATTAATACTATTATTATGATAATGGTTTTTTTCTTTTTCATTTTTGACATTTTGGGCAGAAATGCGCTGATCTTCCGCCTATTTTAATTCTTCTTATTTTTGTTTTGCAATTATAGCATGGCTCGTTTTCTCTTTGATAGACTTTGTGTTTTGTTTGATATTTTCCCTTGCTTCCTTGCAGATCTCTGAAGTCGCTCATGCTGTCTCCTCTTAGTTTTATGGATTTTGTTAGTATTTGCTTGATTGAATCATATATTTTTCTTAATTCCTTTTCTTTTAATTTTTCTGTTCTTTTTTCTGGATGAATTTTCGATTTAAATAATATTTCGTCTGAATAAATATTTCCTATCCCAGCTATTATCTTCGGATTCATTAATACTTGTTTAATTTTTCCTTTTCTGTTCTTTAATGTTTGTTTGAATTTATTAAATGTAAATTCTTTTTTTAATGGCTCTGGCCCTAATTCTTTTATTTCTTTCAAGTTTTCTACTTGATTTGTGGAGATTAAGAGTATTTTAGCAAATCTTCTTAAATCGCAAAGGGCTAATTGGTTTTTATTTAAGTATAAAATGAATCTGATAAATCTGTTTTGAGGATCCTTCTTTATTTTTTCTGTTAAACTTATTGGTTTATTGTTTTTTACTTTCCATTTTCCATATAGGAGGTGGCCTGATATTTTTTGATGGATGATTAATGTCTTGTTTTGGCTTAAATCTATTAAAATGTATTTTGCTCTTCTTCTTGCTTTTAATATTTTTTTGTTTTTTATTTGTTTTTTGAATTCTTTAAAAGAGGCTGGCTTTTTAATCATCTTTTTCCAGTCTGTCCAGGCATCCTTGATTGTTAATCCTTTTACTTTTTTATTTAGGTCTCTAACTATTGTTTCTACTTCTGGCAGTTCTGGCATAATGAGAGTAATTTAGTTGACAATTTAGTTTTAATATGATATGCTATAGATAGCAAACTAAAAGGAGGTTTAAATGAAAAAGATTGGATTTGCCGTTTTGATTTTATTGGTTGGACTGATGGCCTGCGGTCTTGGCGAATACCCAGTAGAAGAACAAGTGGCCGACACTAAGGAATCCCTGGAATTGCAAGCGACTTTTTGGCCAGAAGTTCTGGAAGGAAAGTTGTTAAATTTAAGATTCACAGGAACTTCTGAGTTTGAGATAGCCATACTCGAACATCATTCTCTAAGAGAGAGAATAACAGAAGTGGTTATTCCTGCTGAGCTGACGGCTTCTTTGAAAAGAGGAGATACTGTATATTATCTTCGCCTTGAGACTGAAATGGCCATGTTGACATGGGTTAATGTGGCAATCTCAAAGAAAGAAGCGAATAGAATCAAGGAGGAGTTTCCTCCAAGATTTTAAAAAAAACAAAAGAGGTCAAGACAAAAGTCTTGGCCTTTTTAAATTAGAAAAGATTAGCTTGTTTCGAATTTTCTTTTTCTTCCATAAAAGGAATTCTTTTTAAAAGACTTTGAAATTCTAATTCATTAAATAGCTCTTTTATTTTTTCTTTATCCATATTATTTTTCCATTCAAACTTCTTTATATCTACCTTTACAGGTACATTTTTTTGGATTGTTCCTAGTTCTTTGCTGAATATGGCCATTTCTTTTTCTTCTTTTAGTTTGCTTGCTATTCTTGGGGTTAGTGTTGGGTGTTTTTTAATTTTTTCTTCTTTCATTTTTTCTATCTTTTTGTATAGATTCTCTATTGTTTTAAATTCTTTTAATAAAGCCGTTGCTGTTTTTTCTCCTATCCCTGACACTCCAGGAATATTGTCAGAAGGATCTCCTCTTAATCCTTTGTAGTCTAATAATTGCTCTGGCTCTAATTCAAATCTTTCTTTTACTTCCTTTTCTCCATATATTGTTGTGTCTTTTACTCCTTTCCTTAATGTATATACCTTTATATTATCATCCACTAGCTGAAGGGTGTCTAAGTCTCCTGTTACAATATATGTTTCTATGTTTTTGTTTTTTGTTTTTTCTGCTATTGTTCCTATCACATCGTCTGCTTCATATCCTTCTTTTTCTAATATGGTTATTCCTAGGGCGTCTAATAGAGATTTTGTTTTTGGTATTTGTTCATAAAGTTCGTCTGGTGCTTTTTTTCTTGTTGCTTTGTATTCTTCATATTGTTTATGCCTGAATGTTGGCTTTTCTAAATCATATGCTGCTGCTATGTATTTTGGCTCTAAATCCTTTATTACCTTAATTAATATAGAGCAAAAGCCATATACTGCATTGGTTAAAAGGCCCTGCTTGTTTTTTAATGGCGGCAGGGCGTGAAAACTGCGGTGGACTAATGCATTTGAATCTATTAAAACTAATTTATCCATTTTTGATATTTATTTCCCTTTCCTTTTCTGACAATATTTTAAAATTAATCCATATTGTTTCTTTAGGAAGGGCTTTTTTAATTTTTTCTGCCCATTCTATTAATACTATGTTTTCTTTAGCAGAAATTATTTCTTCAAAATCTAATTCAATAATATCTTTGTGGTCTTTTAATCTGTAGCAGTCTATATGATACATATAGTTAAATGGGTTTTTTGAGGGAAGGGGGTATTTTTTCATTAAAACAAAGGTAGGGCTTGTTATGTTTTCTTTTACTCCCATTTCTTTTGCTAAGAATTGTATAAATGTGGTTTTTCCTGCTCCTAGATTTCCTTTTAATGCAAAGATTAAAGCTTTTTTTGTTTTTAAAGGCTTTTTCTTTATTTCTTCAGCCAGTGCTTTGGCTGCTTTTTTTGTGTTGGTTGGGCTTTTTGAAATATATGTTTCATTCATATCCTTATATTAACAGTTTTTCGGGTATAAAAAAAGGGCGACTTTGCCGCCCTCTTTTTGGTTTCGGTTTCAAAAAATGTTTTCGCCCTGAATAAAGTCACCAATTGCATTAATCAGGGCCATCTGTAAGGACAAATCCACCCAGGCTTGAAATGATTCAGTTGAGTAATAACCGTAGTAATAGCTCCTGACGCTATATTCTGCAGTTCCAGAATAGTGTCTTGTACCACCGCCGTTTAATTTTTCAACAGTCATTCTCACTTCTGTTGATTTGTTTCTATAGTTGCTGTAGCCGAATCCTCTGCGCGTACTATTTCCTTGTCCAATAGGGCCTTCTTCCAATTCAATAATGTAATCTACTTTTTGTCCTATCTTGAATCCCAAATTAAAGAAAGCTTCTTTAGCTCTCTTTTCGAGATCAATATTGTTGGAGTAAACAATAACTCCAACGTTTTCTGAAATCTGATTTTCTCTAAGGATATTTTTCAATGTCCTCATGTCTTCTACAACAGGGTTGGTTTGGCTTAAGAAGCTTCTTCCTGATTGTAGGTGTTTTTGACCAATTGTTGTACAGCCGGTCAAAAAAACTAAAATTGTTAAAAGAACGATTGCTTTTTTCATTTTTACCTCCTTTTCTTATCCTTATTATATCACACAATATATCTGTTTGTCAAATGGTTCTTGCTTATTCTCTTTTTTTAGGGTAGTATGGAGTATAAGAAAAAGGAGGAATATTTTTATGAGCCCTAATAACAAAAAAACAGAACAAGATGTAGATGAAAAAATACAACAGATACATCAGGAGCAAGAAGAAGAAAGAGCTAAAAAATTAGCTTCTGATACTGGGTTTCCTTATAAGAATTTAAAGACCTCTCCTATTGATGAGACAGGTCTTTTTTTAATTGATGAAGAAAAAGCTAAAAAAGCAGGAGCTGCTATTGTTCAAAAAAAACAAAAAGAATTGTATGTTGGTTTTCTTGATCCTTCAACCGAAGAGGCGAAGAAATTAATGAAAGAATTAGAGGATAAAGGATATAGTGTTGAGGCATTTATTGTTTCTAGGGGCAGTATAGACAAGGCTTGGAGTAGGTATAAGAATAAGATTGAAGAAAAAAAGCCTATTTCCAAAAAAGTAGAAATAGATGGAATGGATAAAGGAGTTGATAACATAGAAGATCTTAGGGAAAAATTTTCTGATGATTTAAATACTACTGAGCTGTTGAATTTAATTATGGCTGGTGCTTTAAAATTAGAAGCTTCTGATGTTCATTTTGAAGCGGAGTCCGAAAAAAATGCAAGAATTAGAATTAGAATAGACGGTATATTGAGAGACTTAAAGGATATTCCTTTTAAAAAATATGATTCTTTAATTTCAAGAATTAAAATTCTTTCTGAATTAAAGCTTAATATTACTAAAGCCCCACAAGATGGAAGATTTAGCTTTAGCATTAAGAGAGATGGCTCAGAAAAGGAAATAGAAGTAAGGACCTCTATAATCCCAGGACCTAATGGAGAAAATATTGTATTAAGGATATTAGATCCTAAAACTATTGAACTACAATTAGAAGATTTAGGAATTCAAGATTATGATTTTAAGGTTATTCAGGAGGAATTAAAAAAAACAACAGGAATGATTGTTACTACAGGTCCTACTGGGTCTGGTAAAACAACTCTTCTTTATTCTTTTCTTAAGAAAAAGAATAGTCCTGAAGTAAAAATCATTACTTTAGAAAATCCTATTGAATATCACTTAGAAGGAGTAGAGCAAACACAAGTTAATCCTGATAAAGGATATACTTTTGCTGCTGGCTTGCGATCCATTGTAAGACAGGATCCGGATATAATATTGGTTGGAGAGATTAGAGATAATGAAACAGCTAAAACAGCAATAAATGCTGCTTTAACTGGGCACTTGGTTTTTTCCACCCTACATACCAATGATGCAGCTGGGGCGATTCCTAGATTAATGGATATGAAGGTAAGTCCTAAAATGATTCCTGCCTCCCTTAATCTGGTTATTGCTCAAAGATTAGTTCGAAAGGTTTGTCCTAAATGTTCCAAGGAGGTTGAAATTGAAAAAGAAGGGCTGGAAAAGTTAAAAAAAGGACTTAAAGATTTATCTTCTCGTGCTAAAAAACCTAAATTAGAAGGAATTAAAATTAAAAAAGCTTCTGAAAAAGGATGTCCTTATTGTAATTTTACAGGATACAAGGGGAGAATTGGCGTTTTTGAGCTTTTTGTAATAGATGATGAAATGGAGAAATTGATAATAAAGACTCCTTCTATTGCAGAAATAAAAGAAACCGCCATAAAGGCGGGCATGGTTACAATGAAACAAGATGGATTCTTAAAAGTTACTCAAAAAATTACAACTATAGAAGAAATAGAAAGAGTTTTAGGATAAAAAAATCCTTTCCAATAACCTGCAGGCAATGATTCTTCGGCTTGGGATCCGAAGGTTAGAATTTTTCCGAGGAATGTCCCAGAAAGTCCTCATCTAGGGAGGGTACCGGGGGCATCCAGTACTAAGAAAAACCCCAAAAGGCATTTTAATGATTATAGTACCCTTATTGCCTGCAGATTAATGAAAAGGATCGTAATTAAAAAAATGGTTTAAATTCAACCCATTTCTTTAATTCTCTATTAGTTTAACATATTAATCTATCTTTGTCAAGAGACTTCCCTATGCATACCAACCCTGAAGAAAAAAATGAAGATTTTAAATTAGACAAAACACTTAGGCCAGATTCTTTTTCTGAGTATTTTGGGCAAGAAAAAATTAAGAAAAACTTAAACATTTTACTAGAGGCTGCCAAACAAAGAGGAGAGTCTGCTGAGCATGTTTTGCTTTATGGAGGCAGTGGTTTAGGAAAAACAACCTTGGCTCATATAATAGCCAAGGAGCTTAGTGCTAATATTAGAATAACGTCTGGGCCTGCTATTGAAAAAGTGGGCGATCTTGCTTCTATATTAACAAATCTGCAAGAAGGAGATATTTTATTTATTGATGAAGCTCATAGATTAAATAAACTAATTGAAGAATATCTTTATCCTGCAATGGAAGATCATTGTTTAGATATAATAATTGGGAAAGGGCCTTCGGCAAGGACTGTTCAATTAGATCTTCCTCCTTTTACATTAATTGCTGCTACTACAAGAATTAGCTTATTATCCTCTCCTTTAAGAAACCGCTTTGGAGCAATTTATCATTTAGAATACTATGATAACAAATCTATTCAAAAAATACTAGAGAGATCTAGTAAAATACTTAAGACTATTTCTGACAAAGAAGGGTTGTCAGAAATAGCAAGAAGATCAAGGAGGACCCCAAGAGTAGCCAACAGGCTCTTGAAGAGGGTTAGAGACTATGCCCAGGTTCATGGCCAAGGAAAGATTGATAAAAAAGTAGCCCAAGAAGCACTAGACATGCTTGAAATAGATGATCTTGGTCTTGAAAGAGTAGACAGATTAATTTTGTCTACTATTATCAAAAAATTTGGGGGTGGTCCTGTAGGGCTAGGCACATTGTCAGCTGCTACATCCGAGGATCGCGATACCATTTGTGATATATATGAACCTTATTTAATGCAAATTGGATTTTTAGCTCGCACTCCTCAAGGAAGAGTGGTGACAAATTTGGGGTATAAGCATTTGGGCCTTTCTGCGCCTGAAGATTTACAGAAAAAATTAATTGAGTAAATCTAATCAGTTCTTGTTGTTGATTGATTTAGATTAATAATCAGAGCTGGTTGGCTATATCCATGAATAAAAAGCTCCTTGTTACGGCTGTATTTGTGGCCGTTTTGTTTTTTCCTCCACTCTTTGCTTCTGCTTCTATTGTTATTAATGAAATAGCTTGGATGGGCACTGAGATTTCTGCTAATGATGAATGGATTGAATTACATAATTTATCTAGTTCTTCTGTAGATATTACTGGATGGGTTATTGAAGCTGAAGACGGAAGTCCTTTAATTAATCTTTCTGGAAATATCCCTGCTATGGGATATTTTTTATTAGAAAGAACTGATGACAATTCTGTTATTGGTATAGATGCTAATCAAATTTATGCTGGTGCACTAGAAAATGGAGGAGAGAGTTTGATTTTAAAAGATTCTCAAGGAATAGAAATAGATTCTGTTTCTTGTACAGACGAATGGCTTGCTGGAGATAATTCAAGTAAGCAAACCATGGAAAGAAAAGAGGATGGCTGGCAAAACAGCGCTAGTCCTGGTGGTACTCCCGGCGTTGTAAATAGTGAGGGAGGAGAGATTATTTCTGAGGAGGAAAATGAGGAGGACGAAGAAGGGGGAGAAGAAAAAGAAGAAAATAAAGAGGATGTTGTAATGACAGACAATGCTCCTGTTGCTGATGCTGGAAATAATATTATTGGATTTGTTGGTCAGGAAATTGTTTTTGATGGTAGTAATTCTTCTGATAAAGATGGGGATGAATTGGCATATTTTTGGAATATGGGCAATGGTGATTTAGTTGAAGAAGTTGCCTTTGATTATTCTTTTTCTTATTCTGGCACTTATTTGGTAACATTAATGGTTTATGATGGACATCATTATTCTTCAGATACTATAACTGTTAAAATAAATTCATATAAGATTACAATTAATGAATTTATTCCAAATCCTGAGGGCCCTGATAGTGAGCTAGAGTGGATTGAGATATATAATGGAGGAAATTCTGTTGCTGATATTAGCGGATGGCAATTAGATGATGAAGAAGGAGGGAGCAAGGCTTTTGTTTTTCCTGAAAATACCTTGATTGGGCCTGGATCATATATTGTTTTTGATAGAAAAGTAACTAAGATTGCCCTTAATAATGATCAAGATAAGGTTAGGTTGTTATTGCCTGAAGGAGTCGTTTTTGAAGAAATTTCTTATTCTGATGCAAAAGAAAAAATGTCTTGTTCTAGAGTTGAAGGTGGCTTTGTTTGGTCTGTTCCAACGCCTGGGACCTCTAATGTGTTTTTGCAAGAACAGAAAGAAGATAAAGATGTTGTTTTTCAAAGCAATGCTAGAAAAAGTGTTGTTGGCTCTGTAATTGGAGCCAAAGATTGGTCTTTTCAGGACGTTCCCAAAGAAAGCGTTAGTGGCTATATTGCAATTGAAGAAAATAAGGAGGTAGAAAAAGACACAGCTGCTGTTGGATCTTTTGGCAATATTGAAGAAAAGAAGCCTTCTTCAATTTCAACCATCATTCTCATCATATTCTCAATTACTGCCTTAGGTTTAATTGTGCTTAGATTGTTTAAAAAGCCAGAAAGAGAATCTTTTCCTTGATTTTTATTTTTATTTAAAGGCATAAAAAAAGAGCGTCTCTTTTTTGGACGCTCTTTGAGCTCTAAAGTACTGTAATAAAATTAATTACCCTCTTGTTTGTTGTTGTTAATGATCTATATCAGAAAATCTGCTTAAAAGATGATATTTTTTTGTTACTTTGTGTCTTCCTCTGAGACCGTGATGATTTATCATCTTTTTTCTTTGAATTCTTTGAACTTCTGTTATTGTTCTTTAGTTTAATTTTATTAATCCAATAAATGCTTGTCAAGTAGATAATTTAATAAACTGTGGATATCTTTATTTTTTTAAAATTCTTGTTGACTTAATGAATGCTTTTTGTCAAAATGTATATATGCTAAGAAAATAAAGTTAAATTATGTCAGGGCATTCTAAGTGGCACAAAGTAAAACATCAGAAAGCAGTTACGGATGCTAGGAAAGGAAAAATTTTTAGTAAAATGGCAAAAATAATTGCCATTGCTGCTAGAAAGGGCGGGGATCCAGAAATGAATCCCAGTTTAAGAATGGCTATTGATAGAGCAAAGGATGTTAATATGCCAAAAGATAAAATAGACAAGGCCATTAAGAAGGGAACTGGAGAAGACAAAGAAGGACAATTAGAAGAAGCTATGTATGAAGCTTATGGGCCTGAGGGCTCTCAATTAATAATTGAAATTATTACAGACAACAAAAACAGAACATTGGCTGAATTAAGGCATATTCTTGGTCAATACGGAGGTCAACTGGCTGAAAATGGAAGTGTGAAGTGGAATTTTGCCCAAAAAGGAATTGCTAGAATTAATATTGGCAAGATGGAGGATAAAGAAGAAATTGAATTGGAAATTATTGATTCTGGTGCTGATGATTTTAAGTGGGATAATAATAATTTGGAAGTTTATACTTCCCCTGAAAATTTAACCAATCTTAAATCAAGTCTAGAAAAGAAGGGTTTTGCAGTAGAAGATTCTGGCTTAGAGTGGGTTGCTAAAAATGAAATTAGTCTTGATGGAGGAAATAAAGACAAGATCGAGGGCCTTTTTGATGCTTTAGATGAAAATGAAGACGTAAAAGATATTTATTCTAATATTAATTTATGAAAGTATTAGGAATAGACCCAGGCACAGCCATTGTTGGCTTTGGGTTGATTGAAAAAAATAAAGATGGCTCTTTAAAAGAGATTAATCATGGATGCATCAGGACATCTCCTGATTTCAATACTTCTAAAAGATTGGAAAAGGTACACAAAGAGTTGACTGACCTAATTAAAAAATGCAAACCTGATATAATTGCCGTTGAAGATATTTTCTTTTTTAAAAATTTAAAAACTGCCATAAAAGTTAGTCAGGCCAGAGGGGTAATTTTATTGACTGCAGAAAAATCTAAAGCAAAAATTATGGAATTTACTCCATTGCAAGTAAAGCAAGCCGTGGCTTGTTATGGCAGAGCTGATAAAAAACAAGTGCAAACTATGGTTAAGGCATTGTTGGGATTAAAAAAAATTCCGAAGCCTGATGATGCTGCTGATGCCTTGGCTATAGCTATATGTGCTGCTAATAATATAAATAATAGAATAAAATAATATGGCTTCAATCATTCAATACATGACAACCAATGGTGTGCCTGAATTGTCTTTGATGTTTTTTTTAATACTGCCTATTGCTGCAACATTAATTACATTTGCCAGACAAATCATTGGCCTTAAGACTTTTGGCTTATACATTCCTCTAATCACAACCATTGCTTTTCTTGCAACTGGTATAAGGTATGGGGTGTTTTTGTTTTTAATAATAATGATTACAGGTACACTATTAAGGTATTTGATTAAAAAATTGAATTTATTGTATTTTCCAAGAGTAGCCTTAACCCTGGCTGGCATTACTATAGCCATGTACGTTCTTTTTTTGATAGCAGCATATTTTGACAAAATAGGATTTGTTAAGGTTTCTGTATTCCCAGTATTAATACTAATTGTTTTGTCTGAAAAGTTTATAGCCACACAAATTAGATTAGGAAATAAAAAGGCAATATTAATGGCCGTTGAAACATTGATTGTATCAATAGCCTCTTTTTATCTTATAAGCTGGGATGCTTTGCATGTTTTTGCTTTAAACCATCCTCTAGTTGTAATTGGTGGTGTAATAATAGCAAATATTGCCCTTGGCCGCTGGGGAGGCTTTCGCTTAACAGAATATTTTAGATTTAGAGAAGTTATTAAGAAAAATAAATAAGATGTTTTCCTTTCTTAAAAGCGCAAGAAGTGTTTTGGGAGTAAATGAAAGAAATATTAAATATATAAAGCCCTCTAATTCAAAGAGGGCTATTCGAATTGCAGACAATAAACTCTTTTCTAAAAGAGCTTTGGTTAAAAAATCTATCCCTGTTGCTAATACTTTCACTGTAATTAAAAATATACAACAATTAAATAATTTTGATTGGGATAGTTTGCCTAAAAGCTTTGTTTTAAAACCCAACAGAGGATTGGAGGGAAGGGGGGTTTTTATTCTTTATGGTCGCTTGAAAAAGAAAGATGAAAACAATTTACCTATTTGGGTTAAATCTAATAAAGAAAAAGTTGATGTTGATACATTAAAGTCCATGACTTTAGATATTTTAGAAGGAAACTTTTCAAAGGGACAAACTCCTGATTGTGCTATATTTGAAGAAAGATTAAAATTATTAAAAATTCTTAAGCCGTATTCATATAGGGGCGTTCCTGATATTCGTATTGTTATATACAACAATATTCCTGTTATGGCCGAACTAAGACTTCCCACCAAAGAGTCGGAGGGTAGATCTAATTTGCATTCAGGAGGTATTGGGGTTGGCTTAGACATGGCCACTGGCACAACCACTTCGGCTATTTGGCATGGCAGGATTATAAAGCACATTCCAGGAACTAACTTAAGCTTATCAGGAATAAAGATTCCTGAATGGAAAAGTTTGTTAGGACTAGCTGTTGAGTGTCAACTGGCAAGTAGGGTTGGGTTTTTGGGAGTAGATATAGGAATAGACAGAGAAAAAGGGCCTGTTGTTTTAGAGCTAAATGCTCGTCCCGGTCTTTCTATTCAGAATGCAAACCTTGCTCCTCTAGGATCCAGGCTAAGAAAAGTAGAGGGATTGGATATTAAATCAGTAAATCAAGGAATAAGATTGTCTCAAGACTTGTTTGGGGGAGAAATAGAAGAAGGATTGGAAGAAATGTCAGGAAAAAGAGTTATCGGAATAAGAGAGCCTATAGAAATAATAGGGGGGCAGGGACAAAAGTATAAAACAGTTGCCAAAATAGACACTGGAGCTTATAGGTCTAGTATATGTCATTCTTTGGCTAAAGAATTAAAATTATCCAAAATGATTGACTATAAAAAAGTAAGAAGTGCTATTGGAAAACAAGACCGGGCGATTATAGATCTTTCCTTTGTTTTAGATAAAAGGCTAGTTTCTACAGAGGCATTTATCGCTGATCGTCAAGAAATGAAGTTTGATATAATAATAGGAAGAAAAGATCTTAAAAAGTTTTTAGTAGATCCGGCAAAAAATGTTTTACTTAAAAAAATATGATTGAAAATTTAAAAGATTTAAAAAAATTTATAAAGAAAAAAATTAATTATCCTGTTTTTGGAGCAGGAGTATATCCCTTTAATAAATTAGGGCCTGAAGATTTTTTGCCTGATTACAGAATAGTGTCTTTAAAAAAAGGAATTGAAGGAAAAAGAATTAAAAAAGATATAAAAGTTTTTTCTTTAAAGGAAGGAGATTTAAGCAAAAAAACTAGAAACACAACAACAATTATATGTAATCCTAAAACAGAAGAATATTTAAAAAAGTTTAAAAAAATAAACATTTTAACTCATAAGTCTTCTAGGAAAATGGAGAAATATTGCAAGAAAAGAGGATGGAATATTATTGCTGCTCCTAGCAAATTTAATAAAACAATATTTGAAAATAAGACTAAAATTAGAAAAATACTAAAAGAAATAAATATTCCTACTCCTTCTGGAAAGTCAGCTAATTTAAATAGCCTTCACTATGGGCATTTAATAAATAGTTATGGACTTCCTTTTGTAATTCAAAGTGTAATAAAAAGAAGAAAAAAAAGAACCTTTTTTATTAATAATAAAAAGGATTTTGATTCAGCCTGCGAAGAACTAAAGAGTGGTCATAAAGAGGTTTTAGTAACAAGATTTGTTAAAGGGCCAGCCATAAGCATAATTGGATGCGTTACTAGGCATGGGATAATTTCTACAAATCCTCAATATAAAATTATTGATAATTCTGGAATATATGATTATAAAAAAGAATTAGGTCTTTTTCATGGTCATGATTGGAGTTTTTATGATTTTTCCGAAAAAATTGAAACTCAGGTCTATAATATAGTTAATGAGCTTGGAAAATATTTAAAAAGGCAAGGATATAAAGGCATCTTTAATATAACAATGGTAATAGAAAAGGAGGTAGATAAAGTTTACGTCTTGGGGGCTAATTCACACCTGCCAGACTCCTTTCCTGTAATTACAATGATTCAACTTAAAAACAAAGAAACGCCTATTTTAGCTTTTCATATTTTAGAACACATGGATATAAGCTATGAAATAGATATTAATAAAATTAATTCATTAATGAGAAAGAGTAAAAAAGGAGGACAAGTAATAATATATAATTCAACAGCAAGATGGGCTACAATTGGAAAGACTGTGAAGCCTGGAGTTTATAAGCTAGAAAACAAAAAGCCCAAGTTTGTAAGGCCAGGATATAAGCTTAGGCATTTAAAAAATAAAAGTGAATTTATAGTGTCCGGAGGAATTCTTCCTAAAAATCAATACTTGTCTCCAAGCAGGAGAGTGTGTAGAATTATGGCCTTGAGAGGATTCTTAAAAAACGATCAAAAATTAAGCAGGTGGGGAAATACTGTTATAAGAGAAACATATAGGCTTTTTAAAATTAGTCCAATAAGGTTTTTCAAAATCAAAAAAATTTTTTCTCGAAATTTAAAAAATAAAACCGAATAATTGATTTTAAAATAACACAAAAGCCTAGAATTGTTTAGTTCTAGGCTTTTTTAGAAGATTGATGTCTTTTAAGAGATAGATTTTATTTTTCTAAAGTTCTTTTTTCCTACTTGTATTATTTTTTCTTTCTTAAGATCTATTTCTTCATCCCATCCTTTAATAATCTTTCCTTTTATTTTAACTGCTCCTTGATTTATTAGTCTTTTAGCTTCGGACTTTGAAGAGGCTAGCTTTGTTTCTAGTAATAAATCTAGTATATTAATGCTTTTTTTTCTTACCTTGTATATAGGAGCTTCTTGTGGAGTATTTTTTTCTTTAAAAACTTGATCAAATTGTTTTCTTGCTTTATCTGCTTCTTTTTTGCTATAATTTTCTTTCACAATTTCCCAAGCTAAATCAGCCTTTACATCTCTAGGGTTTGCTTTTTTATTATTCATCTTTTCTTCTGCTTTTTTAATATCTTCTAGTTTTTTGCCTGTACATAGTTCTAATCCCGGGATTATTAAGAAATCAGGCCAGGCCATTACTTTACCATACATATCTTTTGGATTATCATCTAATTTAATCATAT
The DNA here is from genome assembly GCA_014728535.1 of Candidatus Portnoyibacteriota bacterium. Classification (GTDB taxonomy): domain Bacteria; phylum Patescibacteriota; class Minisyncoccia; order RBG-13-40-8-A; family RBG-13-40-8-A; genus WJLL01. The sequence goes on from WJLL01000032.1 coordinate 29,810, forward strand.
TTCCTTCTGTTTTTCCCATTTTCTTGCCAGAAGGATCTTCTAAGAGCTTGGTTGTTAATACAAATTTTTCTTTTCCTTTTATGTTTTTTATTAAATCTCTACCACATAGCATGTTAAAGGTTTGATCGCTTCCTCCTATTTCAAGATCTACATTCATTTTTAAACTATCATAGGCCTGTATGAGGGGGTAAAGAAATTCATGAAGATAAATTGGTTTTTCTTTTTTTATTCTTTCTTGAAACATATCTCTTGTTATCATCTGTTGTACGGTAAAGCTTGATGCTAGCTCTATTAGTTCTGAAAATTTCAATTTATCATTCCACTTACTATTATACATTGCTTTTGCTGGATTCGGTCCTGAAAAAGATATAATCTTTGATGCCATCTTTTTATAGTTCTTTAGGTTCTTTTGCACGTCTTGTCTTGATAGTTTTTTTCTTACTGCCTTTTTGTCTGTGGGGTCTCCGATCATAGCGGTGAAATCACCTATAAGCATTATTATTTCGTGGCCTAGTTTTTGAAAATGAGATAATTTTCTTAGAGTAATAGCATGACCAATGTGAAGACTAGGAGCTGTTGGGTCATAGCCGCAATAAAGTCTTATTCTTTTTCCTGATTTCAAAACACCTTCCAATTTATTTTTGGTTGGATATATTTTTTCTACCCCTCTTTCAAGCGCTTCTTTTATTTTTTTATTATCAGTGATTATTCTTGCCATATAATTAAATTTAACATAATTTGAGCATATAAACAAGATTTTTGAATTGATTATACATTAAAATTATTCTATTATTAACTTATGCC
>WJLL01000033.1 GCA_014728535.1 Candidatus Portnoyibacteriota bacterium
CATCAAGAATACATAATCATTTAATTAAAGAATTAAGCAAGAAACAAGCCGAAAAGAAAAAAACAAAAGAGACACAAAAAAGAAAAGAAACATTGGCAATGCAAAAATTACCAAAAGATGTTTCTTGGGTAAATATAACTATAAGATTTTTAAATGGTCACGAAGTAATGGTTGAAGCCCTTGATAAAAGATTTCAAACAGATTACAAAGAAATGGGCTTTGAAGATAGTAAAAAAAAACTACCAAATAAACAATGGTGCTTATTAGAACAGCTCGCAATAAAAAATGGATTGATTTCTTGGGAAACAAACAAGGACTTGCCCTTAAAAGATATAAATACTATGCAAAAAAGGAAAGAAAAATTATCAATGAGTCTAAAGAATTATTTTGGAATAGAAAATAGTCCATTTGAAAATTATAAGAAAGAAAAAGCTTATAAAATAAAAATAAACCTTATTCCTGAACCAATCTCCAGAGACATAGATTCTGAAGTAGAAGAAGAATATAAAAGACAAACTGAGCGATAAATCTTGCTGAATTCAGCGAAATAATAATCCCTTATTTTAAGGGGTTTTTTTTTAATTTAAACGAAATTTCGCGAATTATATATGAGAGCTATTAAATTTTATGAACAAAGAAACAAAAAATCTGAAAAAACTGGAAAAAACAGGACTAATTGATGCCTTTGACTTAAAGCCTGATGAGGTTTTTGAGGCAAGATATAATTTGCTTGGATTTTTTGGCGTTTTACAAAAAATAGACCAGAGACTTAAAAAAGAAAAATTAATGAAAAAGAAAGATGATTGATAGTATTACTTTTCAACTAAGCGAAGGTCAGTTTGAGATGAAAAAATATAATAAACTTGATGGTTTAAGAACCCAGCGAGGTAAAGGATTTCTTGTAAGCTCTCAGTATTGCGAGCAATATGCAAAAGAGAAAAAGAAAGAAGGTATTTACTTTCCAGTAATTACATTTGCAAAAAGAAAAGCAATTAGAGATGACTTTAAAGAAGTCTTAGAAATTCAATTCTCTTTGCCAAAATTAATCTATGGAACTAATTTATTTGAAGTTGATATTAATGATTTAAATAAGATTTATGAAAATCTTTTATCAAAATTAGATGAAATAGGAATTAAAACCTCTTCTGAAAAATTGGAAAAAGCAATTCTTAAAAAAGTTGATTTTAGTAAAGTGATAAAACTACCTGATTATTTAGGGACAGCTGATTTCGTTATAAATAAGCTTCTTATGTTTAATTATAAATTCAGGTCGCAGTTTAAAATAAAAGAATATAGTAATGGAAAAGGAGTTTGTTTAAGTTTTTATAATACCAGTCAAAGATATACTATCTATGATAAGTTCGGAGAAATTTACAACCTTGGTTATACTAATATAGAAAAAAAATTAACCAATGATTTAAAAGAAGGAATAAAAAGAAAAAACGCATTGAAATTTGAACTATCTATACAAAGAAAAGACAGCCTTGAAGCCCTTTTAAGAAGAAGAATAAATGATAAAGAAAAAGATTTTTTATTAAAGGATATATTAAAAAACGAATTAGCAAGAGATGTTTTGCTTGATATTTTTAACGAAGTTTTCGGTCAACCAGCATTGGGATTGGTATGTCTTTCTGAAATGGAAGAAAATAGACTGTTAGCGTATTTAGATAAAACTAAACTAACTCTCGCAAAGCAACACAAACTATATTATTGGTCACGAATGACTACTAAATTTGGCATAGCTGGAACTTGGGAGCAATTACGATTAAAATGTAAAGGGGGTAGCTTTGCAACAAATAAAAAGGAGATTGCTTTGATTATACAAGAATTAGGCAAAATAGACGGTTATGTGCCTAATTTAATAGAATTTTTAAGAGCCGAACACAATACATTTAATATTATTAAACCCCAAATCAGCTTAGAGGGCTTGTAAACTATTGTTAAATATCTTATAATTAAGGTGTATTACCATAATATAGATACTAATTATTAAAATAAAAAATACTATGACTGAAAAAACAAAAAAAGCATTAAAGGATTTTGCTATAGGAGCTAATTTAGGAGGGGCTAACCCAATTGACTGGGATAGACTTTATAAGTTTTCTGTAGTAGCTTTTTTAGAAAATGATAAGAGAATTACTTTTGATGAATTTTACAGATTTATCTGCAAAACAACTGGCAAAGATATTCTTGAAGAAACAGTAAGCGATTATTTTGTTACATATTCAAGATGTATGGATTTCGCCGATAAGCTTAAACTTGAATTTAAAGGAATTGAATGGGAATAAAATTATGATAAAACAAAAAGAATTTTATCTTGTGGAAGAACTTGCTAATAAATTAAGGGTATCTAATATGACAATATATAGATACATAAAAGCAGGTAAAATAAAAGCCTATAAAATAGGCAAAGAATTTAGAATTGATGATAAAGAATTTAATAAGTTTTTAAACAGAACAAGAACATAAACACTATGAGCAACAATACAAAGCATAAAATTTATTACAAAGATGCAAGAAAAATGAACTATATAAAATCAAATAGCATTGATTTAATTATTACATCGCCGCCTTATCCGATGATAAGTATGTGGGATACTATTTTAAGTAAACAGAATAAAAAAATTAAAATCGCGCTTGAAGATAAAAACGGGAAATTGGCTTTTGAGCTAATGCACAAAGAACTTGATAAAGTATGGAAAGAAGCTTATAGGGTTTTAAAAGATGGAGGCATTGCTTGTATTAATATAGGAGATGCTACAAGGACAATTGATGGAAAATTTCAACTTTATCCAAACCATTCAAGAATATTAAATTATTGCTTCAAGGTTGGATTTGATGTTTTGCCTACTATAATTTGGCGAAAACAGACAAATGCACCAAATAAGTTTATGGGCTCAGGAATGTTGCCAGTGGGGGCTTATGTAACATTGGAGCACGAACTTATATTAATACTTAGAAAAAATGGCAAAAGAAACTTTATTAAAAACAACGAAAAGATACAAAGACAAGAAAGCTCTTTTTTCTGGGAGGAAAGAAATTTATGGTTTTCCGATATTTGGTTTGATATAAAGGGAACAAATCAAAAGCTATTAAGTAAAAAAACCAGAAAAAGAAGCGCTGCTTTTCCTTTTAATTTGGCTTATAGATTAATTAATATGTATTCCGTAAAGAATGATAATGTATTAGACCCCTTTTTAGGAACGGGCACAACCACTATGGCTGCAATGGCATCACAAAGAAATAGCTTGGGTATTGAGCTTGATAAAAGTTTTGGGAAAATTGTTTCTGCAAGTTTTAAAAAAATTATAGATTTATCAAATAAAACTATAAAAAACAGGATAGATAATC
>WJLL01000034.1 GCA_014728535.1 Candidatus Portnoyibacteriota bacterium
CCAACAATGGGATAGGGGAGTATGTTTCTTCTTTGTTGAAGAGCCTTCCTTTGGTTGATGGTTTTAGTGATCATCAATTTTTTTTATACACTCCTTTTTCTGTTTCTGGTTTTGATGATTATGTTATTAGAGTTGTTAGATGGCCTTTTAATTTTGGTTGGAGCAGGTTTAGACTTGGCTTTGATTTAATTAAAGACAGGCTTGATGTTGTTTTTGTTCCTTCTCATGGAGTTTCTTTTGGTTCTGGCCGTGTTGTCTCTGTTGTTCAGGGCTTGGAATATGAGGCTGTTCCTGATATGTATTCTTTTGGTGATCGGTGGTTTAAGAGGAGGGTGGTTAAGAAGAGCATTGATTTTTCTGATGCTGTGGTTGTTCCTTCAAAGAAGACAAAAAATGATTTAGTTGATTTTTATGGTATTGATGAGAGTAAGATTTCTATTATTCCTCATGGTGTTTCTGCTTTTGATGGCGATAAGGCTGATGGCCGCTACATTCTTTATTTAGGTAGTGGACATAAAAGGAAAAATATTATTGGATTGATTAATGCTTTTTCTCTTTTGCGATCTAAATATGGCATTGATCATAGGCTGGTTATTGCTGGCTGTTCTGAGCTTGGTTCTTTTGATGGAGTTGATTTTCGTGGTGTTGTTGATTTTGATGAGAAGTGGAGATTATTAAGAGGGGCTGATGTTTTTGTCTTTCCTTCTTTTTATGAGGGATTCGGCTTTCCTGTTTTAGAGGCGCAATCTGTTGGTGTTCCTGTTGCTTGCTCTGATCGGGGCTCTTTAAAAGAAGTTTTAGGAAATAGTGCTTTGTTTTTTGATCCTTTTAGGGTTGATAAGATTGCTCAGTCAATTTTTCGGATTATTGATGATGGCGGTTTAAGAGATGATTTGACTAGAAAGGGCCTTGTTAATGTTAAGAGATTTAATTGGCTTGATTCTGCTAAAAAAACATTAGATTTGTTGACTTATGAAAATAGGGATAATACATGATTATTTGGTTTCTTGCGGAGGGGCAGAGAAGGTGTTTAAGGCCTTGTCTGATATTTTTGATGCAGATTTATTTACTTTGTTTTATAGAAGAGGAGTGAAAAATAGATTGTTTGGCAATAGAGAAATCAATACTTCTTTTTTACAGAAATTTCCTTTTAAAAAGAGATATAGGTGGTTTTTGGGGTTTTTGACTTTTGCTGCTGAGAGTTTTGATTTTCGTGACTACGACCTTATTATTTCTTCTTCTCATTCTTTTGCCAAGGGCGTGATTACTCGAGTTGATACTAGACATGTTTGTTATTGCTATAGTCCTACTAGATATTTGTGGGATAGTTCTCTTTCTAATCCTGTGTTGAACTATTTTAGGATTTGGGATAGGCAGGCTAGTGAGCGGGTGGATCAGTTTATTAGCTGCTCTCGTGTTGTTCAAGATAGGATTAGGAAATATTATCGTCGTGATTCTTCTGTTATTTATCCTCCTGTAGATATTTCTTCTTCTCCTTCTTCTGTTGATCGTGGCTTTTATTTGATTGTTTCACAGCTGAGGAGGTATAAGAGGGTGGATATTGCTGTTGATGCTTTTAATAGGTCTGGACTGGATTTAGTTATTATTGGCGATGGTCCTGAGAGAAGTAGGTTGGAGAGGAAGAGTAGGAAAAATATTAAATTCTTAGGTTGGCAGCCTGATGATGTTGTTCGTAAATATTATTCTTCTTGTTCTGGCCTTTTATTTCCTGGAGAAGATGATTTTGGTATTGCTCCTGTTGAGGCCATGGGTCATGGTAAGCCGGTTTTGGCATTTAGGAAAGGGGGTGCTTTGGAGACTGTTGTTGAGGGAGTTACTGGTGAGTTTTTTGATATTCAGCATCCTGCTGTCTTATCTGATGGCATTAGGAGAATGCGGGAGAGGGAGTATAATCCTTCTGTTATTTGGAAGCATGCTAATAAGTTTGGGCGTGATAGATTTGAGAGAGAGATTAAAGATTTTATTGGGAATTAATTTTTGTTATCCTTATTACAGGAGGGCACATTGAAAATATTTTCTAATTTTTTTAAAGGCATTGGTTCTGTTTTGATGGTTTTTCCCAGAAGTTGGTATGAGAGAAGAGTTGATCTTTGTGATAGAGAGTGGAGTATTGGAGATGGTTTTGCTGAAGATGTAGAGAATTTAAGAAAGGATTGGGCTGATGTTGATTGGGACAAGGCCTTAGATGAGGAGGGAAGATGAAATTATCTTGGGAAGAAATGCAGACTCCTTGGTATTTGTTTAATAATAGGGTTCTTGAAGAATTAAGGGAGGCTATTAATGAATTTAAAGAAAGGGAGAAGAAGGCTGAATTACATATGCCAGTTAAGAAGAAAAGAAGATGAAAGGTTTTATGGTTCTGGTTCTAAAATTCCAAAAGAGGGTAGTGTGTTTAATTCTAATTCAGAATTTAATAAAGCATTGCGAGAAAATTCTGGGCATCCATAGGGTGCCCTTTTTTATTTGACTTTTTGTCTTTTTTGTGATATTCTTAACATATCTTAAAAAGGAGGTTTGAAATGAAAAATAAGTTAGCTTCGTTGCTAGCAAGATATCCTAAAACACCTGAAATAAGGGAAAAAGGGGATCTTATTATAAAGAAGAGGCAAAAAGATCTTGATGGCTTGGAAGAGATTATAGGGAAGGAAGTTGAGAAACTTGGAATTGAAGGACTGGCATTAGATGGATGCTACTTTATGCTTGAAAGAGTTCGTGACATTGTTTGGGAAAAAGATTTTTCTGCTCAACTTTACATCCTAGTTGTTTTTTCTGCTCCTAAAGAGAAAAAGGAGACAGTAAAAAACACTGTTGAAAAAATTATTCGAAAAAGGGTTGTTAGAGACAGGGCAGAAGAGATACAGAGAAAATATAATGAATCATGTCCTCTTTCTATCGAATTCCATTTTAAATCTTTAGGCTCGTATTAAGCGGGCCTTTTTTATTTGACTTTTTGTCTTTTTTTGTGATATTTTTAACATATCTTAAAAAGGAGGTTTGAAGTGCGTGTAAGGATAGACAAAATGGAAGTAAAGACTTTAAAGGTAGAGGTTGGAAAGGCTCCCTGTGAAGAGTCTTTAGATAAAGAGAAGATAAGGGGTCTTTTGGCTGAATTGTCAGAAGAAATTGAAGATGGAGACAGTACCTGGATTGTTTTTACTGGTCTCTCTTCTGAGTGTTGTACTTTTAGTTTTTTGGTGATATGTCCTGCTGAAAGGGAGGAGGTTGTAAGAGGAAAGATTTTGGATAAATTTACTTGTGTTTTGAAGGAGGGTGTTTTGGATTTAAAGAGTGTTTTAAAATCAAGAGATGAATTGAGTAAAGAACGTAAGGAAATTGATCGCCTGTTGTTGAGATTAGAAGAAAATTTTAATGAATTAGACAAAAAAATTATTCTTGGCCGTTTAATTCATACCTTGAAAATCTTGATAGTGAGAGAGGTGGATGTGGATACTGATGCCTATGATTTTCGGGGGGATCTTAAGGAAGATAGCCTTGAATACGATTCTTCCATAGACGGGATATCTATTGTTTTCTCTATAAATCGTATATTAAGAGATCCTGAAGACAAAAAAAAACTGAAAGCAAAATAAGACAGACCTTTGAAAAAATTTGCAGGGCAAAGAAGGTTAAAGAAAAGGTTAAAGAAATAGAGAGCAGATGTAATTGCGAAATTTCCTTGAAGCTAAGGATCAACTGGGTTTACTGCTAGTTTTTTTAATGAGGCTTAGTTAAGTAGCTAAGCCTCTTTTTATTTTTGTTGATAATTTAGTAATATGGTAAAATATTTTTGTATGAACAGTCATATTATTGATTTTTTTAAGAGCGCTGTTAAAGGGGATAAGCTGGGTCATGGTTATCTTTTTTTTGGTGGAAATGTTGATGAGATGAAGAAGGTGGCTTTTTGGTTAGCAGAGTTTCTTGAGGTTAGTTCTGTTGATACAATGCATATTGTTCCTGAGGGAAAAGATATTAAAATAGAGAAAATCAGAGAGGCCAGAAGGCATTTAAGCCTGTCTCCATATAATAGCTTATACAAGCTTGCTATTATTGAGGGGGCAGAGGCAATGAATATTAATTCTTCTAATGCTCTTTTAAAGACATTAGAAGAGCCTAAAGGAAATACTGTTTTGATTTTAATTGCTTCTAGGCCCAGTTTTCTGCCTGATACTATTTTGTCTCGCTTAGAGCATATTAGGTTTAGGGGTGTTTGTTTGAGTGAGGTTGCTGATAGTTTTATTGATCCTAGGCATGTAGATATTATTCGTGGTTCCTTTAGTGATGCTTCTGAGTTTATTGGTAAGATTTCTAAGAATAATGAAGAGATTGTTTCTTTTCTTGATTCTTGTTTGTTTTGGTTTCGTAGTTTGCTTTTTTCTGATGACAAAGATTATTCTATTAGTCGGATAGGAGAGATAATTAAAGAGGTGGAGAAGACTCGTGATTTGGTTTTGGGTACCAATGTCAATAAAAAGCTTGCTTTAGAGAATTTAGTTTTGAATTTTAAATAAATAGCAGGGGATTGGTTTTTAGATGCGCCAAGATGGCGCTTTTTTTATTGACAAAAAATACTTTATATGATATAGTGGAATTAAATAAAGGAGGAAAGAATGAAAAGATTATTGATTGTATTGCTTGTTTTGAGTTTTGGTTTTTCTCAGTCTTTATTTGAGAAAGCTGCTCAAGAAGAATTGCAA
>WJLL01000035.1 GCA_014728535.1 Candidatus Portnoyibacteriota bacterium
ACATTGCATCATTGCATGAAATAAATCTTTTAAAAGAAAAAGCCAAAAAGTTAATAGAAAAATTTAAACCATATTATAAGCGTTCTGTTGTAGGGGAGCGTTATTTTTATTTTGACCCAAACATGTTAAAAATACCTGACAATGCTTATGTAAAAGGTTATTGGCAAAGTGAGAAATATTTTAATAATATAAAAGATTTAATCAAAAAAGAATTTACCTTAAAGCAATGCTTTGACAACGTTATAGAAAAAGATTTAATAAAAAAAATTAAGAATGTAGATTCAGCATCACTGCACATCAGGAGAGGGGATTATGCAACTCACAAAAAAACAAAGAGAATTCATGGCTTGTGTGGGCTAGATTATTATTATCGAGCTGTTAAAAAAATGAAAAACCTTTATCCTGATGTGGAATTTTTTATTTTTTCTGATGATATTCAGTGGGCAGAAAAGAATTTAAAAATAGGAAGCAAGGCTCATTTTATTTCTGGCAATTATAAATTAAAGGATTATCAAGAATTAATTTTGTTAAGCAAATGCAACCACCACATTATTGCAAACAGCACTTTTAGTTGGTGGGGAGCTTGGCTATCTGACAATAAAGACAAAAAAGTCTTTGTTCCACGAAGATGGTTTGCTATTAATAAATATAATACAAAAGATCTTATTCCTAGTGATTGGTTTAAGATTTAATAATTATTTTAAAAATGTGTGGGATTTGTGGTATAGCAGGAAATAAATTAGAAGAATATTATAAGAATAGAGATATAATTAAAAAAATGGTTATGTCTTTAAAGGGTCGTGGTCCAGATGATCAGGGCTACTATTTTTCTAAAAAGTGTATTTTAGGCCAAGCCAGGTTGTCAATTATAGATCTAATAACTGGCAATCAGCCAATGAAAGACAAAGAATCAGATATTTGGATAGTTTTAAATGGAGAAATTTACAATTATATTGAATTAAAAAAAGAATTATCAAAAAAAGGTTATCAATTTTACACAAACTCTGATACAGAGGTTGTTTTAAAAGCATATCTAGAATATGGAAAAGAAACCCCAAAACATTTAGATGGCATGTTTTCTTTTGCTATTTGGAGTGAGAAAAATAAAGAACTTTTTATAGCAAGAGATAGGTTTGGTCAAAAGCCCTTTTATTATACAAAAGACAATATCGGAAATTTCTTTTTTGCTTCTGAAATTAAATCATTATTTGCTTCAAAAAAAATATTAGGAGTATTAGATCAGGCTACAATTGATAACTATTTAAGCTTGCTATACGTACCTGCTCACAAAACAGTATTTAAAAATATTAATGTTTTGGAGCCGGGCCACTCAATAATATACAAAAATAATAAATTAAAAAAAGAAAAGTATTGGAATATCTCTTTTGATACTATAAAAATCAGTAAAGAAGAGGCAAAAAAAGAAATAAGAAGATTGTTTGAAAATGCAGTCAAAAGAAGGATGAGAGCAGATGTTCCTTTAGGATTGTTTTTGAGTGGAGGAATTGATTCGACAATTATTGCTTATTTAATGCAGAAAAACTCTTCTGAGAAAATAAATACATTCTCTGCTGGCTTTGAAAACCACATTAATGAACTCCCTTTTGCTAAAGAGGCTTCTGAAAAATTTGGCACCAACCACCATGAAATTCAAATAAAGAAAGGTTTGACTGAAAGTCTTATGAAGGTTAGCGAGTACTATGATGAGCCATTTGCGGACTCTTCTAATATTCCCACTTTTCTTATCTCTCAATTTTCTAAAAATAAAATAAAGGTTGCTCTTGGGGGGGATGGCTCAGATGAATTATTTTTGGGATATGGTTGGTATAGTAAATTTTTAGGAAGCCATTTTTTTAATAGAATTAAAAAAGCTTTTTACGATCCTTATGATCAATATATAAAAAGTATTCAATATTTTTCGAGAAACGAAAGAAGGGAACTGTGGGGAGGAGAAAGCTATTTAAATAAAAATTTCCTTAATCACGAGCAATCAGGCGAAGAAGCTATAGAAAAAATAAATTTCTTTGATATTAAAAATTATTTACCAGGCGATATATTAACTAAATTAGACAGGTCTTCAATGATGACATCTTTAGAATTAAGAAACCCCTTCTTAGACCATCATTTAGCAGAGTTTGTATTTAAATTGCCCTGGTCTTATAAATTTGAAGGATCAAAAGGGAAAAGAATTTTAATAGAAGCATTTGAGGATATTCTGCCAAAGTCTATACATAGAAAAAAACAAGGGTTTGGAGGGCCTGTCTATAATTGGCTGCAAAAAAAAGATATGAAGAATTTAGTTTTTGAAACTCTTTCAAAAAGAAACTTAGAGATAAAAAGATTTTTAAATAAGGAATATATCTCAAGAATAATAAATGATTTTTATAGAGCGCCAGAAGAAAAGTATAGTTATGCACATAAGGTTTGGATCTTGCTTTGCTTGGAATTATGGTTTAAAAATTATAAAAAATATATCAAAATATAAATATGTTAAAAAACGAGCCAAAAGTTTCAATTATAATGTCTGTATATAATGGAGAAAGATATTTGAGAGACGCAATTGAGAGCATATTAAATCAATCTTTTAAGGATTTTGAATTTATTATTATTAATGATGGCTCAAGGGATTCGAGTAAAAAAATTGTTCAAAGCTATAAAGACCCAAGAATTGTTTTTATTGAAAATAAGAAAAATATAGGATTAACAAAATCTTTAAATAAGGGCATAAAATTAGCTCGTGGGGAATATGTTGCAAGAATGGACGCAGATGATATTTCTGCCTATAACAGAATAGAAAAACAAGTTAATTTTTTGGATAAAAATAAAGACTATTGCTTAGTAGGAACAACTTTTTATTATATTGACGAAAATAATAAAGTAATTTTCAAAAAAATAGTTCCGTTAACAAATAAAGAAATAAAAAAAGGTCTAGTTAAAAAGAATTGTTTTGCTCACGGCTCAGTGATGATAAGAAAAAAAATATTAGAAAAAGTAAAAGGTTATCGTGAGGAAATAAAATATTCTCAAGACTACGATTTGTTTATTAGAATTGCAAAAAAATGCAAAGTAAGAAACCTTAAAGATGTTTTATACAAATGGAGAATGCATAAAGAAAGCATTTCCATGCGTAAACACAAGGCTCAAAAAGATTATGTAAAATTAATAAACAAAAAAAAGCCACTAGAAGAATCAGAAAAAGAAGAATCGAAAAAAGAGATAGAAAGCAGGATGGCTAATAACTATAAAAAATATGGTTTAGAATTTTTACGTAAAGCCATTAAAGAGAGCGATAAGAATAAATATTATATAGCAAGAGAGCACTTCAAAAAATCATTAAAAATGAAATCTAAGTCTTTAATAAGCTGGAGTCTTTTATTTATAAGTTATTTGCCTTTTAAAACAATATCTTGCATTGTTTTTATTATTAAAAAAATAAGGAAAAACTTTTTTGGAGAAAAGAAGCATTTGCCTAAAAAATATTTAATTATAATATTAGTTTTAATATTTTTATTATCACTCTTTGTTCGTTTTTTGCCTATAATTCATAAAGGATATTCTTTTAATC
>WJLL01000036.1 GCA_014728535.1 Candidatus Portnoyibacteriota bacterium
CTTTAGAATATGCTGTTAATACTATAGAAATGCATGAGGATTCTATTAGTCCTGGCCAAAAGGTTCTTATTGTTGATGATGTTTTGGCTACTGGTGGTACTATGGAGGCCACTTTAAAGATTATTGAGAAATGTGGCGGTAGTGTTGTTGGTATTAGTTTTTTGATTGAGTTGGGGTTTTTAGGTGGCAGGAAAAAGCTGGGGGATTATGAGATAAATTCTTTATTAAATTATGAAAAATAGAGCAGACATTGGAATAATTGGAGGATCTGGGCTTTATGAGTTTTTTGATAAAGGTGAGTGGATTCATGTTGATACTGATTATGGCAAGCCTAGTGATCAGGTGTTTTTAAGTAATTATGCTGGGAAGAGGGTTGCTTTTCTTCCTCGTCATGGTCGGGGGCATAAGATTGCTCCTCATAAGATTAATTATCGGGCTAATATTCAGGCTTTTAAGGATTTGGGTGTTGGTGTGATTATTGCTCCTACTGCTGTTGGTAGTTTGCAGTCTCATATCAAGAGAGGCGATTTTGTTTTATGTGATGATTTTGTTGATAGGACCTGGGGCAGGGAAAATACGTTTTTTGATAAAGATAAGGTTATTCATATTTCTTCTGCTGATTGTTATTGTGATTCTTTACGTGATTTAGCTCTTTCTTCTTGTCGTGATATTGGAGTTAATGTTCATCCTTCTGGTGTTGCTGTTGTTGTTCAAGGGCCTAGATTTTCTGGTGCTGCAGAGAGTAGGTGGTTTACTAGTATGGGTTGGGATGTTGTTAATATGACCCAGTATCCTGAGAATGTTCTTGCTCGTGAGGCAGAAATTTGTTATCTTAATATTTCTTTGGTTACAGACTATGATGTTGGTTTGATTGGAGAAAAGGGGATTGAGGCTGTTAGTTTTGATGAGGTTGTTAAGGTTTTTGGAGAAAATATTGAAAAATTAAAAAAAGTTATTTTAGGCATCATTGATAATGTTCCTGATGGTTATTCTTGCGATCAATGCCATGATGCTTTGAAGGGTGCAGGGGCTTGATTCTCTTATTTTTGCTTGATATTGTTAATTTAGCTTAAAAAGGAGGGTTTTGATGAAAAAAATAAAGTACTGGCTTGATTTTATTTTATTGATTTCTTTTGTTCTTTCTTTTGTTGTTTTTGTTGTTTATTCTTTGTATAATTCTTTTGTTTAGAGCAGGTTGTTAGCCTGCTCTTTTTATTTGACAGCCTTTTTGTTTACTGATAATGTTTATTTAGTAAATCAAAGGAGGTTATTTTGAAAAAAATAAGAATTATAAGAGTTCCGTTAGGAGATATTCCTGAGTGGGTGCGTACAGAATTTGTTGGACTTGAGATTCCTGTTTTCGAGATTTTTACAAGCGCTATTAATGGTTTTCAAATTTTTTCTAGGAAAAAAGTTACTTATGACAGGGGTTATTCAGTTAAAACAAAAGATTTGATAAATGCTTTGAAAGAGAAGGGTTCTTTGGCTGCTGAAGCTGCTGAGTGGATAGAAAAGAATATATTGCTTTTAAAGCAAATAGAGAGCTTGATCTTTGATTATTGCGAGTGTGAGTTGATTGATATTAGGGAACCTGATGCATACATAGTTATGTTTGAAGACGACATGGGAAAATGGGAAAGATATTGGCCAGAAGTTCATGAAATGAAAGATAATTTTCTTCTCGGAGGATTTATTTCTTTAGAAAGCATTAATATCGTGATTGAGAAGCTGGAAAAGGATTATCATGCAAAAGATATTAAAGTATTTGGCGTGAGGGAAGAGAGTGTAAAGATTGAGAGGAAGATTGCTATTGGAAAATAATCATTTTGGTCCGGTTAAAAGCCGGGCCTTTTTATTGACATTTTTTTTAATATTGATAAAATAATTATACAAGCCTCTTCTTGGTTTGAGAAGGGGATTAAAAAGGAGTAAATATCGCTGATCACAATTCACCCACTTGTTCCTACTTCTTAGGGGTGAATTAGGGCAAGCAAGAGGAGTGATCATAAACCCTCTATTCTCTTCATAGTTGTGATTTCGGCCAAAAAAAGTCGAAATTGCGACGGAGAATTTTGCGATATTTGCTCCTTTTTGATTTTTTAAAAGCCGGGGTTGCCGGCTTTTTATATTTTTGTCTGATACAGTCTTTCTTGGCTTAGGAAGTATAGTATATTTTTGTCTTGATTGTATTCTATTTTTGGATTTTCTGTTGTTATGTAGTTTATTGTGTTTCTTGGCGGTCTTAAATCTAATTCTGTAAAGAGTATTGCTGTTGGCGTTGATATTAATATATGCTTATTTGTTTCTGTATACCACTCTGCTTCATTTATCTTTTCCTTTATTTGTATGGTTTGTATTTCTCCCTTCTTTTTTATCATTGAATCTTCTGTTGTTTCTTCTAGATATACTATTTCTATTGAATTTTGTTTTTGGCAGAGTAGCTTCTTGTTGTTTTCTGATATTTTCCATTCTCCTGTGGTCAAGCTTGGGAATACTTGATTAGATATTTCTGATGATTCTAGGGATGTTAAATCTAATTCATATATTTTTCCTGTAAAATATTCTAAATATATTATTCCATCTTTATATTTTGTGTAATTTAATATATTTTGCTTTAATGGTTCTGATAGAGTTAAGTTTTCTGTTGTTATTGAATAGAGATTATTTTTTGATAAGAAATATATTTTATCTCCATTATTGTTGAATTTTGGATTTGATATTTCTGTTATTGAATATTTTGACTTCTTTTTTATTATTTGATTTAAATCAGTTGTTGTTTGGGTTTTTCTGTTTAGGAGGAGGTGGGTTGTTGGTGTTTGGATGAGGAAGTATTCTTGGTTTTGTGATGTTGCTATGCTGTTTATTGTTTCTTTTGTTTTTGCCATTTCTTCTTCCTGGTTTCTTGATATGTCTAGATAGTTTATAGATTGGCTGGTTGCATAGATTATATCATCATTTATTAGGGTGTATGCTTGTATTTTATCTTTTATTGTTAGTTGTATTTTAGGATTTAATGGAAGAAGAATAATGTTTTCTGCTTTTGATACAATTCCTTCTTCTACTGTCATTTGTTTTTCCCATTGATGATAGTCTTTTTTTGTCAGCCTGATGTTGTAGATTTTGGGTGAAAGTCTTTTTATAAATCTCGGTGTCTTTCCTCTTGGTTTTTCATTTAAATATATTTGTGCTTTTGGCTCTGATTCTAAATATATTCCTCCTGTTGGTTTGATTGTCATATCCTTTGTATTTAAAGAATATCCTAGGGCGTATAGGATGATTGTTGGGACTAGGATAATAAATAATGCTAGGAAAATATAGAATGCGATTCTTCTTTGTATTTTGGTCATGTTTTTAATTTATCACTTAAAAACTATCTTGCCAAGAAATTTTAAATATCATATTATTTAACTTAGACCATTAAGTTTTTTAAATCTATGTTTCTTAAGAAAATAGGGATTGATTTAGGAACAGCAAATACATTGGTTTATGTTCCTGGTAAAGGGGTCATTATTAATGAGCCTTCTGTTGTTGCTGTTTCAATTGAAGACAATCGCGTTTTAGCTGTTGGCAATGAGGCTAAAGAAATGCTTGGGCGTACGCCTGATACTATTGTTGCCTCTCGTCCTTTAAAAGATGGTGTTATTGCTGATTATAGGGTTACTCAAGCCATGTTGTCATACTTTATTGGCAAAGCAGAGGGGAGGGTTCGCTTTTTTAGGCCCGAGGTTATGATTTCTGTTCCTGCTGGAATTACTTCTACTGAGAGAAGGGCTGTTATAGAGGCAGCTGTTCAATCTGGAGCTAAGGCTGCTTATCTTGTTAAAGAGCCTGTTTTGGCTGCTATTGGCGCTGGTATTCCTATTAATTCTCCTGCTGGCAATATGATTGTTGATATTGGTGGTGGCACTTCAGAGGTGGCTGTTATTTCTCTTGGTGGCATAGTGTCTTGTGCTTCTGCCAAAGTTGGCGGTGATAAGATAGATAAAGCTATAGCAGACTATATTAAGAAGAAACATAATTTAGCTATTGGCGAGAGGACTGCTGAGGAGATTAAGGTTCAGATAGGGAGCGCTGTTTCTAATCCTGAGAGAGGTAGCATAGAGGTTAAGGGAAGAGATTTAGTAGAGGGATTACCTAGGACTATAGAGGTGGTTAATAAAGAGGTTGTGGAGGCAATTAGAGATCAATTAGAAGAGATAATAAAGACTATTAAGATGGTTTTGTTTGATACTCCGCCTGAGTTGTCTGCTGATGTTATGAATAGGGGGATGATTGTTTCTGGCGGTGGTGCTTTGTTGGATAAGATTGATGAATTAATTTTGAAATCTACTGGAGTTCCTTGTTATGTTGCTGAGGATCCTTTATTGTGCGTTGCTAAGGGTACTGGGATAGCTTTAGAGAATCTAGATGTTTATAAAAGGAGTATAATGAGTAAAAAATAGTATGAAGATTGGCATTGTTGCTAATTTGAATCTTGAGAATCCCAACAATGGGATAGGGGAGTATGTTTCTTCTTTGTTGAAGAGCCTTCCTTTGGTTGATGGTTTTAGTGATCATCAATTTTTTTTATACACTCCTTTTCCTGTTTCTGGCTTTGATGATTATATTATTCGGGTTGTTAGGTGGCCTCTTGGCTTTGGCTGGAGCAGCTTTAGGCTTGGCTTTGATTTAATTAAAGACAAGCTTGATGTTGTTTTTGTTCCCTCTCATGGCATTTCTTTTGATTCTGGTCGTGTTGTATCTGTTGTCCAGGGCTTGGAATATGAGACTGTTCCTAGC
>WJLL01000037.1 GCA_014728535.1 Candidatus Portnoyibacteriota bacterium
ACAATATACTGCACCAAAAGAACAAGCATTCCCTTCTTTTTCATTTTCATTAGAAACCCTTAATACATAATCTCCATTCGGCAAGACTTCTAAGGACAAATTTTCTGCTAAGGGAAATTGGCTAACAATAAAATGTCTAGCCTTAAATCTTTTTTTATTATCGCCTCTTTTACCTTAATGGCGTGTGGATCATTCTCAACACTAATAATAAGAACTTCTTTCATTTTTTTCTCCTTTAATATTTTTTAAAAATATTCTATAATATAAATTATGGCAAATAAAAAACAAAAAGTCAATAATTGCACAGAGCTAGATCCAGAAGTCAAAGAATTAATTTCTAAAAGAGATCTAATTAAGGCAGAAAAATTGGCCCGTAAAAAAATAAAAGAGAAAATTCCAACAAACTACTATACTATAGCTTTAACCCTAGCTACCATCGGCTTCCTAAAAAACAAAGAAGAAAAGAAAAAAGAAGCAAAGAAATATTATAAGAAGATTATAAGGGAATTCCCCAATACCATGCATGCATATTTATCAGAAGCAAGAATAAGAGAAGAAAATTACAAACCAAAAGAAGCTCTTCCTTTTTATAAAAAAGCATTTAAAAAATGCCCCACTAAATTAAATGCATTACACATAGGCAATATATACAAACAACTAAACAAGCCATCTCTGGCAAAAAAATATTATTTGCTTGCAGAAAAAAAGAGGAGAGGATTTGCCGCCCATCACCTTAAGATGTTATTCAAAAAAAAATAGGCAAAGTATTTTTTACTTCGCCTATTTAAAAAAATATATAATAGTTCTTCAGCCACCCTCTGCCTCATTTTCTCCGGTTGGTAAACAAACGCTACATTTCATAAATTCTCTGATTTCTTCCGATACAGACTTATGAGGAACTCTTGCTGGAACATTGGGCTTTGCACGAAGGCCCTGAAAGTGAGGTGGTAATTCTAAGGAATCATCTTCTGGAAGGTTTAGCTCCAAAAATTTCCTTGTTTCTGGATTTAAGTTTTGTGTTAACACAATAGTCCTCCTGTTTTCTATCTTGTTTATATTTATCCTAAGAGATATCAAGATAGATTTTTTTTATTTTTAAACTTGATTTCCTCTAATAAACAAGTTTAATTATAAAGAGCTTATTTAAAAATCTTATTCCATGTCTTTTAATTTAATATATTAAAAATAACACGTCAACCTTAATATCAAAAAATAGTAAAAATATGATATAATAAACACAAATGAGTTTCTCTATAGGAATAATTGGATTACCAAACGTAGGAAAGTCTACTCTATTCAAAGCCCTCACCCAACAAGAGGTGGATATTTCTAATTATCCTTTTTGTACAATAGATCCAAACATAGGAATAGTCCAAGTCCCAGATCAAAGATTAAAAAAAATATCAGAACTAATACAACCAAAAAAAACCACACCAACGGCAATAGAATTTGTAGACATAGCAGGCCTAGTAAAAAAAGCCCATAAAGGAGAAGGCCTAGGAAACCAATTCCTGGCCCACATAAGAGAAGTAAATGCAGTAATTCATGTAATAAGATCATTCAAAGACAAAGATATAAAACACATAGAGGATACTCTGGACATACAAAGAGACATAGAGATAACAGAAACAGAATTAATAATGAAAGACATAGAAACTCTAGAAAAACACCTAAACAAAATAGAGGGCGATATAAAAGCCAGAGACAAACAAGCCCTAAAAGAAAAACAACTAATAGAAAAGCTCCAACAACATCTCAATCAAGGAAAACCAATATCAGACACAACTCTAACAGGGGAAGAAATAAAAATAATAAAACACCTAAGCCTGCTAACAATAAAGCCAATGATCTATTTAATAAACAGCAAAGGAACAGATGATGAATTAGAAGCAATAAAAGCTCTCCCCCAAAACACAATACCTCTAGATCTGAAACTAGAACTGGAAATGTCTGAATTGTCAGAACAAGAAAAACAAGAATTAAATCTAGAAAGCAGATTAGATGTATTAATAAAAACTTGCTACAAAATACTAAACCTAATCACCTTTTACACAATAAAAGGAGGAGAAGAAACAAGAGCCTGGACAGCAGAAGAAAACACAAAAGCCCCTGAAGCAGGAGGCATAGTCCACACTGATTTCCAAGAAAAATTCATCAGAGCAGAGGTAATAAATTACAAAGATTTAATTCAATCAAAAACATGGAAGCAAGCAAAAACAGAAGGGAAAATACGAACAGAAGGAAAAGAATACACAATAAAAGATGGAGATATATTAGAATTTAAGATATAGATAGATTGTAGCAAAACATGCCCAATCTATCATTCAAACACTAGATCAAGATTGATATTTAAGCAATAAATGATAAGACATTGTAGTATCCAGAAACCCCCACAAACAGAAAGGAGCAAAGCTGTAATAAAATTTGACTAGAGATTTCATTTCTGATAAGATAACATATAATCATGGAAAACAACCTAAAACAATACGAATTAACAATAATACTCCTTCCCGAAAAAGAAGGTGCTGATTTAGATCAAGCAAAAGCAAAAATTAAAAAAACAATAGAAAGCCACGAAGGAAGCATAGAATTCAAAAAAGAAGAAAATAAGGACTTGTCCTATCCCATAAACAAGAAACACAAAGGACTATTTTTAACATCAATAATAAAGATGTCACCAGACAAAATAAGTAATCTATCAAAAGAGTTAAAAACAAATCAAGAAATATTAAGACACCTAATTACTGAATTCAAAGAAACTCCAGAACCAAAAGAAGAGCCAAGACCAGAAAAGCCCAAGAAAAAAGAACAGAAAGAAAAACCAAAAAAAGCCCCAGAACCAAAAGAAGAACCAAAGCCAGAACCAAAACCACAAACAGAAGAAGAAAAGAAGGAAAAAGAAAAAGAGCTAGACAAAAAACTAGACGAAATAATAGAAGAAATATAATAAATATTGATTGTTAATTTTTTTCGAAAATTTTTCGCTTTCTATTATCAGTCAATACAATAATTATGAATTTAAATAAAATTTTTCTTATCGGAAGACTAACAAGAGATCCAGAATCAAGAACACTACCAAGCGGCCAAGATGTATCTAATTTTGGCATAGCCACAAATAGATTCTGGACAAACCCAGAAACAAACGAAAAACAAGAACAAACAGAATTTCATAACATAGTTGCCTTTGGCAAACTAGCAGAAATCTGCAACCAATACCTTCAAAAAGGAGGATTGGTAATGATTGAAGGAAGAATACAAACAAGAAACTGGCAAGACCAAAAAGGAGAAACAAAATACAGAACAGAAGTAGTAGCAGAATCAATGCAAATGGGCCCAAGATCAACAACCCAAGAACAAAACAAGAAAGAAAAAAAAGAAGAGGAAGTACCAGAAATCCAAGTAGATGATTCTGGTGAAACAAAAGAAGAAATTAAAGACGAAGATATACCATTCTAAAAACTATGAAAACTTGCTATTTTTGCAGAAAAAACATAAAAGACATAGACTATAAGGACACAGACACCCTGTCTATTTTTATTGATGATCTAGGAAAAATAAAACCCCCAAGAAAAACGGGGGCATGCGCAAAACATCAAAGAAAGGTAGCCAAGGCAATAAAAAGAGCCAGAGCAATGGGATTGATGCCATTTACCACTAGGTAAATAATCCTTAAATGTAATTGACTGGATAGCATAACCATGCTATCCTTTTATTAAAGGAGGAAAAGTGAATAAATCAGAAAAGAACTTTTTCCTTAAAAGAATTATAGGGATAATAATATTAACAATAGGAGTACTCACCTCAAAAGACTATATTATTATAAGCACAATTGCAATAATAATATCCCCCGTATATCTTATACCAAACAAACAAAACCCGGACTAAATATCCGGGTTTTTTAATACAAAAACGATAATCTCTATTGCTCTTTAAGTGCTTTCTTAATATCAGAAATAATTTTTTTTGTAACTTTAGGATTTTCTCTTAAATAGTCTTTTGCCTTTTCCAATCCATAACCAAGCTTTTCTTTATCATAACTATAACTCGCATTAGACTTCTTAACTACTCCATATTTAACACCTGCATTAATAACATCTCCCTCATAAGAAATGCCTTCATTAAACATAATATCAAACTCAGTAGTTTTAAAAGGAGAAGCCACCTTATTCTTAACAACCTTTACCTTTACCCTATTGCCAATAGATTCGTCTCCCTTCTTAATTTGAGCCCTTCTCCTTAATTCAATTCTAACAGAAGAATAGAATTTAAGGGCCTTTCCTCCTGGAGTAGTTTCAGGATTACCAAACATAACACCTATTTTCATCCTAATCTGATTTATAAAAATAACAATACAACCAGTCTTAGAAGCCAAAGATCCTAATTTTCTTAAAGCTTGAGACATCAGTCTTGCTTGCAAACCAATATGCTGATCTCCTATCTCCCCTTCTATTTCTGCTAAAGGAGTAAGGGCAGCAACAGAATCAACAATAATAACATCTATTGATCTAGATTTAACCAATGACTCTACTATTTGCAAGGCCTGCTCTCCATTGTCGGGCTGAGAAATTAAAAGGTCATTAACCTTAACTCCAATCTTTTTTGCATATTCAGGATCAAGAGCATGCTCAGCATCAACAAAAGCAGCCATACCTCCTTTCTTCTGAGCCTCTGCAACAACATGCAAAGCCAAAGTAGTCTTGCCAGAACTCTCAGGACCATAAATCTCAATAATCCTTCCCCGAGGAACACCACCAACACCCAAAGCAATATCAAGAGAAACAGAACCAGTAGATATAGAATCTACATCTACTTTTCTAGCCTCTCCCAATTTCATAAGAGAACCTTCTCCAAATCTTTGCTTTAGATCTGAAACAGTTTCTTCTAAGCTTTTAATTTTATCATCATTTTTTTTCTTTTTAGCCATAATATTTATTTAGTCATATAAATTATTTTTCTTATCATCTTCCTCCCTTTATCAAATCTATTAACCGCCTCTATTTCTATCATATTAACACCAGCAGATAGCTGAACCTGAGCAGAAAAACTGCCATCAGAAGTAATTCCTATTCTATTGCCATTAACTAATACAAAGGATCCTGGATCAGTTTCTCCTGATACTTTAACAATATCTTTAGCAGTAGTAATGTCTGTAGGCGGTTGATTGATTGTTAAACTAGGCTCTTTAATTAAATGCCTTATTTCGCTATAAAAATACAAAGAGGATAAAACAACAAAAATACCCAACACCAAGAAAAATATCTTCCATCCCCCTATATTAAAAGAGATTCTTTTTTTAACAGGACCAATGGTCTTGTCTGTAACTTTTAATTTAATCTTCTTCATAATCCTCTTCTTCTTTTTCAGGAGGAATAGGTATTTCCTTTAATTCCTCTTCTCTGTTTGCTTTAACAGTATCATCTAAATCGCCAAGAGATTCTTCTTTAACCTCCCCTTCTTTGCCAACTAAAACCTCTCTTGGCTTAGAACCCTCGGAAGGACCAACTATACCCTGTTGCTCTAACATATCAAGCAAGCTAGCTGCTCTAGCATACCCTATTCTAAAACGACGCTGCAAGTATGAAGCAGAGGCTTTACCTGTTTTAATAACTAAATCTTTAGCATCATCATACAAAGGATCATCTAAAGCAACCTCTCCTTTTTCTACGCCTCTTCTTTCTTCAGGAGCAGCTGTAATTTCTTCTTCGTATTCAACATCACCACCTTGTTTTCTTAAAAATTTAACAATATCTTTTACTTCATTTTCAGAAACAAAGACACCTTGAATTCTCTTTGGCTTACCAACATCACCAGCTAAAAACAACATATCACCACTGCCCAACAACCTCTCAGCACCAGACATGTCTAATATCGTCCTAGAATCAACCTGAGAGGCAACCTGCAGAGCAATCCTGGCTGTAATATTAGCTTTAATTAAACCAGTAATAACCTCAACAGAAGGCCTCTGAGTAGACAACACCAAATGAATACCAGTAGCCCTGGCCATTTGAGCTAAACGAACAATAGCGCCCTCAACCTCTTTTCCAAAAGCAGCCATAATATCAGCCAACTCATCAACAATAATAACAATATATGGAAGCATTTCCTTGGGATTATTCTTAGCAACCTGCTCATTATATGAAGCAATATCTTTTGCTCCTGCCTCAGACAAAATTTGATATCTCTCTTCCATTTCTTTTATAGCCCATTTAAAGGCATTTATCACCTTGCTTAAATCAACAATAACAGGAGTAAGCAAATGAGGAATCCCATTATACAAAGGAAGCTCTACTCTTTTAGGATCTATTAATATAAACTTTAATTCCCAAGGGGATTTTTGATATAAAAGACTAGTTATAATGCTGTGAATAGTAATACTCTTACCACTACCAGTAGAACCAGCTATAAGCATATGAGGCATTTTTGCTAAATTAGTCCAAGAAGGATTACCAGCCACATCACGTCCTAGTGCAATATTTAATGCACCGCCATTCTTCTTATAATCAAAATTCTTTAACAAATCCTTTAGCCTAACCATGGTAGCAGTGCTATTCGGAATCTCTATACCAACCAAAGATCGTCCAGGAATAGGAGCTTCAATTCTAATTGGATGAGCAGCTAAAGCTAAAGACAGGTCTCTGTGTAAAGCAGTAATCTTAGACAGCTTTATACCACTAGCAGGCCTTAATGTGTATTGAGTAACAGTAGGGCCAACATTAACCTCTCCCATTTCAACAGGAATATTAAAATTCTCCAATGTCTTTTGTATAATATTCAAATTAGCTTTAATATCCCCACTAGAAGGCTTGCCCTTATCTCCTT
The DNA here is from genome assembly GCA_014728535.1 of Candidatus Portnoyibacteriota bacterium. Lineage (GTDB taxonomy): Bacteria > Patescibacteriota > Minisyncoccia > RBG-13-40-8-A > RBG-13-40-8-A > WJLL01. The sequence continues at coordinate 6,820 of WJLL01000037.1, forward strand.
GTAATAAATCTAGAGGAGGAAATTTATAGTCTTTTACATTAGTAATAGAAGTAGGAATAAGAGATTCTTTTTCTTTTTTAGAAGGACTTTCTTCTTCTACCTCTTCTTCATTAACATCTTTAACATCAAAGCTCGGCTTCTTCAAAATCCCCTTCATAAAACCAGAGGCTTTTTTAGATTCATCATAACCAACCCCCTTAATTCCTTTAGAAATTTTTTCTCTTTCATCTTCTTCATCTTCTTCTTTAAGAGGCCTCCTTAAAGGAATATTAAAAGCAATAAGGAATGAAATAATTAAAACAG
>WJLL01000038.1 GCA_014728535.1 Candidatus Portnoyibacteriota bacterium
AAGATTTAGAAAATAATCTTGCTGATTTATCTGTTGATATTTTAATTAATAATATTCCTAAATGGATTAATGGCCAATTGAAAGCAAAAGAACAAGATCATTCTAAGGCCACTTATTGTTCTTTAATTAAAAAAGAGGATGGAAGAATAGATTGGAAAAATGATGCTTTAAAGATTGAAAGAAAAGTTAGAGCTTTTCATAAATGGCCTGTTGCTCATTCTTTTTGGGATAATAAGAGGATAAAGATTTTAGATGCTGATGTTGTTGATATAAATCATTCTGCTGGAAAGGTTTTTCAAAATGAAAAAGGTTTGCTTGTTGGTTGTGGCAATGGTTCTCTTGTTTTGAAAAAAGTTCAAATTGAAGGAAAAAAAGAAATGTCAGGTCATGACATTCTTAATGGTTATCCAAGTATTGTTGGAAATAATTTAAGTTAATCTTCTATTGATACTAATTTCCAGATATCTCCTTTTGTTCTTTTAATATTTATTTCTGCATCTTTTAATATTGTTTTTTGAGATAATGCTTTGATATTGTGCTTTAAATTTTCCGGCATTATTTCTTCTCCATGCTCTGTTATGCTTCCCAGCTCCAAGTCTATCTTGGAGATTTTTTTTAAATTATTTTCTTTTGCATAATCCAGAACAGTTTTTAAAACCTGTTCTGCCAGGTGCCAATCGTGCATATTAATGAACAGAGCATGTTACGCATGGGTCATATGCTCTGATTAGCATTTTTATTTTATCTTGTCTTTCTTTTTTAGAGAGCTTGTCAAAGTTATGCATTTCCTCAAAATCTTCTAAATCCCCTTCTAGATTGGCCATATTTTGCGCTGTGGGCGTTATTATATTAACTTTCTTGGTTATTCCGTCCTCTATACTGCATTCGTAGAATAAAGTGCCTCTAGGGGCTTCTATGGCGCCTATGCCCTTTCCTGTTCTTCCCATTGGTTCTCTTCTTATATTCTCTTCTTCTTTTATTGCTTTTTCTAATAGTTTTATTGATTCTTCAAAGCAATGAATTAGTTCTATTGCCTGAGCTAGGATATTGTAGAATGGATTATGGCATGGAGTTTCTATGTTTGATTTGCTTAATAGTTTCTTTGCTTCTTTGTTTAATTTTTCTTTATTGTTATTTATCCTACTTAATGCGCCTGTTAAATATGTTTCTTCATTAAATTTTGTTCTTTTTGCTACTTTATCGTATGATTGAAATTCTTTTACATGAGTTATGAATTCTTCTGGTTTGAATGTTTTATTGTCTATTTTAATATTTCCTTCATATATTGCATATTCATCTTGGCTTGTTAGTGATGCATGCATTGTTTTTCTTGTAAATTCTGGGTATTTTAATTGATTAAAAAATTCACTTAATTTTATTACTTTTGGTAATGTGTTTTTGCAATCTTTAAGCAATTTCTCTAGCTTTTGTTTTTCTGGTTTTTTTCTCATTCCTCCTATTGCTGGTGTTAGCGGATGGACTGTTCTTCCCCCTATTATTTCTACTATCCTATTCCCCACATCCCTTATTTTTACAGCATCATTTGTTTTTTTAGGATATTCATTTATTAATTCTAAATCACTTTTAAAGCCAAAAAAGTCAGAAAGAGAAAAGAAGAAAAGATGAAGAGAGTGACTGTTTATTAATTGGCCCATCATCATTAGTTTTCTTAGGGTCTTTGCTGGTTCTGGCACTGATATATTATATGCTGATTCTATTGATTTAAATCCTGTTAAGCTATGTACTACTGGACAAACTCCGCATATTCTACTGCCTAATTCTGGTATTTCTTCGTCTTTTCTATTTTGCATAATTCCCTCAAAAAGACGAGCTCCTTCTTCAATTTTAATTCTAGCTGACTTCATGTCGCCTTTTGCTATATCTGCTGTAAAACTAGCATGTCCTTCTATTTTTGCTATATGATCAATTCTAATTTTCATTTTCTTTTTATTTTTTTATACATTTCATTTCTTTTGCCAAATCTTTCCAATAGCATTTCTATTTCTTTATCTTCCATTCTGCATTTAATTTTTAATGCTCTTTTCATTGCATCTAAATTAATATTTTCTCTTGGTCCTCTGCATCCATCGCAAAAGAATTCATTAGATGGGCACGGTGCTCCGCAGCCTGCCAGGCTTATTGGGCCCAAGCATGGTTTTCCCAATAAAAGAAGGCAATTATTGTTTTTTCTTGGGCATTCTTCACATACTGGTTTTTGTGGTATTTTTGGCACTTGGTTTTTGTCCAATGTTTCATTTATTATTCTGAAAAACTCTTCTTTATTTATTGGACAGCCTGGTATTTCTAAATCCACTTTTACCATTTCTTTTACAGACTTAATATCTGGATTATCTATCCCCCTTATATTTGGATAAACTCCTCTTATTATTTCTTTCTTATTTCTGTAGTTTTTTAATTCTTGGACTCCGCCTAAACAGGCGCAAGCTCCTATTGCTATTAAGAATTTAGATTTTTTCCTTGTTTCTTTTAATCTCTTTTTTTGTTCTTTTGTTATTGCTGTTCCTTCTATTATTGCAATATCATATTCTTCTACATCTGGTAGGCTTTCTATTAATCTAAAATCCCCTATATCCACTTTTGTTAAAAATTCTAAAAATCTTTCTCCTAGATCAAATATTGAAACTTGGCATCCTTCACAGCATGTTAGAGATTGTATTGCTATCACTGGTTTTTTATTTTTCTTACTCATCTGTTTATTATATCACTTTTTGTTTATATAAAAAAATCCTGCAGATTTTATTTTTCTACAGGATTTAATTTTTTTGGTTGAATAGGTTTATTGCCTCTTTTGTTTTTCTTAATAGGCATATTGCTTGTTCTTCCTTGAGTGCTTCTCTGGCTATATTCCAGTGATATGTGATCCAGACATCTTCTTTTAGATTTTCTTTTTTTACAAATCCTTTTTCTATTTCCTTGCTTGTTGACCTTTCTGCTATTTGAAATGTGTCATCTTCTTTTTTTATCAGAGAATAGTGGAATACAGTTATTTTGTCTTTTATTTCTTTTATTCTGGCTACTGATATTTTACAATCATCTATCTTTTCTATTTCTATGTTTGGATTTCTGTGTATTGCTCCTAGGACTGTAAAGTTGTGAAAGCAACAAAGACCATTAGATTGAATTAATTCTTTTTCTGGTATTCCTGTCCAATACAATCTTGCTGTTTCTTCATCAAATTGATCTTTTTCTATTTGTGCGCCTATTATTTTGTAAAAAGCAGAGTTAAAAAGTGACTCTATTGCATTTTTTACTTTTTCTTTGTCTTTTTCTTTGCCTTTCAAGAAGTTTAAAAACAAATCATTGTGTTTTTGCACTCTTGAACCTGGACAACCATATGAATAAAGAACTGCTAATTTTAAACCCTTATCATTCATTTTGTCACCTCCTTTATTTCTTTTATTGTTTTTTCTGCCTCTTTGGGAGGCATTGTTTTGATAATAAAGCCATTGTTGATTATAGCGTAGTGGCCTGGTTTAGCATTTTTTATTAATATCATGCTAACCTCTGCTTTTTGGCCGCTAAAATCTACAATGGCTTTTTCATTCTTAATTTTGAGTATTTTTGCTGGAAGAGATAAGCACATATATTACAAGTGTTTGTCTGCTAAATTAGCAGCTGCAAATGCTTCTGGCTTTATTCTTACAAAGAATCCGCTTCCTTTTATCATTCCTACTATTTCTTTTATCATTGCATTTGTTGGTCCTTTTGTTCCTATATCAACGTGGATCTCTAGGTTGTTACTGAAAATTACTTCTTTTGAGTTGTTTGTGTTTTTACTCATAAGAGTAAAAATGTCATTTATTGATTGATTCATGTCTGCTTTCATCTTATGCATTTCTAATTCTTTTTCTAGAAATGCTCCTGCTAGAGCTAGGGATATAGTGGCTTCTTGGTGTATTCTGTTTCTTAGTTGCATTTTGCCCTTTTTGTATATTGGGAACCAGAAATATCTTCCTCCTTTTCTTATTCTGTGTATTGCAACAACACAAACAAATTCCACCCCTTCTTTTCTTACTTCGGAATCGGTTCCTATGACCACTTTGTATTCAGAGTCTTTGTCCTCTTTTTTGAAATTTATTAATTCTTTAAGGACTCCGTCTAAATCAAGAATTCCTTTGGTAGGGTTGTGGAATTTGCCCTCCTTAATTAATTGTTTTATCTCGTCTATACTCATTTTATTGTTGGTCCTCCTCTGGTGTTGTTTCTATTGGGATATCGCTTGGCTCTTCTGGTGGGCCAAGATCAGGAGATCCCAATGCTGGCCTTCCGGCCTCTAAATTTTCAATTATGTCTTTTACATGCTCATTGTCTGGGTTTAGTTGAGCTATTCTTCGGAATTGGTCAAGGGCTGATTCCTTATCTCCCTCTCTGTCATATAGCAATCCTAAGAAATATCTTGCATTAGAATAATCTGGATCCAGTGCTACTGCCCTTATAAATTCGGATTTTGCTTTTTGATATTCTTCTGCTTTGTAATACAAGACACCTAATTGGAATGCTAATCCTGTATCTCTTGGCAATATTCTTCTATTTGTTTCCATTGCTATTATTGCTTCTCCTAGCTCTCCTCTTGCATCATATATTCTTGCAATTTCAAAATGAGCTGGAGAATAGTCTGGTTTCAATTCTACTGCCTTTTCAAATTTTTTTAGAGCTTCATCCAATAAATCTTCTATTTTTTGCCTTGTTTCTTCATCAGGCTTAGTTTGGCCTGTTAATCGATTTGCTTGAGCTATTTTTGTTCTTCCCCATTCTATATATATGAATGGATTCTTTGGCTCTAAGTCTGATGCTGTTTGGAATGCTCTTACAGACCAATCACCTGCTCCATCTACTAATCCCATTACTTGCCTGTATACCTGTCCTCTTATTAGCCAGTTAGAAACATCTTTTGGAGAAAGGGTCGTTGCTCTGTTTATAGAGTTTATTGCATTTGCAATATCTACTTGAACTAGGCTTGATCTTTCTTGTGGGGTTAGATTTTCTTTTTGTGAATCATTATTCATTTTTAGTATGAATAATTGTGAAAGCACTCTATATGTTCTGTCTTCGTATGGATTTAATACAGTAGAGTTTATTACTTTCTCTATACCTTCTTCTAATTCTCCATCTCTTTGAATAAGATTAATTCCCTGACTATATTTTGCTTCAGCTATATATCTTGATCCTTCTGTATATAGTATTCCTACTATTACAATAATCATTACCACGAAAGCAAAGCTTGTGATTAGCAGAGCTTTAGCTGATTTCTTTAGATTATATTTTGTTTCTTTTAATATATTACCATTAGCAACATAAAATGCTGTTAATAACCAAAATGTAAACATCAGCATAAGATTTTGCGGATAAACAAACCAAGACACTGCTAGTCCCAGCCATGCTGCGAAAAGACCAATGTCAAGAAATCTTTTTAGTATGTTTCCTTCATTATCATCTTTTGTTAAATCTGATATTGCTTTAAATGCAAAAAAGATTATTAAAGCTAGAAATGATAATAAGCCTAATATTCCCATGTCTATTGCTATTGAATATATTTCTGCTGTTGGGTTTGAAAATCTTACATTCCAAAAAGCAGTTTGATTTATTGTTTCTGGTTTGTGTTTTGTATAATTAAATACAAAAGTTTCTGGACCATCTCCTAGTATTGGCTTTTCTGTTAGAGATTCTTTTGCAATTTGAAAGCTTGCTTTCTGACTTAATCCTACTTCTGTTGGCAGATTGGGTCTTGCTGGCAATGCTGGGCTAAATATCATAAATATTAATGAAATTGCTAAAAATGCCATTGGCAAAGCAACCCAGCCAACACTTTCTTCTAGCCTTACTACTCTCATTAATCCAAATACTAGAATTACTGCCATTCCTATTGCTAATACAAGCCATAAGACCCAGAAATTAACACTAAGCAATATTAATAAGTTTAATAATCCTACCAAGAGAAAAAATGTTTTCATTCTTGATTTTTTAACAACAAAAAGAAGTGCTGTTATTAGGATTAATAGAGTTGCTGAGAAAATACCTAGAGTATTTACTGATCCTATGGTGTTAAATGATATTGTTTTAGTGAAATTCCAAGGGAAAATATGTCCTCCCCATAATTGTATTAATCCTATCACAGATGCAACTGTAGATGAGACAAGGAAGGCAAATAAAAGATTAAATGACTCTTTTAATCCTTTAAAGTTATTAATAATCAAGACAAACAGAGCTAGAAAACTAAGGATATTTACCAATGATCCGCTTAGGTGTGTTGGCCATCCCAATAAACTTCCATATGTTCTTAAAGAGAATATTGTTGAAAGGATAGCTACTATCAGAAACACTCCCAAAAGGATATTAAATATTCCTTTTTTCCATTCTAACTCTCCTTGACTTAATGCCTTTATTAGCCATAAAATAAAGGTAATTACAACAAACAAGACGAGCAATGCTTGCTTATTAATTTCTACCTGGTTTACTGCTAAAGGCAAAAACCATAAAGGCATTAATACTACTAGAATGTAAATGAGTTTTTTGATAACATTATCTAGCGGTATTGAAGTTTCTTCTTTCTTTTTTGAAAAGAATATATTACTGAAAAATGTTTTTAGTCCTGCCATATTTTTTATTTTTTTAAGAATGATCCCTGACTTATATTCTAATAAGTCAGACTTATTTCTTAAAAACCTTAAACTTTTTTATTATTTATTATATAATAACTGTATCAGAAAAGAATTTTGATATAAAGTTATTTCTAAATATATATTAACATAAATGCAAAAAAAATACTATACAATTAAAGAAGCAGCTAAAATATTAGGGGTTACTCCCCTGACTCTTAGGAATTGGGATAGGACTGGAAAGCTAAAGGCTTATAGGAATCCAGTTAATAACTACAGAATGTATAAGGCTTCTCAATTAGAATTGTTTTTACGAAAAATGGATAGAAAACATTTTAGTTGATTTTTTGTTTTTTGTATATATAAAAAACCGGAGCTTTTTAAGGCTCCGATTTTTTGTTATTAAATATATATTATTACCAATAGATTTGCTTGAATCTTAACTTTGTTATTCTTAGAGCAAGCTTTGTTTTGAAGTATGTACTAGCAATAGCTTTTGCTAGTTTTCCTCCATTAGCCTGCATGTCTAATAGTTTGTCTTCTCTTATTCTAAGGTATAAGAATATAGAGACTATTAAACTAATAATCAAAACAAATATTAATCCAGCTAAATTCATACCAGTAGGAACTGTTGTGGCACCCAAGACCTCTCCTTGCTTATTAACAATTACAGATGCTTGGTCAGCAAGCTGGCCAACTCTGTCAGCGCTTACATAAGCTGTGTTAATAAGAGTAGTAGATCCTGATCCGAAATTTTCTGAAGAAGCTACTGTGGCTATAAATTTAATTGTTTTGGTTTCGCCAGGATTTAAGGTTCCAATATCTAATCCAGATCCTGTAACATCTCCACCCCAGTCTGCACCATTAATTCTAGTGCTTCCATCAACCATTAAAAGTTGATAAGGCAAAGCATCCCAGACCCTGACATTTGTTAATTCTTGATTTCCAATGTTTGTTATCTGGATTGAAAATTCAATTTGTTGACTTGGGCTAGCTAAAGATGTTTCCGCCCAATTAGATTGATTTCTAGTAATATTCCTTCCTAGCTTACTAATAGAAATGTCGTAATTTTCTTGAGTTGTTTCTTTTTGGACTTTAACATAAGCTGTGTCATTTATCTTTGAAACATCATTTGCCCAAGCATAAGCTTTGTTTGTTAGTGTTGTGATTGTGCTGCTGAAATTATTTTCAGAAGCTACTTTTGTTTTGAATCTTATTTCCTTACTTTCACCAACATACATGTCTCCTATGCTTATATAGCCAGAAGTTATTCCATCTGATTTACTATATCCATCTACGGTTGTAGAATTTTGAACATAATTTAATCTTGATGGAAGATCGTCTTCAACTCTTACATTCTCTGCTTCTGTATTTCCTATAGACTGAACCCTTATTAGAAACTCTATTTCATCTCCAGGCTCAGCATAAACTGTTTTTGTCCAGTTGCTTGATCCTCTAGATAAATTCCTTGTTAGTTTATCTATTTCTAATTCTGGATTATCTAAATCTTCTTCTTTATACACCTCTATTGTTGCTGAATCTTGAATTAAAGCATGATTTGCAGCATTAGCATAAGCATGATTAATTAATTCAGTTGTTCCATTATAGAAGTTGTTTTCTGAAAGAACCTTTGATTTGAAGA
>WJLL01000039.1 GCA_014728535.1 Candidatus Portnoyibacteriota bacterium
TCAACTCTGCCGGAAGGATTTATCCTCTCTGGTATGGATACTCTCATCGCTATGGCGATGTATCCCGACATTCTGGCTCGCGACTGGAACACGCCCGGTCTGGACATGGCCGCTTTACAATGGCGGTCCGCCGACTGCTCGCTCCTCTTCAAGGCCCGCGGCGACAAGCTCGGCTTCGTCAGCACGGACTTCTTGGCCCGTGCCCTCGACTCCTCTTCTGGCGGTTTGCTGTTCCTCGGGTAGTGCCGGAATTTGGCTTTTGGCTTCTTGGCTCTTGGATCGGGAACTTTGGTTCTTGGTTCTCGGCCGAATTTTAAAACATACGAGGTGTAACAAATGTTGCGCCTCGTTTTTCTTTTCAAAATTTGATATAATAAAGACAATGGAAGATTTACTTCAAGCTTCTACATTTAGCATAAACAGCTGGGAAATCATTTTAATACTATTCTTATTAGGAGGAGGAATTCTCTTAGGTGTTTTATTGGGCAGAAGCAGAATATTTTTTCTTTTACTGGGGTCATATATATCTTTTGCTTTAATAACTGTAATTCCTTTTAAAAAAATATTTCCTCAAATATTTTCTCAAGAAGAAAATTTTGTAATTTTAATAGTATCTTATCTAGCATTAACAGCATTAATATATTTGGTATTTTATAGGTCATTCTTAAAATCATCAGTAAGAAAAAAGGGAGAAAGATCTTTGTTCCAAGTATTTTTTCTAAGCACTTTTCTTATGGGAATAACTTTATGCGTAGCTTTCTCTTTTTTTCCTTTGGACTTAAAAAGTGCATTCAGCCCTTTAACTCTTAAAATATTTGGCAATGAAATAGCAAAAACAATATGGCTTATTATCCCCCTGATATTTATATCAATATTCAGGGGCAGAAAAAGATAAAGGTCGAAAAAAAACAAAATAAAAAACAATGAAATTAAGTAAAAAAGCATTAGGATTGTCTTTAGGAATTCTCTGGGGATTATCAGTATTTATTGCTACCATATATATTTTATTAAAAGGAGGCGGGAATACAATGGTTTTAATACAGCAATTTTACTGGGGATACAATATTAGTATAGGCGGAGCATTCCTAGGATTAATATATGGCTTTATTGATGGATTTATTGGAGGCTGGCTTATAGCTCTGCTATACAATGCATTTACAAAGAAAAAAGAAAAGCCAGTAGAATAACAAATCAAAGCCAAACAAAAAAAACAAAAACTCTCTTAAAGAAGAGAAATAATTTAAGCTCTCATGAAAGAAAATAAAAAAAACATAATCCATGCTATGAGCGGAGGAGTAGATAGTTCAACAGCAGCTGCTATTTTAAAAGACAAAGGCTACAATGTAGCTGGTCTTTTTTTAATTATGCACAAAACAACAACAGGATTAAAAGATGCAAAACAAATAGCAAAACAACTGGATATACCCCTAAAGGTGCTAGATGTAAAAAAACAATTTACAAAAAAAGTAGTAGACTATTTCATAAAAGAATATGAAAAAGGAAGAACACCAAATCCATGCGTAGAATGCAACAAACATATTAAATTTAAATTTCTATTCAATATAGCAGAAAAACAAAAATATCAATACATATCTACGGGTCATTATGCAAAAACAACAAAAAATACTCTCCTAAAAGCAAAAGACAAAACAAAAGATCAGTCCTACTTTCTTTGGCCTCTAACAAAAAAACAAATCCAAAAAACCATATTCCCTCTAGGAGAATACACAAAAGAAGAAATACGAAAAATAGCAAAAAAGAAAAATTTGTCTATACATCAAAAAAAAGAAAGCCAAGAAGCATGCTTTGTGCAAGAATCATTAAATCAATTTCTTAAAAAAAACATAAAGACAAAGAAGGGGCCAATAAAAAACACAAAAGGAGAAATAATAGGAGAGCACCAAGGATTGCCATTATACACAATAGGCCAGAGAAGAGGGATAAGAATAGGAGGCATAGGCCCTTTTTATGTAGTAAAAAAAGACTTTAAAAACAACGCTCTAATAGTAGCCCAAGGAGACTTCAATAAAGAATTATTCAAAAAACAAGCAGTAATAGAAAAAACAAACTGGATAACTAAACCAAAATTGCCAGCAAAATGCAATATTAAGATACGCTATTTAACAAAAGAAACGCCAGGAATAATTAAAAAACAAAATAAAAACTATTTAATAGAATTCAATAAACCACAAAGAGCAGTAACCCCAGGCCAATCAGCAGTATTTTATAAGAAAGACCAAATCCTAGGAGGAGGAATAATAAAATAGGGGATCTGTATAAACAGAACCCCTAAGAAAATTAAAAATGGGAGAAATTATGATAGACGGCGTATGCCTTAGCCAATATCAGCACGCCCATAACAATGTAGCCGAGAGTTTTGTTTTTCTTTCTTACTTCTTCTAACCACAAAACCTGAACAGTAGAGATAGCGGCTGTAACCAGACCAAAAGTCAAATCATTTTTAACAAAAGGCCTAGCTAAAGGATTTTTTTCTTCATAAAACCCTCTTTTCAATAAAACTCTAGTAGAATAAGAATCAAGAGCATTGAGCCCAACCAAAGAAAACTCCATTGTCCTGTAAGCAAAATCATCCTTGTCTTCTGCCTTTGTGTCTGATATCATAATTATTGAAAATAAAAGAGCAAAAATAACTATTTTTTTCATCTAAACCACCTCCTTTATTTTAATTATAGTATAAAATAAAATGAATACAAAAAAACTAACAGAAAAATATATAAAATTCTTCCAGGAAAAACAACACAAACAAATTCCTGGAGCTTCTTTAATTCCAGAAAATGATCCTACTGTGCTATTTACTACAGCAGGAATGCACCCTCTAGTACCATTCCTTTTAGGAGAAAAGCATCCTCAAGGAAAAAGATTAATAAGCATACAAAAATGCATAAGAACAGGAGACATAGAAGAGGTAGGAGATAATACACATCTAACATTTTTCCAAATGTTAGGCAATTGGTCATTAGGAGATTATTGGAAAAAAGAAGCAATAGAATATAGTCTTGAATTTTTAACATCAAAAAAATGGTTAAATTTAGATAAAAACAAAATAGCAGTGTCTTGTTTTAAAGGAGACAAAGATGTAAAGAAAGACGAGGAATCAGCAAAGATATGGGAGTCTCTTGGAATACCAAGAAAAAGAATAAGATTCTTAGGAAGAAAAGAAAACTGGTGGGGTCCAGCAGGAAAAACAGGACCATGCGGTCCTGATACAGAAATGTTTTATTGGGCAGACAAAACGCCAACGCCAGAAGAATTTAATACAGAAGACAAGAGGTGGGTAGAAATATGGAATGATGTGTTTATGGAATACAATAAAACAGAAAAAGGAACATATGAGCCTTTAAAGCAAAAAAATGTAGACACAGGAATGGGAGTAGAAAGAACAACTGCAATAATAAACAACAAAGAATCTGTATATGAAATAGAGCCTTTGAAAACAACAATAGAACAAATACAAGAAATGTCAGAAAAGAAAGACCAAAAAGCAGAAAGAATAATAGCTGATCACCTAAGAGCAGCCACTCACATACTAGGAGACAAAAAAAACATAAGGCCATCAAACACAGAACAAGGATATATTTTGCGACGTTTAATCAGAAGAGCAATAAGATACGGAAAAATGATAGGAATAAAAGAAGAATTCACAAAAACAATATCAGAAAAAATAATAAACACATCAGAAGATCAAGAATTAAAGGAAAACAAAGAATTTATACTAACTCAATTAAAAAAAGAAGAAGCAAAATTCAGCAAAACAATAGAAAGGGGATTAAAGGAATTCAAAAAAATATCAGAAAAAACAAAAAACATAATATCAGGAAAAGATGCATTTATTCTTTTTTCAACATATGGCTTTCCTTTAGAAATGACAAGAGAACTAAGCAAAGAACAAAACCTAAGTGTAGATGAAAAAGAATTCCAAGAAGAATTTAAAAAACACCAAGATCTGTCTAGAACAGCAACTCAAGGAAAATTTAAAGCAGGCCTAGCTGATCACTCAGAAGAAGTAACAAAACTACATACAGCAACTCATCTTCTTTTAGCAGCTTTAAGAAAAGTGCTTGGAGATCATGTAATACAAAAAGGATCTAATATTACTTCTGAAAGATTAAGATTTGATTTTTCACATCCAGAAAAACTAACTCAAGAACAAATAAAAGAAGTAGAAGACATGGTAAATAAAAAAATACAGGAAGATATTCCTGTAAAAGCAGAAGAGATGCCTCTAGAAGAAGCAAAAAGACAAAATGCTATGGGAGTGTTTGATTCAAAATATGGAGACAAGGTGAAGGTGTATAAGATAGGAGATTTTAGCGCAGAAATATGTGGAGGCCCTCATATTAAATCAACAAAAGATTTAGGAAAATTTAAAATACTAAAAGAACAATCAAGCAGTGCAGGAATAAGAAGAATAAAGGCAACATTAGAATAAAATAAACATAGGATGTTAGCAACTTGATTAAAATTAGGAGCCGTAACGAGGCTCCTTTTTGTATATCTATAAAATTTGTTGTAGAATATAAATATATAGTATAATTAAAAAGATAAATGAATTTACTCAAAGGTGATTCAAAAACGAAAAACCTTATCGCTTTAGATATTGGCAGCTATTTTATTAAATCCCTCATATATCAAATACAAGAAAAAGAAAATAGGGCAATTTTAATATCCTGGACAAAAGAAGAATTAAAAATATCTGAAAACAATTTAACAAGTCCAGAAATAAAAGAAAAAATAGAAAAAATAATAGAAAAAACAGAAAAGAAAGCAGGAATAAAAGCAACACATATTTTATGGAACCTTCCATCAAGCATAATAAAAACTAAGGGCCAAACATTCTGCCACCAAAGAAGCAATCCAGATTTAAAAATAGATATTCCTGAAATGAAAAACATAATACAGAAAACACAATGGAAGGCATTTGAAGAAATAAAAAAAGAATTTTCAAAAGAAACAGGGCATCATGAAACAAAAGCAAAAATAGTAACATCAATATTAACAAAAACATCAGTTGACGAAAATAAAATAGAAAACCCAGTGGGGTTTAAAGGAAAAAAACTCTGCATTTCTGTTTTAAACAATTACACTCATATTGATTGGTTGAATCAAATAAATAAAATATCAAATAATTTAAATCTGGAATTATACGGACTAACCTCTTCTTCATTAACAATATTTAATTCAATAGATTTTAAGAAAAAAGAAAAAAATCTCTTAATAATAGACATGGGAGGAAAAACAACAGAAGTAACTTTAATAAAAAACCAAGGAGAGACAGCAGAAACAAAGACCTTTAACTTAGGAGGATTTTCTTTTACAAGGATATTAGCTGAATTTTTAGAACTAGACATAAATCAAGCAGAAACAATAAAGAAAAAATACAGTAAGAGTAAAATAAGCCCAAAAGCAAAAAGCAAGATAGAAAAAACACTAAAACCAAGCATTATTTCATGGGCAGAAGGAATAAGAATAACATTAAAAGACTTTAAAAAGAAGCACAATACAAGTCCAAAAACCATTTTTTTATGCGGCCAGGCCACCAAACTCCCAGGAATAAGAGAGATTCTAGAAGAAAAGGGGAATTTTAAAATACAAACCATAGAAGGAAGAGATATTACAAAAGTAAAAAACAAAACTAAGCTAAAACAAA
>WJLL01000040.1 GCA_014728535.1 Candidatus Portnoyibacteriota bacterium
GCTTTGTGGATTATTCTATGTTTGGGGTCATAGATATTAAATCTGATATAAGGATCGTGCTTATAAGTTAAACTTGCCAATTCGGAATGAAGCTTAAAAATATTATCTTCCAAATAACGTTCAAATTCCATTACATCATATTTCTTGGATTTGCCCTTCTTGAACTCGTCCCAACAAGTTAAAATATTTTCCAAACTAATTAAATTATCATAAATATTATGGATCATAAGAATACAGACATTCCAATAATTAAAAATTTATACGAGCTGTATAAAATATTTTACAGCTATTCTGTTTTGTTTCCCAAAAAGGATAAATATACTTTGAGTGCCAAATGCGAAATATATATTATTGCCACGCTTGAGCTTTTACTTGAAGCCAGTTGCGCTTACAGAGAGGAAAAGCTGGAATTAATTAAAAAAGCCAACACCAAGTTTGACGCTTTAAAGTTGTTCGTCCGACTATTGAAAGACTTGGATATTATTGATGACAAAAAGTATTTTGAACTGCAAAAAAGAATACAAGAAATTGGTAAAATGTTGGGAGGCTGGCAGAGATCGCTTAGTTAAATAATCAATAAAGACCTCCAAACGAGGTCCTTATTGATTTAGACACAACCCGAGGAACAGCAAACCGCCAGAATAGTTGTCATTAGCATTGGCCAGGTTGTCCGTGTTGTCGAAGTCGAGCTTGTCGTCATTGGCCTTGAAGTTGAGCGAGTAGTCGGCGGACTGCCACAATTTTGTCTTTTTCCATCCATACCCACCGGGGAAATAGCTTAAAAAGTAATATTTCCCCTGTATTTTATTCGGCTCCTTATAGTTGAACCAGAGAAAAAGACAAGTAGTGCCTAAATTCTCGCGCTCTCTCTTGCGATCCTATTTGAACCGCAAAACTCTGACGCGTTAATAGAAATTTAGGGTTTCGGCGAACCGCTATCCCGTAAGACCGGTTGCATTAGCCTACTCCCATATTTATATTGTCATATTTTAAAAAGAAAAACGAGGTGCAACATTTGTCACACCTCGTATGTTTGAAAATGCGGCCGAGAACCAAGAACCAAAGTTCCTGATCCAAGAGCCAAGGGGCAAAGTGCCAAAGTCCGGCACTACCCGAGGAACAGCAAACCGCCAGAAGAGGAGTCGAGGGCAATGGCTAAGCCGTCCGTGCGGGCGAAGCCGAGCTCGCCGCCGCGGGCCCCGAAGTAGAGCGAGCAGCCGGCGGACTGCCATTGTAAAGCGGCCATGTCCAGACCGGGCGTGTTCCAGTCGCGAGCCAGAATGTCGGGATACATCGCCATAGCGATGAGAGTATCCATACCAGAGAGGATAAATCCTTCCGGCAGAGTTGACATCTGCTCTCTGTCGGCGTTGATGGAAAAACCCTGAAGCGGATTTGGAAAGTGAAGTCCGATAACCGGGACTTCCTTCATCCGGCTGACGAGCTGTTCATGTCGACTTCCGTCAGCAACGCTGACTTCGTTCGCCAGAGTATCTTTGCGGTGATTGTAGAATTTCCGATCACCGAAAGTCTTGGCGTAGCTGTTGTTGACGCCAGCCAGATATAACTCCAGTTCCACGCCGAGATCGTTAGTGACAAGCTTGGGCAGAACTACCGGCAGACAGACACCATTTGCGATATTGGCGATCTGGGAGTTTTCCCTGATCATTGCCAGCAAACGTTCGGTTTCTGCTTTCAACTGTTCGGCTGTGACTCCGGTATTAATACTCAGACATCCGTGCAACCGCGTAATGCGGTTGGCAAAGTCGACTTCCTCGTCCAACTTGGGCTGATTCAATCGAAAGTCCCGACTGGCATCACAGACATAGGCCTGCAGATTTTTGGGAATTCGGCGACCGTGCTTGTCGAAGAGCGTCTTTACGATATCCTCAAAACTAATCTTTACCTCTCCTCGCTGGATCTTTCTGGCAACCTTATTTCCACCCAAGTTTTTAACTAAGGCATTAAGCTCGCCAGTAGTCCAGTCCTGAATCGTCCACTTGCTACTCATTTTGTCCTCCTTTCAGGCTACATTGCCCGAAGTTTAATTTTGCCTCTTCCCCGAAGCATGGGATTCTTTCACCATGAAAGAATATTGTTATATTATCACTGTTTTGTGTTTTTGTCAATATTTGTGAAGGTAAATAAATAAGCGGGTTTTTCCCGCTTATTTTACATTCCTTCTTTTTTCATTTTTTCTATTAAATCTTTTTGTTTTTTTGTTAGTTTATCAGGTGTTTCTATTCTTATTTTAACATACAGATCTCCTTTTCCTGTTCCATTTAGTCTGGGCATTCCTTTGTTTTTTACTCTAAATATCTTTCCTGCTTCTGTTCCTGCTGGTATTTTTAATTTAACTGTTTTTTCTAAAGTTGGTATTGCAATTTTATCTCCTAATACTGCCTGGGAAAATCTAATTTTAGCAGAATAATGAAGATTGTCTCCTTTTCTTGTAAAATATTTATGATCTTTTACATGAATTCTGATATATAGATCTCCTGAGATACCTCCTTTAGGAGGGGCTTCTCCTTTGCCTGTCATTCTTATTGTTTGGTTGTCTTCTACTCCTGCTGGTATCTTTATTTTCATTTTTTCTGTATCTTGTATTCTTCCTTCTCCCTTGCATTTGGTGCATTCCTTTTTTGGTATTTGTCCTTTTCCTTGGCATTTTGGACAGGTGGTTACTTGATTGAATACTCCAAAAACTGTTCTTTTTGTTTGTTGAGTTTGGCCTGATCCTTTACAGGTTGGGCATTTTTTCATTTTTGTTCCTGGTTCTGCTCCGCTTCCCTTGCACTTATCACATATCGTCATTTTTCTTAGATTAAATTCTTTTTCTGTTCCTTGATATGCTTCTTCTAGAGTTATTTCTGTGTCTACCACTATGTCTCTGCCCTTTCTTTTCCTTGGCCTTCCCCCTGTAAAAAAGCTGCTGAATATATCTGAGAATCCTCCGAAGTCTGATTCTTGATTGAATGCTTCTTGCCAATTTTGCTGTTGACCTCCAAAAATATCTTCCCAATTAAAACCTTGCCCCTGTTGTCCAGGGCCAAAGGTTGTTCCAAACTGATCATATTGTTGTCTTTTTTGATCATTAGACAGGGTTTGATATGCTTCATTTATTTCTTTAAATTTCTGTTCATCTCCGCCCTGCTTGTCTGGATGATATTTATGAGCCAATTTTCTATATGCTTTTTTTATTTCTTCCTTGGAAGCATTTTTGTCTATTCCAAGGAGCTTGTAGTAGTCTTTGCTCATATTGTTACAATTTCTGCTGTCTTTTTGATTTTTTGCTTATTTATGAATTTTGTTTTAATAAGCATCTTGGTTATTATAGATGCTATTAGAAGAGTTAAAATAATATATATTATGCTTACTATTTTTAATCCAATAAATAGTCCTATGGCCAGACCGAAAGGAATAAATTTTCTATATGGGCCTGTGGCATTGTTTAATTGGAAATTAATTAGTTTGTATAATACGTCCTTTCCTGTGTCATTTTTTTCTACTATTACTCCATAGCTTTTTTCTAGATCTTCTTTTTGTTCTTGGGTTAATAATTCATCTGCATTGTCATCTAAGCTTATATCTCCTGGAAGGCGCTTTTCAATTAATCCCTCTAGAGGGGTTATTGCTGTTTCGAATGTTTGTCTTGGAAAGTCTATGTTTCTTTGTTTTACTTCTGTTAGAGCTGGAGAAAAATAGTATACCATTGTTATTATTAATATTATTCCTGTTACTACAGACGGCAATCCCCTTTTCCATGTTCTTTTTAATTGCAACTCTGTCCTTATTTCTTTATCTTTTTTTATCTTTTTTGTTGCTCTCCAGAATATTAATAGGAAAATAATGTGGGTTAGAAGATAATAATATGGTTCTTTGCTAAAAAATATATATGTTGCTAATAAAGTTATTATTATTGATCCATACAATATTTTTTCATTTTCTATTAATAGCATTGCTAGTAATAGAGAAACTCCCCATAAAATGAATAAAATTATTCCTGATATCCAGCATGCAGTTGAAAGATTGCTTACATAAAAAACATATTTTATGAAATACCAGCAAAATATTCCTAACAGTATCAATGCTGATCCTAGGATAATTTCCTTTTTTTCTTTTTCCATTTTTTTATTTTCTTAATTCTTATGCTATTATTATATCAAGAAGAATTTCCTTCTTCCATCTGCATAAAGGGCTGGCTTAAAAATGGCCAGCCCATTTTTTTATTTTTCTTCCTTATCTTCGTCCTCTTCTACTTCTCCTTCTTCTGGCTTTTCTTCTTCTTTTGATTGGATGTCTGGATTTTGCTCATCTTGTTTTTGTGTTTCTTGCTGTGCTTTATATATCTCTGATCCTACTTTTTGAATTGATTGAGACAGTTCATCTGATTTTTTCTTTATATCCTCTAGATTGTCTGTTTCTTTTACTTTCTTTAATTCTTCTACTTTTTCTTCTATTTCTTTTTTTGCATCTTCACTTATTTTTCCTCCATGGTCTCTTAGAGTTTTTTCTGTGCTGTATATTAGTGTGTCTGCATTGTTTTTCACTTCTATTTGTTCTTTTTTCTTTTTATCTTCTTCTGCATGAGCTTCTGCGTCTTTTTTCATTTTTTCTATATCCTGCTCTGATAGTCCAGAAGATGCTTCGATCCTTATAGATTGCTCTTTTCCTGTTGCTTTATCTTTTGCAGAAACATTTAATATTCCATTAGCATCAATATCAAATTTTACTTCAACCTGAGGCACTCCTCTTGGTGCAGGAGGAATTCCATCTAGAATAAATTTTCCTAGAGTTTTGTTGTCTGCAGCCATTGGCCTTTCTCCTTGAAGCACGTGTATTTCTACAGATGGTTGATTGTCTGCTGCTGTTGAGAATGTCTGGCTTTTTGATGTTGGTATAGTTGTATTCTTTTCAATTACCTTTGTCATTACTCCTCCTAGGGTTTCTATTCCTAGAGACAAAGGAGTTACGTCTAAAAGAAGTACGTCTTTTACATCTCCTTGAAATATTCCTCCTTGCACTGCTGCACCCATTGCTACTACTTCGTCTGGATTAATATCCTTGTGTGGTTCTTTGTTAAATAGGTCTTTTACTGCTTTTTGAATAGCAGGCATTCTTGTTTGGCCTCCCACCAGGATTATTTCATCAATGTCCTTTATTTCAAATCCTGATTCTTTTACTACTTCTTTTGTTTTTTCTATTGCTCTTTGAATGTCATCTCCTACTAGATCTTCTAGTTTTGCTCTGGTCATTTTGATGTTTAAATGCTTTGGTCCATTTGCATCTGATGTTATGAAAGGAATGTTTATTTCTGTTTCTGTTGTTGAAGATAGTTCATGCTTTGCTTTTTCAGCTGCTTCCTTTAGCCTTTGGAGAGCCATCTGATCTTTTGATAAATCTATTCCTTGTTCTTTTTGGAATTCTTTTACTAGCCAGTCAATTATTTGCTGGTCAAAATCATCTCCTCCTAAATGAGTATCTCCTCCTGTTGATTTTACCTCTACTGTATCTTCTGATACTTCTAGGACAGAGACATCAAATGTTCCTCCTCCAAAATCAAATACTACTATCTGTTCGTCTTTCTTTTTGTTTAGTCCATATGCTAATGCAGCTGCTGTTGGTTCATTGATTATTCTTTTTACCTTTAGCCCTGCTATTTCTCCTGCATCTTTTGTTGCTTTTCTTTGTGAATCATCAAAGTATGCAGGTACTGTAATTACTGCTTCTTCTATTTTTTCTCCTAGTTTATCTTCTGCATCTTGTTTTAGTTTTTGAAGAACCATGGCAGATATTTCTGCTGGCCTGTACCACTTGTCTCCCATTTTTACTTCTACTCCTGATTCTTTTGATTCTTTTAATTCGTAAGGTAGAAGTTTTTTGTCTCTTTGCACCTCTTCGTCTGAGAATCTCCTTCCTATTAGTCTCTTTGTTGAAAAGATAGTGTCTTTTGGGTTGGTTACTGCCTGTCTTTTCGCTAAAAGACCAATCAGTCTTTCGCCTGATTTTGACATAGCAACCATAGAAGGAGTGGTTCTGTTTCCCTCTTTGTTTTCTATTATTCTAGGCTCACCTCCCTCAACCACAGCCATGGCTGAGTTAGTTGTTCCTAGGTCTATTCCTAATATTTTACTCATTGTTTTTAGATCTTGGGGATTAGAAAAGCGAGCCTTGCTCGAATCTCTTAATCCTTAGGACCTTTATTATTTTGATATTTTTACTTTTGATGCTCTAATTACTTTTCCTTTTAATTTATATCCTTTTTGGGTTTCTTCTATTATTATTCCTGGCTTCTTTTTTGATTCTACTTCTTCTACTGATTCATGCAATTCTGGATTAAATTCTTGATCTTTTGTTTCTATTTCTTCTAAGCCATTGTTTTTTAATATGATTTTTAGTTGATTATATACTTGCTGCAATCCTTCGTCTTTTTGGTGCTTTAATGCTATTTCAAAGCTATCTAATACTGGAAGTATTTCCAGCATTAGTCCTTCATTGGCAAACCTGTAATAGTCTGCTATTTTTTGCTCTTGTTCTTTTTTGTAGTTTATTAAATCTGCTCTTGCTCTTTGCCAGCCTGCTAGGTATTCTGATCTTTCTTTTTCGCAGTTTTTTAATTTATCTTTCACTTTCTTTATTTTATTTTTGTTTTCCTCTTCTTCTGGTATGTAATTAATATCTTTATTCATATTCTTCTATTATTTTTTTTAATTTATTAAGTAAAGAGAGATTATAGTCATATCTCATTCTCATTGGACCCATTATTCCTAATAGGCCGTGTTTTTGTTTTGGCATTTTGCAGCTTGATATGATTATGCTCAGATTTTTTGTTTTTTTAAATGGATCTTCTCTTCCTATAAATATTCTTGTTTCATCTTCTTCTACTTGCTGGAATAGGCTGTTGAAGTTTTTTTCAAATTCTTCCATTATCTTTGTTATTTCTTTGTATATCTCTTCGTCTTCTGAAAAAGCCTCTCTTAAGAGATTAGAGAATCCTGATTGGTAAAAAGAATCCATTTCTTTTATTCCTCCAAAGGCGAATCCTCCTGATAATTCTGCTAATTTGTCTGTTATTTCTTTAAATGCTTTTTCTGGCTCTCTTTCTTTTGTTTTTACTGGTATTTCTATTTCTTTTTCTTGTATTGATTTGATATATGATCTATAGGCTTTTTCTGTTGGCACCCTGCCTGCTGATGTGTGTGGTTGTTTTAGATATTTCATTTTTTCTAATTCTTTCATCTCATTTCTTATTGTAGCAGGGCTGAATCCCAGGTTGTATTTCTGGGTTAATCTCTTTGAGCTAACTGGCTTCGCCCTTTTTATATATTCCTTCATTATTGCTGCCATTATTTTATTTTGCCTTTTTGTGAGATCACTCATATTTCTATTTTATCTTTTTTAGCACTCTTATGTCAAGACTGCTAATTTCATTATTATCTATTTAGATTTTTTTGTCAAATAAAAGAGCCCGGGTTGTTTCCCGGGCTCGGTGGTTTTTTTATCCTCCTTCAGTGGCCCCTCCAATTTGTTGTATAAGGGGCAGGTCTTTTCCTGCTAAAAGGAGTTTTGCATTGCTCGTTTCTCTTATCGCATCGATCATTCTGATTCTATAGCTTGGGTCACTTTCATTAATCGCCTTGTTAATAGTCCTTATTTTTTTTGCTTCTTCATCTGCAGCGGCTTTTTCATTGTAGGCTTTTTGGAGGTTCTCCGGTAAAGATATTTCCTGGATTTGAAGCCTAATTTTAACGCCCCATCCTTCTTTTATCTGTTCTTCTCCAGGCTCACCATCTTGAACACCTTCTTTCGCAAGCCTATCTTGAATTTGCTCTATTATTTCTTTTTGAGAAGTAATGACTTTTTCTGCTTTAATTTCACCTACAATATCTCTAATCGTACCAAGAATAAGTTCTCCAATTGAATTTGATATGTCTTCTACATTAAACACGGCTTTATATGGATCAATGATCCTATACCAAATAATGGCATTGAAGAGTAGGTCTATCATATCTGAAGTTTCTACTTTCTGCTTTCTGATATCTACCTGCTTCTCCCACATTTGAACAAAGCGTATTTTGTAAAATGGATAAGGAACTATCGCTAAACCAGGATTAACTTTTCCAGCAAATCTTCCCAGAAACTGAACTAGTCCAGTTTCATACTCTTGTATAATTTTAACAGAGTATGTTGCATACCATCCCAACAAAAGAATAATGTCTAAAAAATAGATTAAAACAGGCGAAATTCCAGTTAAACTTTCAATGAAAATTGTGAATTTCCATTTAATGGTTTTTCCAAGAATAAGGTCTACAACAAGAAAAATGGTAAGCCATAAAAAGGCTTTTAAGATCTTTTTTCTAGTTTTCTTAAAGCCATTCTTGAGCTCTTCCAGCTCTTTCTTGTTTTTCTTACCCTCTTCTGTTTCTACCCTTTCAACTACAACGCCCTTTTTTTCTTCATCGGCCATTTTTAGCCTCCTTTTATTTTTTTAAAGAACGAATTGTTCTTGTGTATATAATATCATCTATTTTATTATTTGTCAATTGTTTTTGCTTCTCTTCTTTATTGTTATTCCTTAATATGATACAATTAAATTAGAAAAATTAAGCATCAATTGCGGAAATTTTTGCATATTTTCGTTTTTGAATAATTACAATGGATGAACTAAAAATACAAGAATTAACTTGGGTTGATATGATTGACCCAGACAAAAAAGACATTGATCATTTGGGAAAGGAATACAACATACATCCTGTTGTTTTAAAGGAGTTGGTCTCCCCTACTTTGAGACCAAAAGTAGAGCATTATGAGCACTACCTATTTATGGTCCTTCATTTCCCTATTTATGATACAAAGGAAAAAACAACCAGGGCTGTTGAATTAGACTTTATTATTACTAAAAATACTTTGATTACAATAAGGTATGGAAAAATTGAGCCTTTGAAGAGTTTTTGGGGTAAATGCAGAAGTGATAACCAGTATTTGTATTTTCAAAACTCCCCTGCTCTTCTTTTGCATTGCATTCTTGAAGAATTAAATCAATTCTCTTTAAGGCAGATTGATCACATTACTAAGAAAATAAATGGAATTGAAAAAAATATATTTAAACCTAAGAATAGTAAGGGAGAAGCAAGTTTAGTTGAAAAGATTTCTTTAATAAGAAGAGATATTCTTGATTTTAGAAGAACAATTAAACCCCAAAGCTCAATCTTAAAATCTTTGAAAGTCCGAGGTGTTGAATATTTTGGTGGCGATTTAGAGCCATACTTTTCTGATATTATTGGAGATCATATGAGGGTTTGGGATTTATTGGAAAATCACAAAGAAACAATTGAGTCATTGCAGGAGGCAAATGATTCTATGCTTTCTAATAGAGCAAATATGATAATGAAGATTCTTACTATATTTGCTGTTATTGTTTTTCCTTTGACTCTTTTGGCTGCCATATTTGGAATGAATACTACTTATCTTCCCATTGTAGGCACAAGGCACGATTTTTGGATAATATTGAGTTTTATGCTTTTTGGTACAGCATTTATGATTGTTTTATTTAAAAGAAAGAAATGGTTATAAAATTATATAATACACTCAGTCGCAAAAAGGAGGTTTTTAAACCTATTAAAAAGGGCCAGGTTGGTATTTATACCTGTGGCCCTACTGTTTATTCTTATCAGCATATTGGCAATCTCAGAAGCTATATTTTTGCTGATATATTAAAAAAGGTTTTAGAATATGGAGGTTATAGGGTGAAGCAGATTATAAATGTCACTGATGTTGGTCATTTAACTAGTGATGCTGATGCTGGCGAAGATAAAATTGAAAAAGCTGCTGAAAAAGAGGGTAAAAAAACCAAAGATATAGCAAGATATTATTGGAAAATTTTTAAAGATGATTTTGTTAAATTAAATATTTCTGAGCCCAGCGTATGGACTTGGGCCAGTAAATATATTCAAGATCAAATTGATTTTATTAAAGTTCTTGATAAAAAGGGCTTTGTTTACAAAACAAGCGATGGTCTGTATTTTGACACTTCTAAAATTAAAGATTATGGCAAAATGGCTAATTTAGATGTTGAAGGATTAAGGGCAGGAAAAAGAGTGGATCTAAAAGAAAAGAAAAACATTACAGATTTTGCTTTATGGAAGTTTTCTGAAAAAGCTGGTATTAGACAACAAGAATGGGATAGTCCTTGGGGGCTTGGCTTTCCTGGCTGGCATCTTGAGTGTTCTGTTATGTCTATAAAGCACCTAGGTGAAAGGTTTGACATTCATACGGGGGGCTTGGATCATGTTCCTGTGCATCACTCCAATGAAAGAGCACAAAACATTGCTTATGCTGGTCATTCTGTTGTTAATTATTGGATACATGGGGCTTTTCTTGTTTTCAAAGGAGAAAAGATTAGTAAAAGCAAGGGTGGCTTGTATACTGTCAGCGAATTAGAAGATAAAGGTTTTAATTCTTTATCTTTTAGATACTTGTGTTTTAATGTTCATTATAGGAGTCCTTTAAATTTTTCTTTAAAAGCCTTGAAAGGTGCTGAGGATGGATATGAAAGACTAAAGAATATATTGGCTGATATTGAAGATGATGGGAGTGTTAATAAGGAATATTTGAGCAAATTTGAAAAATGTATTTTTGATGATTTAGATATGCCTGGTGCTTTGAGTGTTTTATGGAATATGATTAGAGATAAAAAAGCCTCTGGCAAGATTGGTGCTGTTAAGGAGATGGATAAAGTTTTTGGCTTAGATTTGCTGAAAAAAGAAAAAGTTAAGGTGCCCGAGGTAGTTGAAAAATTAGTTAAAAAAAGAGAAGAAGCCAGAAAGAGTGGTGATTGGAATAAGGCTGATCAATTGAGGGAGGAAATAAAGGAGATGGGTTATGCTGTTGAAGACAGCCCTTCTGGCTCTAAAATTAAACCAAACTAACCAATCTTAATCATGAAACTCAAACCAGAACAAGTAATAGATAAGCTATATGGTCCTCCACCAAAGGAAGGACAAAAGAAACTGGAAGATTTTAAGAAAAAAAACATAGATAAGCCAGAAAAACCTAAATCAATGGAAAGTATAATAACAGCA
>WJLL01000041.1 GCA_014728535.1 Candidatus Portnoyibacteriota bacterium
ATATTTGAGTTTAATATTATTGAATTTTAATTTTTAATATTTAGGATTTTAAAAAAAACGGCTAATGAAACCACTTAAAATATATATTTTAAGAATGGCTCGCCGAAAAATTTCTGTACAGAGATTGAAAAAATAAAAGATGGCATGTTGTCTTTTTGTAAAAAAGAGCACAAAATGACTGCGGTTGTTTTTGAGAATAAGAATAGAAGACGACATAGAGGAGTGGACCTGGCCAGATTTTGAATGCTTGTTGGAATCCGGACAATTCTCAGGTCAACGTGAATTCTAATCCTCCTTCGAATCGTAATTCTAACAATGGGGCTCGCTCCTCAGACATCTTTTATTGTGTTCTGGCAAATTTTATCCAACCACCGATCATTTTTCCTATTTCTTGAATCTGGCTTTCTAGGGAAATATATTGTCTTTCATTAAATAAATTTAAGTCGTAACACAATCTTATTAGCAGCTTGAGAAGGTTGCACTTGGCTGATGCTTTGTGCAAAATGGGTTCTCGAAGATTTTTTATCTGGATATTAGCTAAATTTATTAGTTCCAACAATTCTAATATATTGTTTTCTATTTTTTGTCCAATAGAGTATCTATTCTTTTTAGGCAATTTGTCTAGCTTGTTGTAAGTAGAAAGATAAAATTTATATATTTTGTAAACAAGAGATGGTTTAAATTCTAATTTTTTCATATGATATATAGTGAGTTAGTTTCTTTGAAAAATCTTTTTAGGGCTTGGGATAAATTTTCTCTAGGTAAATCCAGAAAAGAAGATATGATTAAATTTTGGAATAATTTGGAAGATAATATTTTTGAATTGCATAAAGATTTGAAGGGCTTGGAATATAGGCATGGGGCTTATGAGAGATTTGTTGTTAATGATCCTAAGAAAAGAATAATTCATAAAGCAGAAGTAAGAGATAGGGTAGTTCACCAAATAGTTTTTGATTATTTAGGGGTCTTTTTTGAGAAAAGCTTTATTTTTGACTCTTATTCATCGAGAATTAATAAAGGGACTCACAGAGCAGTAAAGAGATTGAATCTATTTTGCCGAAAAGCATATTTTAATAATCCTTATACTTGCTGGGCTTTAAAGTGTGATATTAATAAGTTTTTTGATAACATTGATCATTGCGTTTTATTTAATTTAATCAAAAGAAAAATTAAAGACGTTAAGGCCTTGATGTTGGTTGAGAAGATATTAAAAAGTTTTGGATGCGATCAAAAGGGGTTGCCTCTTGGAAACTTGACTAGCCAGCTTTTTGCTAATATTTATCTTAATGAACTAGATTATTTTATAAAAAATATTTTAAAAATTAAGAAATATGTTCGTTTTAATGATGATTTTGTAATAGTTTGCAGAGATAGGGATTTTTTAGAGTCAATAATTTTAAAATTCAAAAATTTTTAAGAGATAATTTGAGGCTTGATTTGCCGAATAATAAGGTTCAATTAAAAAAATTTAAATTGGGGAATAGATTTTTTAGGACATGTTGTTTTACCTAATAATATCTTAATAAGAAGCAAGACTCAAAATAGATTTTTGAAAAACATAGAAAATAGATTGCATGGCTATAAAAGCGGATTAATTTATTTTAACAAAATAATTCAAATTCAAAATTCTTATCTTGGGGCTTTAAAACATTGTTCATCCTTTAAATTAAGACAAAAAATTTTAAATATAAATATAGATTAAATATGAAAGAAAGCTTTTTAGAAAAAGTAGAAAATAAAGAAAAAAGCTCTGAAGACAAAATAACTCCAGAAGAATTTTTTGACGAACATGAAAAAGCAATTGAAGATTATGCAGGAGATACAGGAATAATCTTTAGAAAAGGAAACAGATGGGCTATTAATATGGAAGAAGGAGAGGCTACTTATGATCCTAAATTTTTTAATGAAAAAGGTTATTCTGATGCTGAGGCTATGTGGGCAACCTGTCATGAAGTTGAGCATTTTAGAAATTGGCTTATGAATCCAGAAGCATACAGCAAGCTGTTTTCTAAAATAAAATTTCGTCGCAGACTGCGCGTTTTGTATAATTGCTTGGATGATATAATGGTGGGTCGGGAGGTTGATAAAAGATTTCCTGCTCACAAAGAAACAAAAAAATTTTTATACAAAGAAAAGCTTTTTCCTAAAGAGGGCTTTTCTGCAAAAGAATCTGATAACAAATCTCGCTCTGCACTTCCTCTTCATTTGCAATTTGCCTATACAATGTTAAGAGAGAAAATGGTTCCGGAAGAAGTCTTAGAAATAGATCCAAAAGTAAGAAAAGAAATAGAAAAGTTGAAAAATATAGACGGAGAAGGCACTGATTTGATTTCTTTGGTTTCGGATCCTCAGGCTGATCCTGAAGACCGTTATGAAATTATAAGAGATTTTATTGAGCCAATATATGAGAAGTTTTTCCAAGAAGATGTAGAAAAGAAGAAAAAAGGCGGAGATAAAGGTGAAGATCAGGAAGAGGGCAGGTCTAAGAAAAAAGAAGACTATTTTGAAGACGAATATGATGACTTTGATGATAAAATGCCAGAGCCAATTCCTTTAGATGATATAAAGGAGGAGTTAGATAAAAAGATTAAAGAAATAAAGGAAAAGCAAAAGAGTTCAGAAGAAAAGGCCAAAGATCAATTTGAAAAAGAATATGGAGTTTCAGCTGAAGAGATTGAGAATTACAGGTCTAACTATAAGAAGATTGAAAGATATATTGAGCCATTGCGAGAGATTTTTGAAAGAATTATTTCTACAAGAAAAGAAATAAAGAGAAAATTAAAAGAAAGAACTGATCAAGGAGTAATTATAGATCCATCTATGATTACTCAAGCATACATTGATGCTAAGTCCGGGGTTTTAGATTCTAGAACTCAATTAAAAATAAGAAAAGAAGAACATGATGAGAATAAGCCAAGTGATTTTGAGTTTAGTTTAATTTGTGATTTGTCAGGATCAATGAAGGAAAATTATCCAGGAGGAAAAAGTTATGAACAAAAAATGTGCGCTATCTTAATTATGGAGGCTCTTGCTGAATTTGAAGAAAAATTAAAAGAAGAAAGAGAAGAAAAAAACTTAAATTTACATGTTTTAACAGAAGTAAGAGGATTTGGATCTGAAGACGAAGAGCTAAAAGAAATGAGTGACACAATTGACTATAAAACAAGAGTTAAGATTGGCAAAAGGCTTGCTAGTTGTGATGCTGGCTCTACATGCGATTATCTTTCTTTGGCAAAGATAGATAAGAATATAGATGAAGAGGTTAGGAGGAAGATAGAAAATAATGATTTAAAGAAAATAGTCTTATTAATTACTGACGGGGGGAGCGATGATATTAGGCAAGCAAAAAAAGAAAAAAAAGCATTAGTTGAGGCAGGTGTTATTACTAAAGCAATACAAATTGGAAAAGCTGGTAAAGGCGACAAGGAAAGATTTAAAGAGGTTTGGCAAAGACCCAAGAAAGATGGTTATTCTTGCAAGAGCGTTTCAAGTCTTGTTCCAACCGTTGAAAAATTATTAGAAGATTTTTTAGTAGACTTATGAAACTCAAACCAGAACAAGTAATAGATAAGCTATATGGTCCTCCACCAAAGGAAGGACAAAAGAAACTGGAAGATTTTAAGAAAAAAAACATAGATAAGCCAGAAAAACCTAAATCAATGGAAAGTATAATAACAGCA